>NZ_JBHWDS010000010.1:1774-122765 GCF_042734615.1 Kitasatospora sp. NPDC059646
GGGGTCTTTTTTTTTTCAAACCGACCGGGGGGTGGACCCCCGCCCCCCCCGGGGGCCCCCCCCGGGCGGGGCCGGGGGCGCCCCGGGCCTGCGGGCGGGGGGCCCCCCCCCCTCTTCCGCGTTGTGCCGGTTCAGAGCGTGCGGCGGACGCCCGCCTGGTGCTCCAACGCGCCGAACTGCTCGGTGAGTCGGGCGTGCATGGCGTGCTCGGCGGGGCCGCTGCGGCCGATCGGCAGCACGTCGCGGCCGCGCAGCTCCTCGACCATCAGCGCGTACGCCGCGTACGCCGCCACCAGGGCGAGGAGCATGCCGAGCGCGCCGGCGGTGCGGCCCAGCCACTCGGCGCCGGTGACGCCGGCCAGGCCCGCCACCAGGTAGCGCGGCGTGGCGACCAGCAGGACCAGCCAGAGGGCCTTCTTCGGCCGGGCCACCGAGGCCATCAGGGCGGCGAACACGGTGAAGGTCAGGTTCAGCACGCCCAGCACCTTCGCGCCGCCGGGCGCGTCCGTCGCGGTGACCAGGCCGAAGGACAGCCAGGCCCCGGCGAAGCCCGCCATCAGGGTCGCCGCGACCACGTCGCGGGCGCCGAACGCCAGGATGCCGACCAGCAGTTGGAGGGCGAAGGCGGAGAACACGGTGAGCGCGACGGCCTGCCGGAACGCGCCGTCGACCAGGCCGAGCTGGAGGCTGCCGGTCACCGCGGAGGAGATCGCCACGGCGAAGAAGCCGAGCGGCATCGGGGAGGCGATCGGCCGCAGGCTGATCCGGGTCATGGTGTGCAGCCCGGGGGCGGTCGGGACGTCCTGCGCCCGGGGGTCTTCGAGGGTGGTCGCTGCCGTCATGCGCGTGTTCCTTCGGAGGAGGGGGAGTGGGGAAACGGGCTCGGGCCCCTGGGCGATCGCTCGCTCAGGGGCCCGAGCCCGCACTGCGGTACTGCTGCCCTCACCTGCGGTGGAGGGCGAACCGGGTGGCCAGACCGCCACCGACACCGGCGACCAGCGCCGGCGCGAGGCACCACAGGGGCCAGTCGGCCAGGCCGAGCGCGCCGTCCACCGACCACCGGCCCGGACCGGTGGCGGTGAGTGCGGCGGCGATGGTGATCAGCACGAACGGGAACTCGTACCCGTCGTGCTGGACCCACAGGCCGTGCGGCCACTTGACCGTCAGGGCGACGGTCATGACGCCCATGACGCCCGCGCCCGCCAGCGGGGTGAGCAGGCCGGCGGCGAGCATCAGCCCGGCGCCGATCTGGGTGCCGCCGGCGGCCAGGGCGGTGAGCTTCCCGCCCCGGAAGCCGTCACCCCGGAACTCGGCGGTGCCGCCTGCCAGTCCGCCGCCGCCCAGGTGGTGGCTGACCTTCTGGACGCCGTGCCCGGCGATCAGCAGGCCGGTGACCAGGCGGAGCAGGAGGAGACCGGTGTTCACCGCGGTCAGCCCGCGGCGTGCGGGTCGATCATCGACTGGGCGTAGAACACGCCCAGGCCGTAGGCGCCGCCGTGCTCCTTGACCAGGTCGGTGACGGCGACGTAGGTCTCCGAGCGGGCCCAGTCGCGCTGGAGCTCCAGCAGGACCTGCACCCAGGTGACCGGCACGGCGCCGGCGGCGGTCATCCGCTGCAGGGCGTGCTCGTGGGCCAGCGGGCTGACGCCGCCGGAGGCGTCCGCGACGACGTACACCTCGTAGCCCTGGTCCAGCGCGGAGAGCGCCGGCAGGACGAGGCAGACCTCGGTCCACAGGCCCGACAGGATGATCTTCTTGCGGCCGGTGGCCTTGACGGCCTCGACCAGCGCCGCGTCCTCCCAGGCGTTCATGCTGGTGCGGTCGATGACCTCGTGGCCGGGGAAGACCGCCTTCAGCTGCGGCAGGATCGGGCCGGAGAAGGACTCGGCGGCGACGGTCGACAGGACCACCGGCACGTCGAAGATCTTCGCGGCCTTGGCCAGGCCCACCGTGGAGTTGATGATCGAGGTGCGGTCTCCGGAGCCGGTGCCGAAGAACATCTGCGGCTGGTGGTCGACGAACAGCATCATCGAGTTCTCGGGGGTCAGCAGATCCGGGCTCGGAGCGGCCTTGACGTTGGCGAAGTCGACCATGACGGTCCCTTCTGTCGTGGGAATGCGGGTGATGGAGGGGGAGTCAGGCACTCGACCGGTTGGCTCCGGGGCACCGACGACCACCAAGCTAGGCCCCGGTCCGAGGCCGTTCCTGCCCGCTGCGCGCCCGGCGCTGTTCCCACAACGCACACCGCGGCGGGCGGCAACTGCTGTGCGCTCCAGGGCAATTGGCCATGCGCTGGCGGGGCGTTCGACCGGCCCCACGCCGCCTACCGTCGCAGGGCGGCCCGGTCGGGCCGTGCACAGTCAGCGGAAAGGCGGCACCCCGTGCAGTTCGGGATATTCAGCGTCGGCGACGTGACGGTCGACCCGACCACCGGGCGGGCGCCCACCGAGGGGGAGCGGATCAAGGCGATCCTGGCGATCGCGCTCAAGGCCGAGGAGGTCGGCCTCGACGTGTTCGCCACCGGCGAGCACCACAACCCGCCGTTCGTGCCGTCCTCGCCGACCACCATGCTCGGCTGGATCGCGGCGAGGACCGAGCGGATCGTGCTCTCCACCGCCACCACGCTGATCACCACCAACGACCCGGTGAAGATCGCCGAGGACTACGCGATGCTCCAGCACGTCGCGGACGGCCGGGTCGACCTGATGATGGGCCGCGGCAACACCGGCCCCGTGTACCCCTGGTTCGGCCAGGACATCCGCCAGGGCATCGCGCTCGCCACCGAGAACTACGCACTGCTGCGCCGGCTCTGGCGCGAGGACGTGGTCGACTGGCAGGGCCGCTTCCGCACCCCGCTGCAGGGCTTCACCGCCACCCCGCGCCCGCTGGACGACACCCCGCCGTTCGTCTGGCACGGCTCGATCCGCAGCCCCGAGATCGCCGAGCAGGCCGCCTACTGGGGCGACGGCTTCTTCCACAACAACATCTTCTGGCCGCAGGAACACACCCGCCGGATGGTCGAGCTGTACCGCACCCGGTTCGCCCACCACGGCCACGGCAGCCCCGAGCAGGCGATCGTCGGCCTCGGCGGGCAGGTGTTCATGCGCAAGAACTCGCAGGACGCGGTGCGCGAGTTCCGCCCGTACTTCGACAACGCCCCGGTCTACGGCCACGGCCCGTCGCTGGAGGAGTTCACCGAAGCCACCCCGCTGACCGTCGGCAGCCCGCAGGAAGTCGTCGAACGCACCCTCGGCTTCCGCGACGTGGTCGGCGACTACCAGCGCCAGCTGTTCCTGATGGACCACGCCGGCCTGCCGCTGAAGACCGTCCTGGAGCAGCTCGACATCCTCGGCGAGGAGGTCGTCCCCGTGCTGCGCGCGGAGTTCGCCAAGCTGCGCCCCGCCGGGGTGCCGGACGCGCCCACCCACGCCTCGCTGAAGGCGGCCGGACAGGAGGCCGCCCAGTGAGCGCGCTCACCCTCGCCGTGGTCTCCGGCGGACTCTCCGTGCCGTCCTCCACCCGGCTGCTCGCCGACCGCCTGACCGGGGCCGCCACCGCCGCGCTCGCCGACGCCGGACGCGAAGTCACCGTCCAGCTGCACGAGTTGCGCCCGCTGGCCGGACCGATCGCCAACCACCTGGTGACCGGCTGGCCGTCGCCCGCACTCGGCGCCGCACTGGAGCAGGTGAGCGGGGCGGACGCGCTGATCGCCGTCTCGCCGGTCTTCTCCGCCTCGTTCAGCGGCCTGTTCAAGTCCTTCTTCGACCTGCTCGACCCCGGCGCGCTGGCCGGGAAGCCGGTGCTGATCGGTGCGACCGGCGGCACCGCCCGGCACTCGCTCGCCCTCGACCACGCGCTGCGCCCGCTGTTCGCCTACCAGCGCGCCCTGGTCGCCCCCACCGCCGTGTTCGCGGCCTCCGAGGACTGGGGCGGCACCGGCGACCCGCACACCGACACCCTGCCCACCCGGATCGAACGGGCCGGCCGGGAGCTCGCCGCACTGCTGACCGCCGGCGGGGTCCGCCCGGCCGACGACCACCGGCAGCCGACCGCGCCCGTCCTCGGCTTCCACTGACCCCGCCCCGACCCCGCCCGAAGAGGAACCGCCTTGTCCACCATGCCCGTTGCCGGAATCCGCCCCGGCACCCCCGAACAGCCCGCCGACCTGGTCGTCCGCAACGCCAAGGTGTTCACCAACGACCCGCGCCGCCCGCAGGCCACCGCCCTCGCGATCCGCGACGGCGTGATCCGGGCCGTCGGCGAGGACGCCGACATCGTGCCGCTGGTCGGACCCGGCACCCGGGTGGTCGACGCGCTCGGCCGCCGGGTCGTCCCCGGCCTCAACGACGCCCACCTGCACGTGATCCGCGGCGGCCTCAACTACGTGATGGAACTGCGCTGGGACGGCGTCCGCTCGCTCCGCCGGGCCCTCGCCATGCTGCGCGAGCAGGCCGAGCGCACCCCGGCAGGCCAGTGGGTGCGGGTGGTCGGCGGCTGGTCAGCCGACCAGTTCGCCGAGCGCCGCCTGCCCACCCTGGCCGAACTGAACGCCGCCGCGCCCGACACCCCGGTCTTCGTGCTGCACCTCTACCAGTCGGCGCTGCTCAACAAGGCCGCGCTGCGGGCCGCCGGCTTCACCCGGGACACCCCCGACCCGGCCGGCGGCCAGATCGTCCGCGGCCACGACGGCGAGCCCACCGGCCTGCTGATCGCCGCCCCCGGCGCCCTGCTGCTCTACTCCACCCTCGCCAAGGCGCCGACGCTCGACGAGGCCGACAAGGTCGACTCCACCCGGCACTTCCTGCGCGAGCTCAACCGCTTCGGCCTGACCTCCGCGATCGACGCCGCCGGCGGCTTCCAGAGCTTCCCGGAGAACTACGGCACCGTCATGGAACTCGCCCGCCGCGGCGAGCTGACGCTCCGCATCGCCTACCACCTGTTCCCGCAGACCGCCGGACAGGAACTCGACGACCTCAAGCGGTGGATCGACACCGTCCGCCCCGGCGAGGGCGACGAGTGGCTGCGCCTCAACGGCGCCGGCGAGAACCTCACCTGGGCCGCCGCCGACTTCGAGAACTTCACCGAACCGCGCCCGCAACTCGGCGCGTACGAGGGCGAGTTCGAGAAGGCCGTGCGGATGCTGATGGAGCACGGCTGGGGCTTCCGGCTGCACGCCACCTACGACGGGACGATTCGGCGCGACCTCGCCGTGTTCGAGAAGCTCGCCGCCGAGGGCCTGTTCCCGCAGGGCAACCGCTGGCTGTTCGACCACGCCGAGACCGTCAGCGCCGACAGCCTGGACCGGATCGCCGCACTCGGCGGCGCCGTCTCCGTGCAGAACCGCCTCTCCTTCCAGGGCGAGGCGTTCGTCAACCGCTACGGCGCGCCCGCCGCCGCCGAGGCCCCGCCGCTGCGCGCCATGCTGGATCGCGGCCTGACCGTGGCCGGCGGCACCGACGCCACCCGGGTCTCCTCCTACAACCCGTGGGTCGCCCTGCACTGGCTGGTCTCCGGCCGTGCCATCAGCGGACGCCGGCTCGCCGCCGAGCACAACCGGCTCGACCGCGCCCGGGCCCTGGAGCTGTTCACCCTCGGCGGCGCCCGGCTGACCGGCGAACAGGACGTCAAGGGCCGCCTCACCGTCGGCAGCTACGCCGACCTGGCGGTGCTCGACGCCGACTACTTCACCGTCGAGGAAGCCGACATCGCGCACATCGAGTCGGTGCTCACCGTGGTCGGCGGCCGGATCGTGCACGCCGCCGCCGAACACCAGGGCCTGGCCGCCGACCTGCCCGCCGTCAGCCCGGACTGGAGCCCCGTCGCCCGCTTCGGCGGCTACCAGGCCACCCCCGCGCCCGGCCTGGCCGGCGCACAGCAGGCCGACCTGGTGCGGGAGGCCGCCGCCGCCTCCGACGAGCAGCACGCCTGGCGCCTCGCCCGCGGCCGCGCCGTCCCCGGGCAGAACGCCGCACCGCAGGACCCCTGCTTCTTCTGACGCCACGTCACCACCGGGGCGCCGCCGCCCGCGCCGCGGCGGCGCCCCCGCACCCCAGGAGGCACCGTGCCCGCCCCCGGCACCCCGGCCCCGCCCGGGCCGCAGATCACCGACCGCCACCCGCTGGCCCTGGCCCTGTTCGGGCTCACCCTGGCCAGCGGACTGATCGACGCCGTCAGCTACCTCGGCCTCGGCCACGTCTTCACCGCGAACATGACCGGCAACGTGGTCGTCATCGCGTTCGCGCTGGCCGGCGCGCCCGGCTTCTCCGTCGCCGGCTCGGTGACCTCGCTCGGCGCGTTCCTGATCGGCGCGGCGGTGGCCGGGCGGTTCACCACCGGACGGCACGGCCGGCTGCGCACCGCGCTCGCCCTGGAGGCCGTCCTGCACACCGCGGCCGCCGCCGTCGTGTTCGCCCGGACCGCCGACGGCCCCGCCCGCTACGCGGTGATCACGCTCGGCGCGCTGGCCATGGGCATCCGCAACGCCACCGTGCGCGGACTCGGCGTCCCCGACCTCACCACCACCGTGCTCACCCTCACCCTCACCGGCCTGGCCGCCGACTCCCGGCTGGCCGGCGGCGCCGCGCCCCGCCAGCGGCGGCGGATCCTGGCCGTCGCCACCATGCTGGCCGGCGCCCTGCCGGGCGCCGTCCTGGTGCTGCACGGACAGCTCGCCTGGGCCCTGCTCGCCGGCGCCGCCCTGGCCGCCGCCACCGCCCTGCTCCACCGGGAATGAGCCGCAGGTCAGGGCCGCGATCCCGGTCCGCCGCGCCGGGGGATAACCTGGGCGGCCGGGACCCGGGCGGGCCGGTGCCCGAGGGATGCTTCCCGGAGAACGAGGAACGGTGGACGGCGGGCGGGCACCCGGCCTGATCGGACGGCAGCGCGAGACCGAACTGCTGACCGCGGCGCTGGTCCAGGCCGAGGACGGCGGCAGCGGCTGCACCGTGCTGCTGCGCGGCGACCCCGGCGTCGGCAAGAGCACCCTGCTGGACTGGGTCGAGCACAAGGCCCGCGAACGCGGCTTCACCGTGCTGCGCGCCGTCGGCGCCGAGGCCGAGACCGACTTCGCGTTCGGCGCCCTGCACCAGGTGTTCTGGTCGCTGCTGGAGGGCTCCCGGGCGTTGACGGCGCACCAGCGCGAAGCCCTGGAGAGCGCCTTCGGCGTCCGCTCCGGCACCCCGAGCGGGTTCGCCGTCGGCACCGCCGCACTGGCCCTGCTCGCCGAGGCGGCCGCCGCCGCCCCCGTCCTGCTGCTCCTCGACGACCTGCACTGGCTCGACTCGTCCAGCGCGACGGTGTTCGCGTTCCTGCACCGCCGCTCCACCCGGCTGCCGGTCGTGATGGTCGTCGCCAGCCGCCCCGGCGGCCGGGCCGCGCAGATCCGGTCCGCCGAGGCCGTCGACGTCGGCGCGCTGCCCGAGGCCGACGCCGCCGCGCTGCTCGACAGCTGCCGGCCCGAACTCGCCGCCACCACCCGGGACCGGGTGCTCGCCGAGGCGGCCGGCAACCCGCTCGCCCTGGTCGAACTGCCCGGGCAGCTCGCCGCCGCCCAGCAGCGCGGCCTCGCCCCGCTGCCCGAACGGCTGCCGCTCGGCCGCACCCTGGAACAGGTCTTCGCCGCGCGGCTCGACGAACTGCCGCCCGACGTCGGCCGCCTGCTGCTGCTGGCGGCGCTCGCCACCGGCCCCGAGTTCAGCCGCGGCGGCTGGCTGCGGGTCGGCGGCGAGGCCCTCGGCGAGGCCCTGGGCCGGCTCGACGGGGACGGCGTCGCCCGACTCGACGAGTCCGGGCAGCTGGTGTTCCGTCACCCGCTGGCCCGCACCGCCGTGGTGTCCGCCGCCTCCGACGCCGACCGCCGGCGCGCCCACCGCGACCTCGCCGAGGCCCTCGCCCCGGACGACCCGCGCCGGCTCGCCCACGAGGCCGCCGCCGCCCTGCTGCCCGACGACGGCCTCGCCCGCCGCCTCCAGGAGGCCGGCCGGGACCTCGCCGCCCGCGGCGGCGACGCCGAGGGCGCGCTGCTGCTGGAACGCGCCGCCGTGCTCAGCACCGACTCCTGCGACCGCGCCCGCCGGCTCACCTGGGCCGCCGTGATGGCCGCCCGCGGCGGGCAGCTGCGGCACGCCGCCGCGCTCGTCGACGAACTGACGGCCTGCCGGGTACCGGAGGACGTCGCCCCGCTGCTCGCCTACGCGGTGGTGTACGCCGACCAGAGCCACCACGTCGACTTCGAGTCCTCCGCCGCGCTGCTGCCCGGTGCCCTCGACGCGCTCGCCGCGCCCGGCGCGGACACCTTCGGTGGCCTGGTCGAACAGGTCTACTTCAAGCTGCTGCTGGCCGCCGCCCACACCGACGACCCGTGGGCCTGGCGGGCCCTGCGCGAGCACCGCGACCAGGTCTCGGAGGCAGGCCGGCTCTGCCTGCAGGCCTGGACCGACCCCCGCCCCGGCACCGCCGACGCGCTGCTCGCCCTGGCCCGGGACCTGCCGGCCGAGCAGGAGGCGGGCGTGGCCTGGCTGCTGCTGTGGACGGCCTCCGCGCTCGACTCCGCCGAGGGCGAGGTCTGGCAGCGCTTCGCCGGGCAGCACGGCTACGCCACCCAGGGCTCGGTCGCCAAGGCCAAGGCCCACCAGGACTTCCTGCTCGGCCGCTGGGACCAGGCGCAGGTCTGCGTCCGCGAGGCCGAGATCGCCGACGAACTCGGCTACCGCACCAACGCCCTGATGTTCCGCCAGGCCTACGCCCACTTCCTCGCCGGACGCGGCGACGAGGCCGGGCTGCGGGCGGTCGACGAGGCGATCCGGCCGATCGCCGCCCGGGCCCGGATGCGGTACGTCCTCGACCGGCTCACCCACCTGCGCGCCCTGGCCGCGTTCGCCCACCGCCGCCCCGACGAGGCGTACGCGCACCTGCGCGAACTCGCCCCGCCCGGGCAGCCGCCCACCGGGCCGCCCTGGCGGCACGCGCTGGTCCTCGACCTGGTCGCCGCCGCCCTGCTCACCAACCGCCGGGACGAGGCCCTGGCCCACCTCGAAGCGGGCCGGGCCGCGGACTCCGCCGGGATCTCCGACCGGCACGCCTTCCTGTTCGCCGCCGCGACCGCGCTGGCCGCCGACGACGACCATGCCGAGGACGCCTACCGGGCGGCGCTCGCCGTCCCAGGCGCCGAGCAGTGGGCGTTCGACCTGGCCCGGCTGCAACTCGCCCACGGCGCCCGGCTGCGCCGCCGCCACCGGCCCGGCGCCCGGACGGCGCTGCGCGCCGCGCACCACCTGTTCGTCCGGCTGCAGGCGCTGCCCTGGGCCCGCTGGTGCGAGGAGGAACTCCGGGCCGCGGGCGACCCGGTGGGCGCGTCCGCGGCCCGGCCGGCCGCCGACCCGACCGAACTGACCGGGCAGGAGCTGCGGATCGCCCGGCTGGCCGCCACCGGCCTCACCAACAAGGAGATCGGGCGGCGGCTCCAACTGTCGCCGCGCACCGTCGGCGCGCACCTGTACAAGATCTTCCCGAAGCTCGGCATCACCTCCCGCGCGGCGCTGGCGCACGCGCTCGACCGGCTCTGAGCGGCGCACCGGACCGGTCGGAGTGTGCTGTCCGTGCACCGCTGCCGACCCACAGCGCACGGGGCGCGGTCGGGCAGTCAAATGACTTAAGCCGCCGCCGGGTCCGCGGCGCAGGCTCGCAGCAGGATCTCGTGGAAAGGGCGGTCGGATGAGTGCGTGGATGGCGAACGGGTGCGTGCCCGGCGCGGCGTGGCCGTGGCCGCCGGCCGCGACGGACCCCGCGAACGCCGGGGCGTCGCCCGGCGAACGCGCCGTGCTGTCCCGTCTCGGGCACCTGCGGGTCGCCACCCTGGAGACGGCCGTGCCGCTGCCGCCCCGCCTGGCCGGCCGGTTCGCCTGGGCCCGGCAGGAGCCGATGGTCGGCATCGGCCTGCAGTTGACCGGCGAGTGCATGATCACCCAGGACGGGCAGCAGACGGTGCTGGGCGAGGGCGAGTTCGTGCTGTACGACACCGCGCGGGCGTACGTCATCGAGTACCCGAAGCCGTCCCGCGCGCACCTGTTCCACCTGCCGCGCCGCCTGCTCGCCGTGCCGGACGGCGACCTGGAGCGGGTGACGGGCACGCCGGTGACCGCGGCCGACGGGTTCGGCTCGGTGCTGCTGCCGTTCCTGCGGACCCTCGCCGACTCCGCGTCCTCGTACCGGACGCCGGTCGCCGACCGGCTGGCCGGCAGCGTCGCCGACCTGGTCGGCACGATGATCACCCAGCTGGGTTCGGCCCGGACGGCCCAGGACGCCGACACCCCCAACGGACGGCTGCTGCGACAGGTCCGGGAGTACATCGAACGCCGGCTGGGCGACCCGGAGCTGTCGCCGGAGACGATCGCCCGGGCCCACCACATCTCGGTGCGCTACCTGCACCGCCTGTTCGAGGGCGAGGGGGTGACGGTGGGTCGGCTGGTGCTGCGCTCCCGGCTGGAGGCCTGCGCCCGGGAACTCGCCCGGCCCGGCCTGTCGGTGGCCGAGATCGCGCACCGCTGGGGGTTCGGCAGCCCGGCGCACTTCAGCCGGGCCTTCCGCACCGCCTACGGCGTCCCGCCCAGGGAGTGGCGGGCCCGGCGGGCCGCGGGCTGACCTTCCGGCGGAGGGATTTCCTCCTGCGGTTCTTCCTGGCCGGGGCGGGCGCGGGGCGGTGGGATGGGTGACGGCCGCGGGGACTCCGCCCCGCGGCGGTGACCGACCGCCCCCCGGAGGAGCACAGTTGTCCGTCGTCCTCGACACCGCCGCCGTACCGCCGGCCGACCGCGCCGAGCTGTGGCACGAGGCGGTCTCCCGCACCTTCATGCCGCTGGACGTGCGCCTCCGGGAGGCGCTGCCCGGGCCGGCGGCCATCACCACCCACCGGATGGGCGAGCTGCAGGTCTCGCTGGTGCAGGCCGGCCCGCAGCGGGCGGTCCGCAGCGCGGCGCTGATCGCCCGCGGCGGCGAGGACCACCTCACACTGGCGCTCCAGCACCGGGGCACCGCCCGGCTCGCCCAGGACGGCCACCGCGTCCTGCTGCGGCCCGGCGGCTTCGCCGTCTCCGACGCCGGACGGCCGTTCACCAAGGACCTGGACGAGCCGTTCGCGTTCACCGCCTTCCACTGGCCGCGGGCGGCCGGCGAGCTCACCGAGGACGACCTGCGGGTGCTCACCGCGACGGCCTTCGACCCCGGGGCCGGCACCGCCCGGCTGGTGGCCTGCTACCTGGAGCACCTGGGCCGCACCGCCGGGCTGCTGGATCCGGCCGCCGAGGCCCGGCTGGCCGCCACCGCGCTGGACCTGCTGGTC
The DNA here is from genome assembly GCF_042734615.1 of Kitasatospora sp. NPDC059646. Taxonomy (NCBI): domain Bacteria; kingdom Bacillati; phylum Actinomycetota; class Actinomycetes; order Kitasatosporales; family Streptomycetaceae; genus Kitasatospora; species Kitasatospora sp. NPDC059646. Next base: position 13,110 of record NZ_JBHWDS010000010.1, read on the forward strand.
ACCCTCGCCCACGAGCGGCGCGGCCGCACCGGCCCGGACGGGCCCGGGCCGGCCCTGGCCACGCTGGCCCGGGTGAAGGACCACATCCTGAACCACCTGGGCGACCCCGAGCTCACCCCCGAACGGATCGCCGCCGCCCACCACATGTCGGTGCGTCACCTGCACAAGCTGTTCCAGTACGAGGGCGTCACGGTGATGCGCTGGATCCAGCACCGGCGGCTGGAGGGCTGCCGCCGGGCCCTGGCCCGCCCGGGCGGCGCCCGGACCACCGTGGCGGCGGTGGCGAACCGGTGGGGGTTCGTCAGCGCCAGCCACTTCAGCCGCTCCTTCCGGGCCGCCTACGGCGTCTCGCCGCGCGAGTGGCAGGCCGCGCCCGTCCGCACGGCGCTGCCGGGCTGACGGGCCGTCGGCCGCTACTCGAAGACGGTCGCCGGGGCCGGCGGGTCGTCGGACAGCGCGGCCCGCGCCGCGGCCGTCAGCTCCTCGCGGACCCGGCCCTCGAAGGCGAGGACGGCGCGGTACTCGGCGGCGGCCTCCAGGCGGTGGCCGAGGTGGGTGAGCGCGTGGCCGAGGTGCAGGTGGACCTTGGCCGCGGGACGGTGGTGGCCGTGGCCCTCCAGCAGGCCGCGGATCGGGCGCAGGACCTCGATGGCCTCCGCCCACCGGCCCAGGTTCAGGTGGACCAGGGACACGTGGTAGTCGGCGATCAGCGCCGTCAGGGCGCGGGTGGTCTCCGGGATCCGGTCGGCGTTGCGCGGGTCGCCGAGGACGGCCATCACCTCCCGGTGGGTGGCGATCGCGTCCTCGGGCCGGCCCGCGCTGCGCAGCAGGTGGATGCTCACGTTGCAGGCGGGCAGGTAGCCGTTGATCTCGTCCGCCGCGATGAACAGGTCCAGCGCCTTCCGGCAGTGGTCGGCGGCCGACGCGGCGTCACCGGCCGCGTCCCGCAGCACGCTGAACCGCAGGTGGGCGCGGGCCTGCTGGACCTCCGCCCCGGTGGCGCGGGCGAGTTCGAGGGCGGCGCCGGCGGCGTCCACGGCCGCCCGGTGGTCCGCCTCGCAGACCCAGTGCGCCCAGGCCAGGTCGTTCAGGTGCCCGGCCTGCGCGGTGGTGTCGCCGAGGGCGGCCGCGGCGCGGGCAGCGGTGCCGAACAGCTCCACCCAGTGGCCGGCGGTCACCCACAGGTCGGACACCAGGCTCATCGCCGAGCCCACCGCGCTCACCTCGGCGTGCTCGCCGGCCGCGGCGGCCTCCCGGAACGCGGCCAGCCAGTTGGCGTGTTCGGCCTTCAGCCAGGGGATCGCCGACTCCCGGCCGCCCGGCCCGATCAGCGGGTCGTCGGCGGGCGGCGGCGCCTCGTGGTCGGGTGCGTGGCGGCGGCCCACCAGCACGGCGGCGGCCAGCAGCCGGCCGCGCAGCCGGGCCCGGTCGGCCGACTCGGAGGGCTCGCCGTCCTCCTCGCGGTACCGCGAACGGGCGTACAGGCGCAGCAGGTCGTGCAGGCGGTAGCGGTCCTCGCGGCGGGTGGTCAGCAGGCCCGCCTCCAGCAGCTCCTCCAGCAGGTCCTCGGCGTCGAGCAGCGGGAGCCGGGCCAGCACGGCGGCCAGCGGGGCGCTGAAGTCGGGCCCGGGGACCAGCGCCAGCAGGCGGAACATCCGGGCGGTCTCCGGGGCGAGCCGCGAATAGGACAGCGAGAACGCCGAGTTGACGCGCAGGTCGCCGGCGCTCAGCGAGTCCAGCCGGCGGTCCTCGTCGGCGAGCCGGGAAGCCAGCCGCCCGAGGCTCCAACTGGTCCGGGTGGCAGCCCAGTTGGCGGCGACCCGGAGGGCGAGCGGGAGGTGGCCGCAGAGCTCGGTGATCTGCCCGACGGCCGCCGGCTCGGCGTCCACCCGGCCCGCGCCGACCACCGCGCGCAGCAGCTCGGCCGACTCGTCCGGGGAGAGCGCGGTCAGCTCCACCCGGTGCACGCCCTCCAGGCCGGCCAGGGTGTGCCGGCTGGTCACCACCACCAGCAGCCGGCCCGCCGCCGGGAGCAGCGGCCGGACCTGCGCCTCGTCGGCGGCGTTGTCCAGCACCAGGACGCCGTGCCGGCCGGCCGCCGTCTCGCGGTAACGGGCCAGCCGCTCCTGCGGGTTCAGCCGGATCAGGTCGAGTTCGTCGGTGCCCCAGGCGGCCAGCAGCTGGGTGATCGCCTCCTGCGTCGGGAGCGGCCGCGCGTCCAGGCCCTGCAGGTCGAGCAGGAACGGAGGGTCCGTCAGCTCCGGGGCCAGCTGCTCGGCCAGCCGCACCGCCAGGGTGGTCTTTCCGCTGCCGGGGGTGCCGAACACCACCGCCACCGGCGGGGCCGCGACCGGATCGGCGGGCGGATGGGCGAGCGAGCGCAGCAGCGCCAGTTCGGCCTGCCGGCCGACGAAGTCCCGCACGCCCCTGGGCAGGACGGGGCCCACCGCCGGGCCGGCCGCGGCGGGCCGGGAGCCCTCCCGGCCCGCCCGGGCCTGCGCGAGCAGCGAGGCGCGGGCCGTCTCGTCGAGGCCGAGGCCCTGAGCGATCGCGCTGAGGGTGCCGCGCTGCGGGCGGCGGCTGCGCCCGCGCTCCAGGTCGCCGATGGCCCGGTCGGAGACCCCGGAGGCCTCCGCCAGCTCCTCGATGGTCAGGCCGCGCGCCCGGCGCAGTTCCCGGAGGGTCCGCCCGAAACCGGTCCCGCTGCTGTCGTCCATTCCGCTCCGTCCGTTCGCCCCCGGCAGGGTTCGTCACCCCCTTCCTACTGGGTGCGGGCTTCGAACGGGAAAACGGTTCCGGGGGCCGGACGGCGACCGGGCCCGCCCGCGGGCCGGACATGCGCGGTGCGGCCGGGCGCAGTGCGCTGCGGGGAAAGGCGGCACGGCCGGCCGACCGTCCGGGAGGCGCCCCCGCCGGGTCCGACGCGCACACCGTCCGGACTCCCCGCCACGCCCGGCACCGGCCCCGAACGACCGGACGGGACGGAGGAGTCGACCATGACCGACAGGCCCACCGCGGTGCCGGTGCGCGGCGCCCCCGCGGACGCCTCCGGCTTCGCCCGCCTGATCCCCGGACTGCTCGCCGACGGCCCGCGCGTCCTCGCGCGGCCGGCCCGACCGCAGCGGCGGCGCGGCGATCACCGTCGCCCGGGCCGAGGGGACCGTCACCCCGTGGTCCGGGCGGCCACCGCGTGCGTCACCACCGGCTCGCCCGACACCAGCGCACGGGCCGCCCGCTCGAAGGCGTGGTCGACGCCCGTCCAGCGCTCGTGGTGCTGCGCCCGGTGCTCCGCCCAGGACGCCACCGTGAACACCTCGACGAACCGGTCGGGCCGGGCCGCGTCCCGGTACAGGCCCCAGCCGACCGCGCCGGTGCGCCGCCGCGACGCCTCGACCTCGCCCATCGCCGCCGCGAACGCGCTCGCGTCGCCGTCCGCCACCCGGTACTCGACGGTGACCAGCACCGGGCCCTCGCCCGCGGCGGGCTCGACCGTCAGCCGCGGCTCCGGCCAGCTGTCCGACAGCGACGGGTCGACCCGGCCGTCCGGCAGCGGGAACCGGCGCAACGACAGCACGCCCGGCACCACCAGCAGCGCCGCCGGCACCGCCAGTGCCGCGAACAGGCCCGCGTGCTGCGCCAGTTGACCCCACGCCAGGGCCCCCAGCGCATTGCCGCCCTGGAACACCAGCAGGTAGAAGGCGACCGCACGGGCCCGCACCCAGTTCGGCAGCCCCAGTTGCAGCGCGGCGTTCAGCGTGGACAGGCCCCAGATCCAGGCCGCGCCCGCGAACGCCAGGCCCGCGCCCGCCACCCAGGCACTCCCGGCCAGCGCCGTCACCAGCAGCGCACCCGCCGTCAGCAGGCCCGCCAGCGCCAGCACGCCGTCGCCGCGCAGCCGGGCGCTCAGCCGCGGCAGCGTCCCCGCGCCCGCCACCGCACCCGCCCCCACGGCGGCCAGCAGCAGGCCGTACCCGGAGGAGCCCAGGCCCAGCCGCTGCACCGCCACCACCGGCAGCAGCGCCCACAGCGCCGCCGCACCGGGCACGAACAGCGCGCAGCGCAGCAGGATCCGCCGCACCTCCGGCGCGCGGCGGACGTACCGGCCGCCGGCCCGCAGCGCCGCCAGCGCGTGCTCGCGCTCCCGCGCCGGCCGCTGCGGCTCCTGGGGGAAGCGGCGCAGCAGGACCAGCAGAATGCCCACGAAGGACAGCGCGTTGAGGGCGAACGTCCAGCCCACCCCGGCGGCGGCGACCAGCAGTCCGCCCAGCGCGGGGCCGACCGCGCGGGCCACGTTCATGTTCACCGCGCCCAGCGCCGACGCCTGCCGCAACTGCTCGCGCGGCACCAGGCTCGGCTGCACGGCCTGCCAGGCCGGTCCGTTCAGCGCCGTCAGACAGCCCAGCAGGAAGGTGAGCAGCAGCAACAGCCACGGCCCGAGCACCCCGAGCAGCGCCAGCACGGCGAGCGCGGTGGCGACCGCCGCCATCGCCGCCTGCATCACCAGCAGCAGCCGCCGACGGTCCACCAGGTCCGCGAGCGCGCCCGCCGGCAGCGCCAGCAGCAGCACCGGCAGCCCCGCCGCGACCTGCACCAGCGAGACCAGCCCCGCGCCGTGCCCGACCAGCACCCACTGCGCGCCGACGGTCTGCATCCAGCCGCCCACGTTCGACACGAACTGCGCCACCCACAGTGCCCGGAACACCTTCTCCCCGAGCGGCGCCCAGGCGGACCCCGTCGTGCTGCGTCCCATCGTTCTCTCCGCCTCTCCGCGCCGCCGGCCGGTCGAGCCGCCGAGGCTAGTGCGGACCGCAGGGCCCGAATGTGCGCTGCGCGCCCGAACGGTGGCCCGGGACGGCACGGTTCCGCACCCCGCCACCGGCGGGGCCGACCGGGCGCCGGGCGGCGCAGCGTTCCCGCCGGGACCCGGAGGGGTGCGGGCGGCGGGGGAGCTGTCGTTGGTGTGGATTCGGTGTGATCGGCTGTCAGGTTCCCTCGCAGACCGTAGGGTTCGGTCCGCGCACTCTCCGCGCGTCCCGGTCGGCCCCTGCCGAGGGGGAGGCCGGTCCCGCGGGCGGGGGCGTGCCACGGGGAGAAGGAGACGGGCAGGTGCAGCCACTCGACGGGGCCGACCCGCGGCAGGTGGGGCCCTACACGCTGGTGGGACGGCTCGGGGCCGGCGGCATGGGCGCCGTGTACCTGGGGCGGTCGGCCGCCGGGCGGACCGTCGCGGTCAAGGTGATCCGGCCCGAGGTCGCGGAGGACGCCGGGTTCCGGCAGCGGTTCCGGTTGGAGGTCGACGCCGCCCGGCGGGTCTCGGGCGCGTTCACCGCACCGGTGGTCGACGCCGACCCGGAGGCGGCCGTGCCGTGGATGGCCACCGCGTTCGTGCCGGGCCTGCCGCTCCGTCAGGCCGTCGAGCGGCACGGACCGCTGCCCGCCGGGACGGTCCGCACGCTGGCGGCCGGGCTCGCCGAGGCGCTCGGCGAGGTGCACCGTGCCGGGCTGATCCACCGCGACCTCAAGCCGGGCAACGTGCTGCTCGCCCTGGACGGCCCGCACGTCATCGACTTCGGCATCTCCCGCGCCGCCGACGCGGGCGGACTGACCACCACCGGCTCGGTGATCGGCTCCGCGCCGTACATGTCGCCCGAGCAGGCCCTCGACCAGCACCTCACGCCCGCCTCCGACGTGTTCTCGCTCGGCTCGACCGTGGCCTTCGCGGCGCTCGGCCGGAACCTGTTCGGCGAGGGCGCCGGCGCGGCCGTGCTGTTCCGGATCGTCAACACGGAGCCCGACCTCGGCGAACTCCCCGCCGACCTGCGGACCCTGGTCGCCGCCTGCCTCGCCAAGAACCCGGCGCACCGGCCGACGCCCCGTCAGCTGGTCGCCCACGTCGCCCAGGCCGGCCATCCCGCCGATCCCGAAGGCTGGCTGCCGCCCGCCGTCGCCACCGAGGTGCGCGGCGTCCGGTCCGTGCTCACCGAGCTGCCCGCCCCGCCGCCGGTGCCGCCGCCCGCCCCCGTCGACCGGCAGCCGCCGGTCGCCCCGGTCCCGTCGCGACGGCCCTCCCGGCGGGCGCTGCTCGGCCTCGGCGGGGCCGTCCTCGCCGCGGGCGCCGCCGGCACCGCGTTCGCCCTGATCGACCGCGGCACTCCGACCGGCAGACACGGCGCCGCCCCGCCGGAGCGGCCGAACGCCGCCGACGTGCCGGAGGCCACCCCGCTCTGGCAGAACCGGCAGGTCACCCTGCCGTGCGTCCAACTCCTCTCCCTGGACGGCGTGGTGGTCGGCATCACCGCCCGGCAGGTGTGGGCCCTCGGCGGCGACGGCAAACCCGCCTGGACGCTGGACGACACCACCGCCGGGATGAACTTCGCCATCGACTCCTCGCAGCCGCGACCGGTGGCCGGCTTCGACGGCCACCGGATCCACCTCGCCGGGACGGGCGGCGGCCCGACCACCGCGCTGCTCGCCGTCGACCCGGCCGGCGGCAGGCCCGACGGCAAGGTGACGCCGGACCGGCCGAAGGCGTTCGGGGTGAGCCGGTTCGCCGGGATCCGCGGCGGCACCGCGTACGTCCTCGGCATGGGCCAGGGCCAGCGGCAGACCGGCACCCACCTGTGGGCGGTCGACCTCGCCGCGCGGCGCACCGCCTGGTTCCACGGCGAGGACGCGCTGCTGCTGGAAGCCGCGCTGCTGCCCGGCGGGGACCGCGTCCTGGTCTCCACCGCCGACCGCCTCAAGGCCCTGGACGGCGCCGGCGGCGTCGCCTGGCAGGCGGGCCTCCAGTCCTTCGGCATCACCGCCGGAGGCGGCCGGTTCCTCACCCCCGACAAGGACGGCAACCTCACCGCCCTCGACCCCGCCGACGGCCGGCCTGCCTGGTCCGCGCCCGGCATCGCCGGCCCCCGCCTGCACGGCAGCGCCTTCGCCCACGGCCCCGACGACAGCCTGCTGCACTGCCTGTGGACCGACGCCGACGGCGGATACTCCGTCGGCGCCCTCGACCTGCGGAGCGGCACCCCGCTGGGCAGAACCCCCCTCCCGGCCGACGGCCCCGGCACCGGGGCCGGCGCGTACGGCGCGGACCTCCTCCACGCCGACGACACCCTCTACCGGATCGGCCGCGACGCCGTCGTCTGGGCACTCGACCCCGGCACCGGCCGACCCCGCTGGAAGTACTCCGGCCACCGGGGCTCCGACCCCTCCGCCCTGACCTGGACGGCCGGCGCCGGCCGCCTCTGCGTGGCCGTTCCCAACCCGGGCGTCCTCACCGTCCTGTCCGCGAAGGGGGCCTGACGATGCGTGGGCTGCCGCGCCGAACGGCCCGCCCGCGCGCCGCCAACGCCCCGACCACGAGACAGGACTGACGGTCCGTCCGTTCGTCGCTCGCCCGTTCGCCGTTCCCACCGTGCCCCGTCCCGAGGGAGTCCCGATGCGCCCGCTCGATCCGACCGATCCTGTTCAGGTCGGTCCGTACACCCTGCTCGGCCGGCTCGGCGCGGGTGGCATGGGGGCCGTGTACCTGGGGCGCTCGGCGGGCGGCCGGACGGTCGCGGTCAAGCTGATCCGGCCGGAGCTGGCGGACGACCAGCGGTTCCGGGCGCGGTTCCGGCACGAGGTCTCGGCGGCCCGCACGGCGTCCTCCGCGTTCACCGCGCCCGTCGTGGACGCCGATCCGGAGGCGCCGCTGCCCTGGCTCGCCACCGCGTACATCCCCGGGATCCCACTGGACGAGGCCGTCCGCCTGGTCGGGCCGTTCCCCGAGCCGGCGTTGCGCATCCTCGCCGCCGGGATCGCCGAGGAGCTCGCCGCCGTCCACGCCGCCGGCCTGGTGCACCGCGACCTGAAGCCGAGCAACGTGCTGCTGGCGCTGGACGGCCCGCACGTCATCGACTTCGGCATCGCCCGGGCCGCCGACGACAGCGTCCTCACCGCCGACGGCGCCGTTCTCGGCACCCCCTCCTACCTGTCGCCCGAGCAGGCCCTCGCCCGGCCGGCCGTCCCCGCCTCGGACGTGTTCTCGCTCGGCTCGACGCTCGTGCACGCCGCGACCGGCGCCGGCCCGTTCGGCGGCGGCCACCCGATCGAGGTGGTCCGCCGGGTCGCCGCGGAGGAACCCGACCTGTCCGGGGTGCCCGCCGGGCTGCGCCTGCTGGTCGCCGCCTGCCTCGCCAAGGACCCGGCGGACCGGCCGACGCCCCGTCAACTCGTCGACTCCCAGCGCCTGGAGCCGCCCGCGCCCGGCACCTGGCTGCACCCGGCGCTGGTCGCCGCGATCGAACGCTCCGCGGCCGTCCTCGCCCCCGCGCTGCCTCCGCCGCCCCCGGCCCCGACCGCCGAACTTCCGCCTCCGGCGGGCCCGTTCGACGCCGTCCCGCCGCGCCCGTCCCGGCGCACCCTGCTGTACGGGCTGGCCGGCGGCGCGGTCGCGCTGGCGGGCGGCGGGACGGCGCTGTACCTGACGGCGGGCCGCAAGGACGACAAGTCGGCCGGGGCGCAGACCGGTTCGAAGGCGGCCCCGCCGCCCGACCTCACCGACCTCGGCCGCTCACTGGACACCACCGCCCTCGCCACCGCGCTGTGGACGGTGCCCGTCCCCGACCCGGTCACCCAGGTCGTCGCGGACGGCGACAGCATCCTGACCGTGGACGCCAAGACCGTCCGCGGCTACGACCGGGACGGCAAGCCCCGCTGGGCGTCGAAGGGCCCGCAGGGCCCGATGCCGATCCCGGTGCTCGGGCAGGTCGTCGCGGACGGCGGCAAGGGCTACTACGTCGCCGCGGAGCCGTTCACCGCACCGGACTACGCGCTCCGCACCTCGCTCAGGGCGGTCGACCTGGCCTCCGGCGACATCGCCTGGACGTACACCCGGACCGGGCTGAGCGCCACGTCCGCCGCGGTCAGCGGGGTGCTGGACGGCGCGGTGTACGTCCACGGCAGCGGCTCGTCGACCTCGCCCGTCGGCCTGTCGCTGTTCCTGTGGGCGGTCGACGCGGCCACCCGCCAACTGCGCTGGGAGCAGCGCTTCCCGTTCTCCGGCCTGGGCAGCGGGCGGCTCACCCTGGCCAGCTCCGGCAGCCGGGTGCTGTGGCAGATGACCGACATGAGCACCGGGAAGTCCACCCTGCAGGGCCTCGACACCGAGCACCTCGGCACCGCCTCCTGGCAGCAGAACCCGCCCGGCACCAGCCTCGGCGCGGCGGCCCTGGTCCAGCCGTTCGGCGACGGCTCGCACAACTCCGCGGGCGGACGCCTGATCTACCTCGCCGACCGGGTCTACGCCCTCGACCCGGCGGACGGGTCGGTCGCGTGGCGGTCCGACGCCACGATGACCTACCAGGCGGCGGTGGCGAACCCCGACGGCTCGACGCTCTTCGCGGTGGCCGTCGACTACAAGACCCTCGGCGTCAAGGTGCAGGCCCTGGACGCGGGCAGCGGTGCCGTCCGCTGGGCCGGCTCCCTCCCCGCCGGCCCCCTGACCACCAACCTGGGCGCGCAGTTCGCCGACGACACCCTCTACGTCTGGCTCCACGGCAAGGTCTGGGCCCTCGACCCGGCCACCGGCGCCGGACGCTGGACCTTCGACTTCCAGCCGTCCGCCACCACCCTCACCGTCCCCCTCTGGGCGGGCGGCGGCCGGGTCTACGGCCCGACCGAACAGGGCCTGACGGCGGTCGCGGCCACCGGCAAGGCGTAGCCGACTGCGGGACGGCACTTCTGGCCGGAGGGTGGCCGGCGGGCGGTCAGGCCAGCAGCAGGGCGCGGTCCCAGACGGTGAACGGCACCCGGTCAGTGGCGACGGTGTGCAGGGCGAGGGCGGCGCCCGCCGCGCCGGTGAGGAAGCCGGCCGGGTCGTCGGTCCGGCCGTTGCGGGGGAGCGGCGGGCGGAAGCCGAACGGCCCCGGGGTGGCGAGGTCGAGCAGCCGCTCCGTCAACCGGGGCAGCAGGGCGGTGAGTTCGTTCTCGGCGGACTCGCCGTCCCGGGCGGTCCGCCAGGTGCACTGGAGCAGACCGGCCCAGCCGTGGCAGAGGCCGGCGTCGGTGAGGGCGGCGGGGCCGCCGCCGGTCTCCAGGGCGCGGGCGACGGCCGCGGCGGCGGCCTGTTCGGCGTACTCGCGCCAGTCGGGCTGGTCGAGGGCCAGGCCGGCGAGCTGCAGGGCGCGGGCGATCCCGGGGGAGCCGTAGCACCAGGACGGCCGCCCCGGGCTCCCGTGGTCGGCGGGCGGCTGCGGGTGGTCCGGGAGCTGGTCGATGGTGGTGAGGTCGACGGACTGCGGCCACCACGGGCCGTACCGGTCCTGGCGGGCCTGGCCGAGCAGCCAGTCCGCCCACAGGCTGAGCGCGGTGCGCTGGCCGGGGACGCGCAGGCCGTGCAGCCAGCACAGCGAGAGCAGGGCGAGCGGGCCCGGCAGGCCGTGCGCGAGGCCGAGATCGGCGTGGCCCCGTTCGGGGGTGGTCGCGCCGTGGCCGTCGACGCTCTGCGCGACCCACCAGCCCGGCAGTTCGGCGATCGGCTCGGAGAGCCGGACCAAGGCGCGCAGCACCAGGTGCAGCGGGGAGTCGGCGGTGCCGGACCGCGGGTGGTGGTCGAGCAGGACGGCACCGAGGCCGGCGAGCCCGGAGACCAGGTCGTAGCGTTCCAGCGCGGTGTGCTCGACGCCCGCGGCGGCGCGCTGCTGCTCGCGCCGGGCCAGGCGTTCGGCGAGGACCGCGGTCCGGTGGAGCAGGTGCGCGCGGGCGGTGCGGTGGTCGGCCGGCGTGGCGGCGGCCCGGGGGAGGGCGAACGCGAGGGCGGGGACGGCGTCGTACAGGCCGGTGCCGGGGGCCGCGCCGGCGGCGGTGCGGGCCGCGACGCCCAGCCAGGCGTGCGCGGTCGCCCGGTGGGCCGGGTCCTGCCGGGCCAGTTCCGCGAACAGCAGCGCGATGCCAGGGGCGCCGTCGGCGAGCCCGGCGGGGCACCACGGGCGGTCGGCGTCGGCGAGCGCGCCCGCCACCCGGTCCGGGTCGGCGAGGAGTCCGGCGGTGGCGGCGACCGCAGCTCGTGCGTGGTCGGACAGGTTCACAGGGCGGCTCCGGGGAGGATCGTCGGGCGGGCGGCGGTTGACGGAACGTCAGGGATCACGGGGCGCTCCAGCGGCGCGGCGGGCGGACGCGTGAGGCCAGTTCGCACGGACCGGGTGGCGGGTGGTGGGTGGCGGGTGGGCGGTTGTGGTGCAGGTGCGGTGCGCGGGCCGCGCGGTGTCCGGGGCCGCTGCACTGCGGTTGGGCGGGATGCGGTGGCGGGTGGGCGCGGTGGGGCGGGCCTGCCGGACGGTGAGGCGCTCCGCGTACCGGCCGCGCGGGGCCGGTACGCGCGGACGGTGCGGCAAGCAGGTGTGCCGTTCCGTGATGCGGTGGCGACTCCAGGGGTGGCGGTTCGCCGAGGTGGGGCGCCGGGTCGACATGGTCGGCGGCGGCGAGGAGAGCGGGGGTCCGCCGGGGCGGCGCTCGCGCGGCAGGCGGCAGCGGCTGTCGGCGGCGAGCACCTGCTCCACGGTCTCGATCGCGGCGGCCCCGCCGTGGCGTTCGAGGGCCGGCCGGTAGCTGTCCGGGGTGAGCGGCCCGGGCAGCGCTGCGGCGGCCGGCCTGTCCGCCCAGTCGGCGAGGACGGGCAGCAGGCGGGCCGCGAGCACGGCCGGGCCGCCGGGGAGGCGCACCTGCGGGTGCGGCTCACGGCGCGGGTGGCGCAGCCAGAACCAGCGGTCGACGGCCCGGGCCAACTCGGCGCGCGGGGAGGGAAGGTGATGAACCGCCGGCTCGTCGCGGCGTGCGGGGCAGCCGGGTGACAGCCACTCCGAGCCCGGTCCGCAGCTCTCCCGGACGGTGCGGTCGCGGGACGGGGTGGCGTACGCGGCCGGCGCGCCGCCGGGGGCACGGCGCGGCAGCGGGAAGCCGAGTCCGCCGGCCTGCCCGCCGACTCGGCCGGCGTCCTGCCCGGGCGCCTCCGGCCCGAACGGCTCGCCGTCGCGCGGGCGTACGTGGTGCGGTCGGGCGCGGTGGTGAGGGTCCGTCGGGTCGAGGGCGAGCTGTCGGTCGTCGCTGACGCTGCGCACCGCGAACGGGCCGGTCTCAGTAGCAGCGGGGGTTGCGGGCCGAGGGGCAGGAGCGGGGCCGGGACGCGCTCCCCGCGTCCGGCTCCTCGGCCTCGTCCTGGGACGGGGCGCCGATCTCCGGGACGTCGAGCTCCAGAACGTCGGGCTCAAGGACGTCGAGCTCCGGGATGTCGTTCACGGGAACCGCCTTTCGTGGCTCGATCCACCGGCAGCGGCGCGGCGGCGCCGGGTGGTGGATCCGCGCGCCGGCCGCCGAGGCGTCGGAAACCGGACGGTCCGGGCCGTTCCCCGGACCCGTTCCGCTCCGACACCGCGCACACTAGGGACTCGCCGTCGACAGCCGATCCGCCCCCGATCGGCGGCCGATCGACGCACCGTCAGCACCTCGCCGACCGGATGGGTACTGCCGCCCGGCGCGCCGCTCTGCATACCCTGTGCGACACGCAGGGCACGCACGGAGAACCACGGACCACGTCCGAGGAGTCACGAACAGCGAAGCACGGACGACGGACGACCGACGGCTCGGCAACGGGGCCGGCCACTGGGGGTGCAGACGGTGAACAGCCAACCGGCGGAGCTGGACTTCGCGGTGCTCGGCCCGGTCCGCGCCCGGCGCGGCGACGCGCAGCTGCGGCTCGGCGGCCCGCAGCAGCAGGCCGTGCTGGCGGTCCTGCTGCTGCGCCCCGGCGGGACGGCCACCGCAGCCGACCTGATCGACGCCCTGTGGGGCGAGCAGCCCCCCAACTCCGCGATGACCACCATGCGCACCTACGCGTGGCGGCTGCGCAAACAGCTGGAGCAGGACGGCGCCGGCCCCGCCGTCCTGCTCTCGCTCGGCGACGGCTACCGGCTGGTCCTGCCGCCCGACGCGGTCGACGCCCGCCGCGCCGAGCAGCTCGCCGCCCGCGCCGAGGACCGGGCCGCCGCCGGACACCCCGAGGACGCCCGCGAACTGCTCGACGAAGCACTCCGGTTGTGGCAGGGCGAACCCCTGGCCGGCGTCCCCGGCCCGTACGCGGAACGCCAGCGCAACCGGCTCGGCGAGCTGCGCCTGACCCTGCTGGAGGAACGGCTCGCCCTGGACGTGGCACTCGGCCGGGCTGCCCGCAGCATCCCCGAGCTGACCGACCTGACGGACGAACACCCGCTGCGCGAACGCCCGTACGGCCTGCTGATGCGCGCCCTGTGCCGCAGCGGCCGGCAGGCCGAGGCACTGGCCGCGTTCCGCCGGGTACGGGACGCCCTGGTCGACGAACTCGGCGTGGAACCCGGACCCGAACTCGCCGCACTGCACCGCCGGATCCTCAACGGCGAGGAGAGCGCGGCGGAGCCGCCCACGAAGGCCGGGCCGGCCGTGGTCGCGTCCGCCGGCGTGCCTGCACGCGTCACTGGATCCGCCGCTGCGCCCGAGCCCGCCGCCGTGCCCGCCGTTGTGTCCGCACCCGCCGCTGCTCCGGGGCCGGCCGTCGAGGCACCGCTGCGGCCGGCCCAACTGCCTCCCCTGATCGGCGACTTCGTCGGACGGGAGGCGCAGGCGGAGGAGATCCGGCGCGCGCTGACCGCGCCGTCCAGGGGGTCGCTGCCGGTGGTGGCGGTGGTCGGCATGGGCGGCGTCGGCAAGACCGCGCTCGCCCTGCACGCCGCCCGGCGCTGCCGGGACGCCTTCCCCGACGGGGAGCTCTACGCCGACCTGCGCGGCGCGGACCGGCTGCCCGCCACCGCCGACGACGTGCTGGCGGGATTCCTGTCCGCGCTCGGCGTCCGCCCCGAGGCGGTACCGGAGTCCACCGCGGCCCGGTCGGCGCTGTTCCGCTCGCTCACCGACGCCCGGCACCTGCTGGTGGTCCTCGACAACGCCCGCGACTCCTCGCAGATCCGCCCGCTGCTGCCCGGCTCCGCCACCTGCGCGGTCCTGGTGACCAGCCGCACCCGGCCCACCGGCCTGCAGGCCGACGTCCGACTCGACCTGGACGTCTTCACGCCCGCCGAGGCGCTCGACCTGCTCGGCCGGGTGATCGGCCCGCCCCGGCTGGCCGCCGAGCCCGGCCCGGCCCTCGACCTGGTCGCGGCCTGCGGCCACCTCCCGCTCGCGGTACGGATCGTGGCCGCCCGGCTGGCCTCCCGGCCCCGTTGGACGATCGCCGGTCTCGGCGGACGGCTGGCCGACGAGCAGCGCCGGATCGACGAACTGCGGATGGGCGACCTCGCCGTCGGTGCGGCCTTCGAGCTCGGCTACCGGCAGTTGACGCCCGATCAGGCCCGGGCGTTCCGGCTGGCAGCCTGGGCGGAGGCCCCGCACTTCGGACTCGACACCGCCACCGCGCTCCTCGACCTCGGCCCCGACGGCGCCGAGGACCTGCTGGAGGCGCTGGTGGACGCAGCGATGCTCGACTCCGTCGGCGCCGGCCGGTACCGCTACCACGACCTGCTGCGCGGCTTCGCCCGCCGCACCTCCGGCGCGCACGACCCGGAGGAGGGCGCCGCCGCCCGGTCCCGCCTGCTCGGCCTGCTCCTCGACCGGGCCCGCGCCGCCTTCCAGCTCGCCGTCCCCGGCGACCCGGTGGCCCACGCGCTGGGCGCCGACCGGCCGCCGCACCCCGGCGGCCCCGCACTGCCCGACCTGGCCGCCGCCCGCGCCTGGGTACGGGCCGAGGCTCCGGAGGCGATCGCCCAGGCCGGCCGCCTGGCGGCCGCCGCCGCCGACCTGTTCGCGGCACGGGTCGGGCCCGCCGCGGGTGGCGGGTCCGACCGGCTGTTCGCCGAGGCTTTCGAACCGGCCGCCGGATTCCGGGAACCGGGGGCGGACGAACGTGCGGCCGGCGCTGCCGGACCGTTCGCCGGTCGACGCGTCCCGGCGGCGGGGTCCTTCGAGCTGGTGGACTGGACCGTCACGGCCGAGCGCGACCGCCGTCCGTCCACCGGGCGAAGCGTCCCGGCCGCCGTGGCCTTCGAGCCACTGGACGGGTTCGACGGGTCGGGTGCCGTGGCGGGCCGTTCGCGGGCCGGGCGCTCGGCGCTTCCGGGCGGGTCGGCGGAGCGGGCCGCCGAGCGGAGCGTCCCGGCCGCTGAGAACGCCGCACCGAACGACGGCTACCAGGGGTCGGGCGCGGCCGATGGCGCGCTGGACGTCACGGGAGGCGTTCCGTGGGCCCGGCGTTCCGCTCCTCCGGGCGGGTCGGCGCGGCACGGCGGCGGCCCGGGGCGGACCGCTTCCGCTGCCGGGACGTTCGGACGGCGGGGCTCGGCCGGGGCGGCGAAGGGCGGGGGTGGTCGGGGGCCGTCCGCCGGGCAGGGCCCCACGGCTGCCGAGACCCTCGAACGACGGGACGGATGGCAGGGGCCGGGTGCGGTCGGCGGTGGGCTCGGCGCTGCCGGAGCCGTTCCGGGAGACCCGCTGCCGGAGGAGGCGGGCGGGCCGGCGCAGAGCGGAGGGGAGCGGAGGCTGTCCGCCGAGCGGGTCGTGGCGGTCGCCGAGGTCTTCGAGCTGCTCGACGGCTTGGAGGAGTTGGGCGCCGCCGACACCGGGCTGTTCGGCACCCGGCGGATTCCGGCGGCCGAGGTCGGCCGGTCGGGCCGGGCCGAGGGTGACGCCGGGCTGTCCGCCGCGCGGCGCGGCCTGCGCGCGGCCGCCGATCTGCTGATCGCGCTGAGCCCGTTCGGCCCGGGCGAGCGGGCCGGACGGCCGGGGCCGGCGGAACGGGCCCTGGTCGCGGCGGCGGTGAGCGGCGACCGGCGCGCCGAGGGCGGGGCCCGGTTCCTGCAGCGCGGAAGCCGCCTCGCGGCGGCCCGGCTGGACGACGCCCGCGCCGAGGCGCTCGCGGCCGAGGCCGCCAGCCGCGCCGCCGGGGACACCGTGAGGCTCCGTCAGGTGCTCGACGAGCTCGGACTGATCGCGCAGATCCTGCACCGGAACGCCGAGGCGATCGGCCGGTTCGAGGAGTCGGTCGCCCTGGCCCGGGAGTCGGGCCACCGGTCGGGCGCGGCGGCGGCCACCGTCAGTGCCGCACTCTCCAGGGTCCGGCGCGGGCAGGCCGCCGAGGCGGCCACCGTGTGCGAACAGCTGCTGCCGGAGGTGCGGTCGCTCGGCGACACCGCCGGAACGGCGTACACGCTGTACGTGCTCGGGCTGGCCCTGCACGGGCTCGGCTGCTACCCGCAGGCCGCCGAACGCCTCCGCGAGTGCCGCGCCCTGGCCGCGGCGGCGGGCCGCCGGGAGCGGCAGGCGCTGGCCGGGTTCCGCCTCGCGGACACCCTGTGCGCCCTGGGGCGACCCGAACAGGCACTGGTCGAAGCCGAGTTCGCGCTCGCGCTCACCATCCGCACGGGCGCCCGGCGCGACCGGGGCTACGCGCTCCAGGCCCTCGGCCGCGTCCTCGCCGACCTGCGCCGCCCGGCAGGGTTCCGCGACCGCCTGCACGAGACCCACCGCATCTTCGAGCGCCTGGGTCTCCCGCAGGTGACCGGGTTCGCCGGTCCGGTGACCCGACCGGGCCGCGGCGGCTGAGCGGTCGCCGCGCCGCGGTGCGTGAAGGCCGCTGTGCCCGCCCGCCCGCCGCCCGGCAGGGACCGCTGACCCGACCGGGCGGGTCGGCGGTCGGGCAGCGCCCCCGTCCGCCGACGGCGCTGCCCGACCGCGCTGCTGCGGGACGCCCGTGCGCCTCCTGCACCTCGCTGCCGGGCGGTCCGCCGGGGCGCCGGCGGTGTCCGCAGCTTCGCAGCGGCGGATCGGCGCACCCTCGACCGCCGGGCGGCGCCCGGCCGTTGAGCGGGTGTGCCCGCCGACCGGGCCGGGGGAGGGCTCGGGCGGCGGGCGTCGCCGGCGGCGGGGTTCAGGCGGTGGCGTTGTCGACCCGGAGCCGGGCGCCGTCGCGGGCCCTGAGCAGGGCGAGGCCGCCGGCCACCAGGAGGGTGACCGCGCCGAGGACGCCGACCGCGGCGGCGAGGCCGCCGACGGCCTTGGAGACGCCGATCAGGGCGACGGGGCAGACGAATTCGCCGAGGAAGAACGCGGCGTTCCACAGGCCGGTGCCGCGGCCGCGGTCCGCGGCGCCCAGCAGGGCCAGCGTGCGGGTGATCAGGGTGGGCAGCAGCATGCCGCCGGCGAAGCAGTTGACCACGGCGCCGGCCACCAGCAGCGGGGCGTTGCCCGCGAAGGCGACGATGCCGAAGCCGACCGCGCAGGTGACGAGGACGGCCGGCAGCAGGCGTTCGGCGTGCCCGGTGACGCGGGTGAAGGCGACGGCGCCGGCCACGGTGGCGGCGCTGGCGAGGGCGGTGGACAGGCCGATGGCGGCGGAGGCCGTGACGCCGAGGTCGTCGAGCAGGTAGGAGGTCTCGACGGGCATGGTGTAGAAGACCATCGCGCCGAAGAAGGTGAGCGCGCACGGGGCGAGCAGCCGGCGCAGCAGCGGCGCGGCGGGCGCGGTGGACGTGTCGGCGGCCGGCTGCTGACGGTTCGTCGGGCGCAGGAAGGCCGCCATCAGCGGGGCGAGCAGCAGGCCGATGCCGTAGGCCCAGAACGGGACGCGCCAGCCGGCCGAGCCGGCGGCGCCGCCGAGGGCGAAGAACGCGGTCGCGGAGACGGCGGCGCACATGGCCTGCAGGGCGAGGTAGCGCTCGCGCTGCCGGCCGGTCCAGTAGTCGCCGATCAGGGTGGTGCAGGAGGTCATGATCGCGGACTCGGCGACGCCGACCAGGACCCGGCTGGCGACGATCGCGCCCAGCGAGTCCAGGTAGAGCGGGGCGGTGCCGACGATCGCGTAGAGCACCGTGGCGACGACCAGCAGGCGGTGGCGGCCGAGCCGGTCGACCAGGACGCCGGCGAACGGGGCCATCACGCCGAGGGCCAGCGCGGGGACGGTGAGCGCCATCGGGGCGAGGACGTCCGCGCCCGGGGTGGCGGCGAAGTGGTCCTGGAGCTTGGGCAGCACGGGGGCGATCAGCACCGCGCCGAGGATCGGCAGGCAGCTGCCGGCCATCAGCAGGACGGCGGTCAGGCGCGGGCGGGCGAGCACGGCGGCCTGCGGCGGGGCGGCGGGGGCCGCGGTGGCAGGGGCGGGCATGTGGCTCCGTTCGGGAGGACGGGGCCGGTCGACGGGCTGCGCGGGGAACGGGGGAGGCGCGGGCCGGTGCCGTCCGGCCGTGGGGAGGGCCGTCGGCGCCGGGGGTGCGCCGTGTCGACGGGCCGGGACGGCAGTCATCCTGAATGCGCGGGGCGTCCGCTGGCAATGCCCCCACCCGTCGAATGTACGAATAACTGACAACTGTCCGGTGAATGACGATCCGTCGGAATTCTGTTCCGACGGCCCGTCGGCCCCGGTTTCCGGGTACGGGTCGCCGCAGGTCAGGGGCGGCGGGGCGGAATGGCGGGCCCGGTTAGCCTGGGAGGGTGGAAGCGATTCTGGTCAGTGCGTGTCTGCGCGGAGTGCCGTGCCGGTTCGACGGGCGGGACAAGGCGTCCCCGGCGCTCGCCGAGCTGCTCGACGGCCGGCGGCCCGTGCCGTTCTGCCCCGAGACGGCGGGCGGGCTGGCGACGCCGCGCCGCCCGGCCGAACTGGTCGGCGGCGACGGCCACGACGTGCTGGACGGCGCCGCGCGGGTGGTCGACGACCACGGGCGCGACGTGACCGCGGAGTTCGTGGCCGGCGCCGAGCTGGCCCTGGCGGCGGCCCGGCGGGCGGGCTGCACCGAGGCGGTGCTGATGCCCCGCAGCCCCTCGTGCGGCCGGGGCGCCGTGTACGACGGCAGTTTCGCCGGGGAGCTGGTGCCGGGCGACGGAGTGACGGCGGCGCTGCTGGAGCGGAACGGGATCGCCGTCCGGCCCGCGCCGGGGGTCTGAACTGCCGTTCTGCCGGCGGCGAATCTGCCGCGGGCAGAGAACTCCCGTCCGGGGCCCGAGCGGGGGGAACAGTGGAGGGGACGGCACGCTCCGGCCCCGAGGAGGAGACCTCCGATGACCCTGCCCAGCCCGCTCCGGCCCCGCGCGGAGGACGGCGACACGCCGCCCAGCCGCTTCGACGACCACCTCGCGGCGCAGCTGCTCGCGCAGCGGATCGTCCTGCTCGGCACCCAGGTGGACGAGGTGTCGGCGAACCGCGTCTGCGCGCAGCTGCTGCTGCTCTCCGCGGAGGACCCGCGCACCGACATCAGCCTGTACATCAACAGCCCCGGCGGGTCGGTGACGGCCGGCCTGGCGATCTACGACACGATGCGGCTGATCCCGAACGACGTCTCGACGCTCGCCATGGGATTC
This sequence comes from Kitasatospora sp. NPDC059646, assembly GCF_042734615.1. Lineage (NCBI taxonomy): Bacteria > Bacillati > Actinomycetota > Actinomycetes > Kitasatosporales > Streptomycetaceae > Kitasatospora > Kitasatospora sp. NPDC059646. The sequence continues at coordinate 32,457 of NZ_JBHWDS010000010.1, forward strand.
GCCGCCAGCATGGGTCAGTTCCTGCTCACGGTCGGCGCCGAGGGCAAGCGGTTCGCGCTGCCGAACGCGCGGATCATGATGCACCAGCCGTCGGCGGGCATCGGCGGCACCGCCTCCGACGTCGAGATCCAGGCGGAGAACCTCGAGTACACCAAGAAGGCGATCGAGCGGATCACCGCCGCGCACACCGGCCAGAGCGAGGAGACCATCGCCCGCGACGGCGACCGGGACCGCTGGTTCACGGCCGAACAGGCCAGGGAGTACGGGATGGTCGACCGGGTCGTGGAGTCGCTCGCCGACATCCGCCCGGCCGCCAACCGCCGACGGATGGGGTTGTGACATGGGCTCGTACACCGTTCCCTACGTCATCGAGCGGACCGCGCAGGGCGAGCGCTCGTACGACGTGTTCAGCCGGCTGCTGAACGAGCGGATCATCTTCCTCGGCACCGACATCGACGACGGCGTCGCCAACGTGGTGATCGCGCAGCTGCTGCACCTGGAGTCGTCCAGCCCCGGGGAGGAGATCGCGATCTACCTCAACTCGCCCGGCGGCTCGTTCACTTCGCTGATGGCCATCTACGACACCATGACCTTCGTGCAGTCGCCGATCTCGACGTTCTGCGTCGGCCAGGCGGCGTCCACGGCGGCCGTGCTGCTGGCCGGCGGCGACCCCGGCCGGCGGTTCGTGCTCCAGCACGCCCGGGTGCTGCTCGGCCAGCCCGCCAGCGGCGGCCGGCAGGGGACGGTCTCCGACCTGAGCCTGGCCGCCAAGGAGATGGTGCGGATCCGCTCCCAGGTCGAGGAGGTGCTGTCCCGGCACACCCACCACGACGTGGCGACGCTCCGCCGGGACATGGACCGCGACAAGGTGTTCACCGCCGAGGAGGCCGTCGCCTACGGCCTCGCCGACGAGGTGCTGAGCCGCCGCCTGGTCCACGCCTGAGACCTCCCCCGGCCGGTACGGCGGTACCGGCCGGGGGACCGCTCAGGCCGCCAGGCAGAGACCGTTGGCGGGCCCGGCCGCACGGCCGTGGGTGCGGCGGGAGGTGTGGCTCACCAGGTCCTGCTGGGCGAGCGACAGCAGGTCGCCGAGGCCGAGCCCGAGCGCCCGGGCCGCCGCCGCGAGCACCTCCGACGAGGCCTCCTTGCGGCCCCGCTCCAGCTCCGACAGGTACGGCATCGAGATCCGCGCCGCCTCCGACACGTCCTTCAACGTCCGGTTCTGGGCCAGCCGTTCGCGGCGCAGCACGCCGCCGACCAGGTCGCGCCAGAGGGGTTCGCGGGGCGCGGGGGGCTGCTGCCGGGCCGGCGGGCGCAGCGGGATGACGCGGGCTTCGTTCTCGCCTTGAGTGCTCACCGTCCCAGCGTAGGCATCCGCCGCGCGGAGGGAACACCGCGGCGTTCTGCTGTCGGTGAAGTGCCGGGTTCCCGGGCTCCGCTGACGGCGGATCAGACCGGGACGTCCGGGCCTAGGATCGTCGGTCATGGTCGATCTCTATCCGCTCACGCATCCGTACGACACCGGCTTCCTGGACACCGGGGACGGCAATCGCATCTACTACGAGCAGCTCGGCAACCCGGAGGGCAAGCCCGCGCTGTACGTGCACGGCGGGCCGGGGGCGGGAGCGCCGCAGCGGCCCACCCGGGCCTGGGACCCGGACTGCTACCGGGTGATCCGGTACGACCAGCGCAACTGCGGGCGGAGCACGCCGCACGCGAGCGATCCGGCGGCCGACATGGCGCTGAACACGACGCAGCACCTGATCGACGACATGGAGCGGCTGCGGGAGCACCTGGGGATCGAGCGCTGGCTGCTGGACGGCGCCTCGTGGGGGTCGACGCTGATCCTGGCGTACGCGCAGCAGCATCCGGAGCGGGTGACCGAGATCGTCATCCAGGCGGTCACCACCACGCGGCGGGCGGAGACGGACTGGCTGTACCGGGGCGTCGGCGGGTTCCGGCCGGAGGCGTGGGACCGGTTCCGGGACGGCGTGCCGGAGGGCGAGCGGGACGGGGACGTGTACCGGCTGCTGGCGGCGTACGCCCGGTTGATGGAGCACCCGGACCGGGCGGTGCGGGAGCGGGCCGCGAACGAGTGGCTGGCCTGGGAGGACGCCGTCATCGAGGGCGAGCCGAACGGCATCCCCGGCATGTACAGCGCCCGCGACATGGACGAGCGGATCGCCTTCGTGCGGATCTGCTCGCACTTCTTCAGCAACGGCGCCTGGCTGGAGGAGGACCAACTGCTCCGGAACGCCCACCGGTTGGCCGGCATCCCGGGCGTGCTGGTGCACGGCCGCTACGACATGGGCTGCCCGGTGCAGACCGCGTGGGAGCTGGCCAAGGCCTGGCCGGACGCGAAGCTGCACATCTTCGACGACTCCGGCCACGTGGGGAGCCAGGAGATGGCGGGGACCGTCCGGCAGGCGCTGGAGGACTTCAAGCACCGGCGGTAGCCGGACGGCCGGCGCCCCGCCACGGCTTCCGCGGCGGGGCGCCGGCCGGCGGTCACTTCTGCCAGCCGACCGAGGTGATCACGGTGTCGGCCAGGCTGCCGGCGCCGAAGTTGGCCAGGCCCTTGCGGACCGCGACGATGCTCGGGCGCTGGTACAGCTCGACGGTGTGGCCGAGCTCCCAGATCTTCACGTCGGCCTGGTTGTAGAGCTCGTTGGCCTTCGCCGGGTCGAGGGTGGCGGCGGCCTTGCGCAGCAGGGTGTCGATCTCGGGGGTGCTCAGCTTCGAGTAGTTGCCGAACACGTTGTCGCCCTGCGGGGCGCGGAAGATCGGCACCGTCTTGGAGAGCGGGAAGGAGCCGGTGTTGCGCCAGCTGGCCAGGTCGAACTTGCCCTGGTCGATGTACTTGGAGAAGTACTCCTTGCTGGGCACCTTGTCGACGGTGAGCTTGACGCCGACCTGCTGGAGCATGTTCTGCACGGCGGTGGCCAGGTCGGACTGCGCCTGGGTGGAGCCGTCGCTCATCACGTAGTGCAGCTCCAGCGGCTGCCCGTCCTTGCTGCGGGTGCCGCCGGCGTCCTTCCAACCCGCCTCGTCCAGCCACTTCTTGGCGGTGGCCGGGTCGTAGGTCACCCAGTCGCCGGCGTTCGCCCGGTAGCCGTTCTGGTTGGTCATGAACAGGTGGTTGTCCAGCGGCTTGAACTCCACCGGGACGCCCTTGTTGGCGATCTTGATCAGCGAGCCGCGGTCCAGCGCCTTGCCGAGCGCCTGACGGACCTTCTGGTCGGCGAGCGGGCCGTTGCCGCCGAAGGAGATGTGCACCTCGTCCCAGGGGGTGCCGGTGCGGATCACCGCGTCCTTGGCGTCCTTGAGCTGGCCGTACGAGGTCGCGGTGCCCGCCGAGGCGAAGTCGATCTCGTTGTTGAGGAAGGACTGGGTGATCGCGGCCGAGTCCAGCACCCGGTAGGTGATCCGGTCCAGCTTCGGCTTCGGCCCCCACCAGCGCGGGTTGGGCGCGAGGGTGATGGTCTGCGCGGTCTTGTCGGCGTTCTGCAGCACGAACGGCCCGCCGTAGATCGGGACCTTCTCCACCCAGCCCTCGTTGAACGCCTGCGGGGTGGAGATGCCGGCGGCCGGCAGCAGCGGGTTGAACAGGCTCTGCCAGTCCGCGTACGGCTCGGAGAAGGTCACCTTCACCTCGCTCGGGTCGGCGCCCTGCGCGACGCCCGAGATCTGCTCGTAGCCGGAGGAGTCGGCCAGGTTGTAGGCCTGGTCCTTGCCGTTGGACGCCTTCCAGACCGCTTCGAAGTCCCGGTAGCCGATCGGCGTGCCGTCCGACCAGACCGCCTTCGGGTTGAGCTTGTACGTCACCACCTGCGGCGAGGAGGAGGTGACCTGCGCGGACACCAGGTACTCGGGGACGGGCTGGTAGACGCCGTGCGCGTCGGAGCGGAAGAGCTTGGCCTCCAGGTAGCCCATGATCTCGACGGCGTCGCCGTAGGTGCCGTCGACCTGGTACGGGTTCCACTGGGTGATCCACTGCTGGAGCGGCTCGCGCAGCTCGCCGCCGTCCTTGATGTTCTCCAGCGGCTGGGGGTTGTTGTCCTCGGCGTCCACGGTCGGCACCACGGTCTTGGCCGCGTCCGCCGAGCCGCCCTGGCTGCTGCAGGCGGTCGCGGCCAGGAGCGCGGCGAGGGCCGCGGCGGCGGCGCGGCCGAGTCGGCGGGTGGCGGGCGATGTGTGCATCGGAGTCCTCGGGTTTCGAAGAGTCGACGGTCGCCAGGTGTGACGACGCTTGATCGTGGGCAGCCAAGTCGGTGCCGGCGGGCCGAACGTAACAGCCCGTCAGTCACCCCCACCAGAGTTGTGCGCAGAACTGATCGAAACGAAACGGAGTGAAACACCGCCGCAATCCCCCGTTCGTGCCCGTCTGATCAGCTGTGACCAGCGGGTTCACCGAACCCGTCGGCCCGACGACGCGAACGCCCCTGGACGGCCGGGCCGGGCGTGGCGTACAACTGCTGCGCGAAAGTGCGTCAAAGTCCGTACTAACGAAGGCAAATGACCATGTTCCGCAGGTGTGCGAACCACACCGGGGGTGCATCGTGACGGGGTACCTGGCCAGACGGCTCGGCTACTACGTCGTGCTGCTCACCGCCGCCGTGTTCCTGGCCTACGCGCTGACCAGCACCGCGCTCGGCCCGCGCGCCTACTTCGAGGCCAAGCAGCCGCGGCCCGCCGCGGCCGCCGTCGACCGGCAGCTGACCGCCCTCAACCTCAACGACCGCACCCCGGTCGTCGAACGCTTCGGCACCTGGGCCAACGGCGTCCTGCTCCACGCCGACCTCGGCCGCACCATCCACGGCACCGACGTCAACGACGAGTTCGGACGCCGCATCTGGGTCTCGCTGCGGCTGCTGCTGGTCGGCAGCGTGCTCGGCATGCTGCTCGGCGTCGCCGCCGGCGCGTGGAGCGCGGTGCGGCAGTACCGGCTCTCCGACCGGGCGCTCACCGTGCTCTCGTTCGTGCTGCTCTCCACCCCCGTCTTCCTGCTCGCGCTGCTCCTGAAGAACGGCGCGATCGCCGCGAAGAACGCCGCCGGGCACGACGTCATCCCCTTCACCGGCTACGAGACCCCCAACCTCACCGGCGGCCTCGGCGCCCACCTCGCCGACTGGGGGCTGCACCTGCTGCTCCCCACCCTCTCGCTCGCCCTCGGCGGCCTCGCCACCTACAGCCGCTACCAGCGCTCCACGATGCTCGACGTCCTCGGCGCGGACTACCTCCGCACCGCCGAGGCCAAGGGCCTCACCCGGAGCCGCGCCCTGATCAAGCACGGCCTGCGCACCGCGATCATCCCGATGACCACGATGTTCGCCTACGCCTTCCTCGGCCTGTTCACCGGCGCGGCTTTCACCGAGACCATCTTCGGCTGGCACGGCATGGGCGAGTGGTTCATCCAGGCCGTCAACGAACAGGACGTCAACTCCGTGGTCGCCGTCAACCTCTTCGCCGCCGTCGTCGTCCTCGCCGCCGGCTTCCTCGCCGACGCCCTCCACGCCGCCCTCGACCCCCGAGTGAGAACAGCATGAGCAAGAGGGCCCGAGCCCGGACGGCCGGAAACCGGGCGGTGCACAACCGGGGAGAGCACCACCCGGGGCGCGGGGAACTGCGCGAGGCGGAAGGCGCCCGCCGGGAAGATCGCGCCGCCGGACGGCGAGTCGCCCGTGCGGGCGTCGCGCGGCAGGCCCGCAGCCGAGGGAGGGCCGCATGAGTGCCGAGGTCGTGGAGCCGGTCGCGGCAGCGCCGGCGGAGCGGGCGCCCGCAGGCCGGTTGCGGTTGGCGGCCGGCCGCGTCGCCGCCTCGCGCGGGGCGGTGGTCGGGCTGGTGGTGCTGGCGCTGCTGTTCCTGCTGGCGTTCCTGGGCCCCTACCTGACGCCCTGGGACTACGCGACGCCGGACTACTCGGCGCTGCGCCAACCGCCGTCCGGGCAGCACTGGTTCGGGACGAACGGGCTCGGACAGGACGTGTTCGCGCAGACCGTCAGGGGCCTGCAGAAGTCGCTGGTGATCGGCTTGCTGGTGGCGGTGCTGTCGACCGGGCTGGCCTCGCTGGTCGGGGCGTGCGCGGGGTACTTCGGCGGCTGGACCGACCGGGTGCTGACCTTCCTGGTCGACCTGATGCTGATCTTCCCGGCGTTCCTGGTGATCGCCGTGATCTCGCCGCGGCTGCGCGGCAGCGGCTGGATCGCCTTCGTGGTGCTGCTCGCCGTGTTCAACTGGATGATCACCGCCCGGGTGATCCGCTCGATGACGCGGTCGCTGCGCGAGCGCGAATTCGTCGCGGCCGCCCGCTTCATGGGCGTCGGCCCGTTCCGGATCATCTGGCGGCACATCCTGCCGAACGTCTCCTCGTTCCTGATCATCGACGCCACGATCACCGTCGGCGGGGCCGTGATGAGCGAGGCCGCGCTCTCCTACTTCGGGTTCGGCGTGCGCCCGCCGGACGTCTCGCTCGGCACCCTGCTGGCGGCCGGCGCGGGCGACGCCCCCGTCTTCCCCTGGCTGTTCTACTTCGCCGCCGCGCTGCTGGTGCTGTTCGTGCTGGCCGTCAACCTGGTCGGCGACGGCCTGCGCGACGCCCTCGACCCCACCTCCGCGGCCGGCCGCCGGCCCTCCCGCCGGGCCCGGGCCCGGGCCCTCGCGGAGAGCCGACAGACCCTCACCACCACGCGCCGGAGCACCCCTTGACCACCGACCTGCTCGCCGTCCGCAACCTCACCGTCGACTTCGGGGACCACCCGGCGGTCCGCGGCGTCGACCTCGACCTGCGTCGCGGCGAGACCCTCGGCCTGGTCGGCGAGTCCGGCTCCGGAAAGTCCGTGACCGCGCTCGCCGTCCTCGGCCTGCCGCCCGGCACCGCCCGGATCGGCGGATCGGTCCGCCTGGACGGCCGGGAGCTGGTCGGGCTGCCCGCCAAGCAGTTGGCGGACATCCGCGGCCGGCGGATCGCCATGGTCTTCCAGGACCCGCTGTCCGCGTTCACCCCCGTCTACCGGATCGGCGACCAGATCGCCGAGGCCGTGACGGTCCACCAGGCGGTCGGCCGGGCCGCCGCCCGCAAGCGCGCCGCCGACCTGCTCGACCTGGTCGGCATCCCCGACCCGGCCCGCGCCCTGGACGCCTTCCCGCACGAGTTCTCCGGCGGCATGCGCCAGCGCGCGATGATCGCCATGGCCGTCGCCAACGACCCCGACATCCTGCTGGCCGACGAACCCACCACCGCCCTGGACGTCACCATCCAGGCCCAGGTGCTGGACGTGCTGCGCACCGCCCAGCGGGAGACCGGCGCCGCGCTCGTGCTGGTCAGCCACGACCTCGGGGTGATCGCCGGCAGCGCCGACCGGGTCGCCGTCATGTACGCCGGGCGGATCGTCGAGACCGCGCCCGTGGACGAGCTGTTCACCGCGCCCCGGCACCCCTACACGCTCGGCCTGATCGGCGCCGTCCCCCGCCTCGACGGACGCGGCGGGCCGCTCGTCCCGATCCCCGGCCGCCCGCCCGCCGCGGGCGAACTGCGCGGCGCCGGCTGCCCGTTCGCCGACCGCTGCCCGCTGGTCGAGGACCGCTGCCGCACCGCCGAGCCCGAACTCGCCGGCGACGGCGGCCACCTGGCGGCGTGCGTGCGCGCCGACCACCTGGCCGCCACCCGGCCCGCGCCCGCCGAGGTCTACCCCGTCCCGGCCGTGCCCGCCGCCGGGGCCGGGCCGCGCGAGGACCGCGAGGCCGTCCTCACCGTCACCGGCCTCACCCGCAGCTTCCCGCGCCACCGCGGCAGCCTGCTGCGCCGCCGGGTCGGCGAGACCTGGGCCGTCGACGGCGTCGACCTGGAGATCCGGCGCGGCGAGACCCTCGGCCTGGTCGGCGAGTCCGGCTCCGGCAAGTCCACCACCCTGTACGAGATCCTCAGGCTGGCCGCCCCGCAGGGCGGCCGGATCGAACTGCTCGGGCAGGACACCGCCGCCCTCGACCGGGCCGCCGCGCACCGGCTGCGCTCCCGCGTCCAGATCGTCTTCCAGGACCCGGCGGCCTCCCTCGACCCGCGGATGCCGGTCGGCGACGTCATCGCCGAACCGCTGCTCGCCCAGCGGGTGCCCGCCGCCGACGCCCGCCGCCGGATCCCCGAACTGCTGCGCCAGGTCGGCCTGGACCCGGCGCACGCCGACCGCTACCCGCACGAGTTCTCCGGCGGCCAGCGCCAGCGGATCTCCATCGCCCGGGCCCTCGCCGTCCGCCCCGACCTGCTGGTCCTCGACGAGCCGGTCTCCGCGCTCGACGTCTCCGTGCAGGCCGGAGTGCTCAACCTGCTCCAGCAGTTGAAGGCCGAACTCGGCCTCGCCTACCTGTTCGTCTCCCACGACCTGTCCGTCGTGCGGCACCTCGCCGACCGGGTCAGCGTCATGTACCTCGGCCGCACCGTGGAGACCGGCACCGTGGAGCGGGTGTTCGCCGCGCCCCGCCACCCCTACACCCGGGCGCTGCTCGCCGCCGTCCCGCTGCCCGACCCGGCCGCCGAACGGGCCCGCCCCCGGATGCTGCTGGCCGGCGACCCGCCGTCGCCCGCCGAGCGCCACCTCGGCTGCCCGTTCCGCAGCCGCTGCCCCGTGCACGCCGCGCTCGCCCCGGAACAGCGCACCCGCTGCGCCACCGAGCTGCCGCCCGCGGCGCCCGCCGCGGCCGGCGCCGACCACACCGCGGCCTGCCACTTCCCGGACGGCGCCTGACGGCCCGTCGGCGCCGCGCGCAAACCCGGTCCCGAATTTCGGGGCCGGGTTTTCCCGCATGGTTGCGGTATTCGGCGCGGGGATCATAGGCTGTCGGCAGCCGACGCCATTTCAGCTGAAAAGAGGTATTCCGGTGTCCGACCGACACGAGCTCTTCCAGTTCCTCACCGCCGACAGCAAGGTGAACGGGGTTCCGGCGACGAACTACCTCTCGACCACGTATTTCCTGGCGAAGCTCGCCTCCGAGTGCGACCCGTCGGACGTCGAGCACGACCTCGCGCACAAGGTGGACGGCGTGGTGGTGGTGGACACCCGCTCCGCGGACTCCTACCGGGAGGCGCACATCCCGGGCGCGCTGAACCTGCCGCACCGCGACCTGGGGCCCGAGCACGTGGCCGGCCTGGACCGCGAAGCGACGTACGTGACCTACGGGTTCGGGCCGGACTGCAACGCCGGGACGAAGGGCGCGGCGAAGCTCGCGGTGCTCGGGTTCAAGGTCAAGGAGATGATCGGCGGCTTCGAGTACTGGAAGCGCGACGGGTTCCCGGTGGAGACCGGGAACCCGTCGGAGGGCTGATTCCGAATCAGCGCGGAACGGCCGGAGCCCCGTTCACCGGGAAGGTGAGCGGGGCTCCACGCCTTCCAGGAAATCGGGCCGGAATTTCTCCGCACGGGAGAAATCCTCGGTGAGGAAATACCCGCGCAGCCGGCGGTCGCCGACGGGCGCGTCGGGCGGATATCCGAGAATGAGTCCGGGGTCGTTCAGCGCGGTGAAATTCAGCACCAGATCGGCCTCGTCGCAGCCGGTCGGGTCGCCGAAGTCCTGCGAGGGCACCGCCCGGAAGCCCATCGCGGTCTTGAACTCGAACAGGCCGATCGAGGTGAGGTGCCCGTACAGGTTGGGCTCGTCGCCGAGGGTGGCGTACCGGAGGCCCTTGAGGCGGGCGGTGCGCATCGCGGTGAAGTAGAGGGTGCGGGACAGGCTCGCGTACCGGCGCCAGTGCTCGGTGACGGCGGAGAACCGGACCCGGATCGCCGAGACGTCCGGGCACTCGGCGACCAGGCAGCCGCCGACCAGTTCCTCGTCCTCGAAGGCGAACACCCCGAAGTACTTCTGCGGGCCGTGCAGCACGGCCTCCCGGTGGCGCTTGGCGTAGGGCACGCCGTACTGCATGAGGGAGACCCGCTCCTCGTAGAGGGCGAGGAAGCGGTCCAGGGTGTCGGCGTCGACCCGGTCCTGGACCTCCTCGCGGAGCACGGCGGAGCGGCGCTGGGCGCGCTGGATGTCGCGGCGCGGGTCGGGCTTGAGCCGGGCCAGGAAGTCGTCCTCGTCGGGGCCGAGTTCGGCCAGCCAGGTGAGCATCTCGGGCTTGACCACGAAGCCGGCGGCGCGCAGCTCCCCGACCCGGTCGGCGGGCGGGCGGAGCATCCGGACCACGTCGACGTGGCGGTCCGTGGAGAGCCAGGGGCGGGCGGCGAGTTCCTCGGGGTCGATCAGCGCGACGGACAGGCCGTGCTCGTCAATGAGCTTCATGCGGCGTCTTCTTCCACCACTCCTGGCCCTCCGGCGGGAGGGTCTGGATCGGGTCGTAGTAGGGGTGGGCGCGGCCGCCGGCCGCCGGGTCGGCGGACTCCAGCGGGGTGAGGTAGTTCTTCGTCCAGTAGGAGATGCCGCGTTCGCGGTCGTAGGAGTCGACCTGGTCGACCCAGCGCTTGCCGACGAACGGCACGTCGCAGACGATCCGCGGGGTGGCGAAGCCGGGGAGGTAGCCCATGATGCCGCGCTGCAGCGCCTGGGCCTCCCACAGGGCCACCCGCCAGTGCTCGCTGTTCGGGATCATGTCGCAGAGGTAGAAGTAGTACGGCATGATGCCGGCGCCGTCGAGCAGGCCGAAGCCGAGGTCGAGCAGCGCCTCGACGGAGTCGTTCACCCCCCGCATCAGGACGCCCTGGTTGCGGACGTCGCGCACCCCGGCCTCGAACAGCGCGGCGGTGGCGCGGGCCACCGCCGGCGTCACCGACTGGGCGGCGTTGGCGTGGGTGTGCACGGCGATCTGCACGCCCTGCCGGCGGGCCCGGGCGCAGACCGCGGCCAGCCCGTCCAGGACGTCCTTCTGCAGCCAGTGCTGCGGCAGGCCGACCAGGCCCTTGGTGGCGAGCCGGACGTCGCGGATGTTGGGGATCTCCAGCAGCGCGGTGAGGAAGGACTCCAGGCGCGGCCACGGGAGGTTGGCCAGGTCGCCGCCGGAGACCACCACGTCGCGGATGCTCGGGTGGCTGCGCAGGAACTCCAGCATCCGGCCGAGCCGGTCGGCCGGCCGCAGGTCGAAGCGGTGCTTGGTGAACTGCGGGGTCGGATTTCCGACCAGGTCCATCCGGGTGCAGTGGCCGCAGTACTGGGGGCAGGTGGGCACCAACTCGGCCAGCACCTTGGTCGGGTAACGGTGCGTCAGGCCCTCGACCGCCCACATCTCGGTCTCGTGCAGCGAGTCCCGGGTGGCGAACGGGTGGGAGGGCCAGTGCGGGTCGCGGTCGGAGAGCACCGGAATCATGTAGCGCCGCACCGGATCGGCGTACAGCGCCGCCAGGAAGCCGTCGTCGCCGGGCGCCAGCGCGGGCGCCATCGTGTTCAGCATCTGCGGCGTGACCAGCATCGACATGGTGGCGCGCTGCTGCTGGTCGCGGACCAGGTCGGCGAGGAAGGACTCGTCGAGGCCGGGCCCCAGGACGGCCCCCAGTTGGCGTGCGCTCTTGACGCAGTTGGCACGCTGCCACTGCGCGGAATCCCATTCCTCGGCGGTCACCCGGGACCAGCCGGGAAATCTCCTCCAGTCGGGTTCGACCGGCGCACGGAACCGGTACGAGTAGGGCTGGACGGGCAACGGCCCGGGTGTTTTCTCCGAGTCGGTCGTCGATGGTCCTGAATTGAACTGGATGGTCATACCGCCCCCGCGTTCAGTCGGCCCTGGACATGGTCCTGCGGCGGCGCGAATGCGCATGGAAATGCGGATTCGGCCGCGCCGGGTCGAGTGAGGAGAAAAACAGAGAAGACTGCGGAAAGGACTGTCGAAGCGCTTGCAGAGGGTTTCGCGGCATCGGGCCGGCCGCTCGGTGCCGTCGCCCCGGCACGCACCCTCCGACTGTTCTAACCCATGGCCCGAGCGGCGATCAAGGACCCGGGCAGCACTGTTCCGGTATGGGCGGAGCTTTCACTGTTGGGCTGCCTGGGGAGGCTACCGACCGATCGGTCGGCTTCTGTCCGTTTCGCTGCGAATCGTTCCCGGCAAAACCCCAGGTCGCTTTACGTGGCGCAACACTGCCGCAACAAAGTTGTCCTCGAACTCTTGACAGTGAACACGTCATGCGGGGTAGGTTCATGATCGTGGCAGGGGGAGTCACCGTACACATCTGCTGCCCTCCCGCCATTTCCGCCAAAAGCGCAAGGATTGGGTCCTACGTTGGCAGTTCAGTGGGCAGACCAGCACGACTTCCAGGCACTTCTCAAGCGCTCCGAGATCGAGGACAAGCCGGTCCTCCTGGATCTCCACTCACCCGAATGCTCCGGTTGCGGAAATCATGACCGCAGCATTTACTCCGACCCGGAGATCGCCCGGGACATCATGGAGTACACGCTCCCCGTCCGGGTGGTCACCACCGACCCGGACCGGGCCAGCACCGACATCATCAACAACCACATCTTCATCTGGTCGCCGACCGTCCAGCTGCTCGCGCCGGACCAGACCCGCTACCACGAGTGGAACGGCGCCCCGCGCCGCACCCGCCTGTCGGTCGGCTACCAGACGGTGTTCCACGACACCCCGGGCCACCTGACCGCCGAGAGCTTCAAGGCCCAGCTGCTGGTCGGCCGCGCCAAGGCCGCCCTGCGCAAGCAGAAGTACGGCGAGGCGATCCGGCTGTTCGACGAGGCCACCGCGCGCTTCCCACAGGACAGGGTCACCGTCGAGGAAGCCGCCCGCTGGCGCAAGGTCGCGCAGAGCGGCGGCACCATCGAGACCTCCTGGGACCGCCACCGCCAGGTCACCACCTCGCCGCTGGCGGCCGCCGTCGAGCGCTTCGCGCAGACCGTGGCGGTGCTGCCCGACAGCGTCCTGATGCAGGACTGGATCGGCAAGCCCGGCCCCGGCGACTGGCAGTGGTACTCCGACTGCCTGCGCGAGGTCGTCCTCCAGGCCTACCAGGAGCTGTGCGACTTCGGCGTCGTCGCCGAGCGCGAACGCGCCAAGAACGGCCCGGAGTTCACCGACACCCACCGGCTGCTCGGCCAGCACCGGTTCGCCTACCGCGAGTTCCAGTCGCTGTTCGTCGGCGTCCCGGACTCGCTGCTCGACACCACCCCGCTGCGCTCCGAGCGCTCGATCCGCGAGAACCTCGCGCACGTGGTGATGGCCGAGTGGTGGGCCTACCGCCCGCAGATCCTGCACGCGCTGGACCGCGGCCGCAACGGCCTGCCGCCGGAGGTCGTGCCGGCCACCGACACGGTCGCCGAGCACGGCGAGCCGCTCGGCAGCCACGAGAGCCTGCACGAGCTGCTCGCGCTCTACGAGCGCCTGCACCTGCGCAACACGCAGGACTACTCGGAGATCACCGAGAAGGAGCTCGGCATCCGCTCCGCCTGGTGGGAGCTGGGCCCGGTCGAGCTGCGCTTCCGCCTCAAGCGGTACATCTGGCACCCGCGGGACCACGCGGTCTCGATCGACAAGATCCTCGACGCGGCCGGCCACCGGCACACCGCCAACCACCGGTTCGCGTCGCGCCTGTTCAGCGGCCTGGGCACCGCCGAGGCCGCGCTGATCGGCGCCGACGGCTTCATGGCCGACAAGGTGGCCGCCCTCGCGGCGACCATCAACGAGCGGGCCGACGAGGCGGCGCGCCTGATCGGCAAGGCCTGACGCAGGCCCGGGTCCGGCGACCGGACCCGGTTGCCCCTCCGCAGTAACCGCAGGCCGGTTCCGCGCCACCCCAGCGGCGCGGGACCGGCCCGCCACCGACCGAGCCGTCACCGAGGAAGGCCGAACGACCGTGACCGTGGCAGACGTTGACGTGGAGATCCTCGGGATCGGGGCCGGGCCGGCCAACCTCGCACTGGCCGTCGCCCTGGAGGAGCTCGCCCCCGACCTCGCCCGCCGCACCCTGCTGGTCGAGCAGAGCAGCCGCACCGTGTGGCAGAGCGGCCTGCTGATCCCGTGGGCCCAGAGCCAGGTGTCCTTCCTCAAGGACCTCGCCACCCTGCGCAACCCGCGCTCCCGCTACACCTTCGTCAACTACCTGCACCAGAGCGGCCGGCTGGACGACTTCATGAGCCTCGGCTCGTTCACGCCGTACCGCAGCGAGATCTCCGACTACCTGCGCTGGGTCGCCGAAGGACTCGAGCACGTCGCCGTCCACCACAACCGGCGGGCCGTGGGCGTCGAACCCGTCCGCGACGCCGACGGCGCCCTGCAGCGCTGGGACGTCGCGTTCGCCGACGGCTCCACCGTGCGGGCCCGCCACCTGGTGCTGGCCGGCGGCCGCGACCCGCGGATCCCCGAGGCGTTCCGCGCGCTGCCCGCCGAGCGGGTGGTGCACAGCAGCGCCTACTCCGAGCGGATCGCCGAGCTGCCCCGGGACGTCCCGCAGCGGATCGCGGTGATCGGCGGCGCGCAGAGCGCCGTCGAGATGGTGCAGGCCGTCCGCGACGACCTGCCGGGCTGCACGCGGGTGCTGGTGGTGCGCGGCCTCGCGCTCACCCCGTACGTCACCTCCAAGTTCACCAGCCGGTTCTACTCCCCGGCGGCGTCCCGGGAGTTCTACGACCTGGACGGGCCGGCCCGCGCACTGGTGCTGGAGGAGATGAGCCGCAGCAACTACGCGGGCGTCACCCCCGAACTGCTCGACAGCCTCTACCACCAGCAGTACCTGGACCGGTTGGAGGGCAAGGAGGCGCTGCGGATCCTGGCCGCCACCGAGGTGGTCGCGGCCGCCGCCGACGCCGACGGCGTGGTGCTGACGCTGCGCGACCGGCTCAGCGGCGAACACTCCGAACTGGCCTGCGACCGCGTCCTGCTGGGAACCGGCTACGAAGCGGGCATGCCCGCCGCGGTGCGCGGGGTACAGGAAGCCCTGGGGCTGCCCGAGGTGACGGTGCAGCGCCGCTACCGGGTCCGCACCGGGGAGCGCGACCGCGCGCGCCTCTACCTGCAGGGTGTCAACGAAGCCACCCACGGGATCGCCGACTCGCTGCTCAGCACCATGGCGAACCGGGCCGGCGACATCGTCGCCGACCTCCAGGACGACCGGGCCTGACCGCCGCGGCCCGACAGGGAGTTGGCACCATGGACATCACGCGCCTGCGGGCCCGGACACCGGGCTGCGCCGAGACCGCCTACTTCGACAACGCGGGCTCCGGCCTGCACACCGAGCACGTCACCCGCACCGTCGTCGACCACCTGCTGCTGGAGTCCCGCCTCGGCGGCTACGCCGCGGCCGACCGGGAGCACGAACGGGTGGAGGCCGTGTACGCCTCGGTGGCCCGGCTGCTGAACGCCCGGCCCGAGGAGATCGCCCTGACCGACAGCGCCACCCGGGCCTGGGACATGGCGTTCCACGCCATCGCGTTCCGGCCCGGCGACCGCATCCTCGCCTCCCGCAGCGAGTACCCGTCCAACGGCCTGGCGTTCCTCCAGGCCAAGCGGCGCCACGGCGTCAGCGTCGAGCCGATCCCCGACGACGCGCACGGGCAGGTCGACCTCGACGCGCTCGCCGGGATGCTGGCGCAGGGCGGCGTCCGGCTGGTCGCCGTCAACCACGTGCCGACCTACGACGGCCTGGTCCAGCCCGCCGCCGAGATCGGCGCGCTGGCCCGCCGGGCCGGCGCCCTCTACCTGCTGGACGCCTGCCAGACGGCCGGCCAACTCCCGCTGGACGTCGCGGAACTCGGCTGCCACCTGCTGTCCGCCGCCGGCCGCAAGTTCCTCCGCGGCCCGCGCGGCACCGGCTTCCTGTACGTCGACCGGGAGGTGGTGACGCAGCTCGAACCGCCGGCGCTCGACCTGCGGTCCGCCACCTGGACCGGCCCCGACAGCTACGAGATCCGCCCCGACGCCCGCCGATTCGAGACCTGGGAGCGCAGCGTCGCCGACCTGCTCGGCCTCGGCGCCGCCGTCGACGAGGCCCTCGACCTCGGCCTCGGCCCGATCCGCGCCCGCGTCGACGCCCTCGCCGAACGGCTGCGCGCCGGGCTGTCGGCCCTCGACGGGGTGCGGGTCCACGACCGCGGGCAGGTCCGCAGCGGCATCGTCACCTTCACCAAGGAGGGCCGCGAGCCGCAGCAACTGGTCGCCGGCCTGCGCGAGTCGGGGGTGACGGTCGCGGCCTCGCAGCCGTCCCGCGCCCGGTTCGACATCCGGCCGGGGAAGCCGGCCGAGGTGGTGCGGGCCTCCGTGCACTACTACAACACCGACGCCGAACTCGGCCGGCTGCTCGACGGCGTCGCGCAGCTGTGACCCCGGGGACGCCGTGACACCAGGAACCGCCGGCGGCCCGGGCCCGCACCCGGGCCGCCGCACCCGCACCGAGGCGAGGCCCATGACGTACAGGTTCTTCACCGTCGACGACTCCCGGACCGTCAACGAGCACGCGGGGGAGGGGAGTCCGGCCTCGCTGCTGACCAGCACCGCGATCGGGGTGTTCCGCGCCGACCCCAGGCGGCTGACGGAACGGCACTTCGACATCCACCTCGCCGCCTCGCCGTGGGGCACCCGCGAGGTGATCTTCCGGCTGCCCGGCACGGACTTCCCGCTGCCGCTCGCCGCGCAGTACGGCGCCGAGGCGTGGGCGGTCGGCGGGCACAGCCTGGTCGCGTTCCGCACCGACTTCGCCGGCCGCGGCGCCAAGGCGGACTTCCCGCTGGAGCGGCTGGCCGGCGTCCGGGCGGCCCTGGCCGCCGGCGACCACCGGGCGCTGTACCTCGGCTGGCTGGCCCTGCTCGGCCACCCCGACCAGTACGGGCCCGACGAACTGCGGGAACTCGCCGAGGAGTTCGAGCCGCCGGTGCCGCCCGGCCTGAACGCCCCCGACGCGGGCCTGCGGCTGCTGGCCGAGATCCTCTGCGTGGACGCCCGGCTGCTGCGCGCCGCCGCCGCCCCGGCCCCCGCCCGCCGCCCCGGCGCGGCGACGGGCCGCCGGACGGTCGCGGCGCTGCTGCGCGCCGCGGCCCGCGAGTGCGGCCGCCGGGAGGCCGGCTGACCGGGACCGCCCGGACCCGCCCGGTCCGCACCCACCACCTCGCCCCCCGGCCGGCAGCGCCCGGCCACCGCACCAGAAGGGAATCGCGGATGCCCTCGGCCGGCCTCTTCGCACGCTCCGTCACCTGCCCCGGGCGGTCCGCCCGGTGAAATCGTTCTGGCTCCTCACCGGCGCGTCCTCGGTGTCGACGATGGGGAACACCTTCCTCTACGTCGCCGTCCCGCTGGCGCTGCTGCAGTCCACCGACTCCCCGCTGCTGGCGGTGCTGAGCGTCGCCGCGCAGAACCTGCCCTACCTGCTGGCGCCGCTGCTCGGCCCGTTCATCGACCGCTACGACCGGCGGGTGCTGTTCGCCCTCGGCGAGGTCGTCCAGGGCCTCGCGGTCGCCGCCATCCCGTTCGCGCTGTGGCACGACGAGATCTGGGCGGTGTTCCTGGCGCTGTTCGTCATCGGCCTGGCCAACGTGGTCTCCGACGTGGCCGGCGACTACGGGCTGATCCCGCTGCTGGTGCCCGCCGAGAAACTCGACCGCGCCTCCGCCCGGTTCACCGCGCTGCTGCTCGCCGCCCGCTTCGTCGGGCCCGCCCTGGCCGGCCTGATCATCGCCGGCCTCGGCTCCACCTGGGCGCTCGAACTCGACGCCGTCACCTTCCTGCTGACCGCGCTGACCACCCTGGCGATGCCGTACGCCCGGCAGGAGCCCACCGAGACCTCGCTGGTCGCCATGCTGAAGGAAGGCGTCGCGTTCTTCCGCTCCCGCGCCGACCTGCGCCGCCTCACCCTGGTGACCGCGCTGTACAACGTCGGCGCCGGCGCGCTCGAGTCGACGCTGATCACCGTCGGCCGCAGCGACTGGCAGTGGTCGGCGCGCACGCTGGGCGTCGCCATGTCGATCGCCGCGGTGGCCGCCGCGATCGGCGCGTGGCTCGCCCCGCGGGCCCTGGTCGGCGACGACCGCAGGCGCCAGCTCACCATCTGCCTCGGCGTGTGCGGCATCGGCACGCTCGGGCTGCTCACCCCGTGGCCGGTGGTGATGGTCGCCGGGTTCGCGGTGCTCTGCCTCGGCGAGGGCGGCATCAACGCCGCCACCATGGGATACCGGCAGCAGGCCATCCCCGACCACCTGTCGGGCCGGGTCAACGCGGTGATCCGCACCTTCGTCACCGGGGCCGTGCCGGTCTCCTCGCTGCTGCTCGGCCTCACCATCTCGCTCGGCAGCTCCGCCCTGGTGTTCGCCCCCGTCACCGCCGCCGTCGGCGCGTCCTTCCTGCTCTGGTCGACGATGCGCCGGCCCGGGCCCGCGGAACGGCCGCTGCCGCCGGTCATCGAAGAGAGGATTGCACAGTGAAGAGGGTTCTCCTCGTCAACACCAGCGGCGACGTCGCGGCGCGCCGCCTCCAGGACCGCACCGACCTGCGGCTGTCCGTCATCACCAGCCCCAACTACCGAGGCTTCTACCGGCCGGAGACCGACGTCACCTACGTGGAGAACGTCGAGGACCTCACCCAGGTCCGGCTGGCCGCCCTGGAGATCCGCCGCCGCAACGCCTTCGAGCACGTCGTCTCGCCGTCCGAGTACAGCCTCCAGGCCGCCGGGTACGTCCGCTCCTACTTCGGCATCCCCGGCATCGGCTACGAGGCCGCCAACGCGTTCTCCAACAAGTACGTGATGAAGCAGAAGCTGGCCGCCGCCGGCCTGCCCGTCGCCCGGTTCCGGCTGCTCGGCTCGTTCGAGGACGCCGCCGACGCCGCCCGCGAACTCGGCTGGCCGGTGGTCGTCAAGCCCGCCCTCGGCGGCGGCAGCGAGGACATCTTCGCCGTCCGCGACGCCGCCCACCTCGCCGAACTGGCCTCCTCCGAGCGGACCGCGTCGCTGCGCAACTCCCCCTACCCGATGATCGCCGAGGAGTTCGTCGACATCGGCACCGAGTACCACTGCGACGGCGCGGTCGTCGACGGCGAGGTGAGGTTCGCGTCGGTCTCCAAGTACTTCACGCCGCTGCTGCAGGCCGTCGGCGACCTGGTCGGCTCCTACACGGTGCCGCTGGACGACCCGCTCGCCAAGGAGATCCGCGAGCTGCACGACGCGGCGGTCGCGGCGCTCGGCCTGACCGGCGGCGTCACCCACCTGGAGGTGTTCGAGACCGCCGGCGGCCTGCTGATCGGCGAGGTGTCCTGCCGCCCGGGCGGCGGCGGCATCGCCGACCTGGTCGCCCACCACCACGGCGTCGACCCGTGGCACGTGCTCATCGAGACCTCGCTCGGCGAGTCCCCGGCCGTCGACGTCCGCACCGTGGACGGCTGCTCCGCGGTGTACTTCCTGCCCCGGCCGCAGGGCACCATCGTCGAACTCTCCACCGCGGAGGAACTGCGCGCCCTGCCCGGGGTGACGCACGTCGAGGTGCGGGCCAAGGTCGGCGAGGTCGAGACCGGGGCCGTGCACTCGGCGACCCAGACCGGCTTCGTGCTGCTCAACGCCCCCACCGAGGCGGAGGTCGCCGCGCACGTCGCCGCGCTCACCCGCGCCTACCGGATCCGCACCGAACGGGCCTGACGGTGCCTCAGCCCGCCCCGGCCGCCGCCTTCGCGGCGAGCACCGGGGCGGGCCAGGCGTACTCCAGGCCGGGCAGCCGGAACCCGGGGAAGTCCACCTCGCGCCGCTCGACGGCCTCGCCGCCGTGCCGCTCGTAGAACGCGATCGCCCGGGCGTTGCGGGCCAGCACCTCCAGGTACAGCGCCCGGCCCGGGTGCTGACGCGCCGTCCACTCGAAGGCGTGGGTCAGCAGCAGGTGCCCCACGCCCGAGCCGATCAGCCCCGCCCGGACGTGCAGGTTGTCCAGCAGCACCCGGCCGTCCGGCTCCGGCACCAGGTACGCGAACCCGGCCACGGCCGGCCCGTCCTCCACCAGCGCCAGGTACCCGCCGTCGCCGCCGTCCGCCAACCGCCGCTCCCACAGCGCCCGCTGCTCCGCGGCGACCTCGCCCGCCAGGTACGCGGCGGGCATCAGCCCCGCGTACGCGTGCTGCCAACTCGCCGTGTGCAGACGGGCGATCTCCGCGGCGTCGCGGGCGCCTCCGGTGCGAATCCTCATCGTCCGGATCATACCGACGGCGCCCGGCCCGACCGCGACCGTCAGCCGGCGGGGCGCAGCTCGGCCATCTCGGACCAGCCGCTGCCGTCGGTCTTCACGTTGACGATCTCCGGGGTGGTGGCGACCGCGCCGGCCATCTTCGCCATGGCGTCCTTGAAGTGCGCCGAGTTGACGTGCTGCGCACCGGCCTCGTCGTCGGCGAACGCCTCCAGCAGGACGAACTGGTGCGGCACCTCCACGCTGCGCGACCACTCGAAGAACAGGTTGCCGGGCTCGGCGCGGGTGGCGGCCGTGAAGTCCGCGACCAGGTCCAGCCACTCCTCGCTGCGCTCCGGGCGGACGGTGAACTTCACCGCGATAAAGATCACAGGGGTCTCCATTCCTGCTCCGGGGACGCGCGCCCCGGACCTCGTTCGTGTCGGTTCCCACTGTCTCCCACCTGCGCCGTCGCACCGGCACCGGGGTCAACCCCAGGGTTGACGTGTCGCCCCGCCCGGGTGTCTAGGCTGCCCTCGTGCAGATGGGCGGAAGACGGCTGCGCGTCGATCCGGCGGTGGTCGACGCGCTGCTCGCGGCGGCGCTGGCGACGGCGACGGTGGTCTACTCGTGGCAGGCCTACCAGGCGCGGTACCGGTACGAGAACTGGCGGCCGTTCGACGCCGCGGCGGTCGCGCTGTGCCTGCTGGTCACCCTGCCGCTGGCGCTGCGCCGGCGGGCGCCGTGGACGGCGCTGCTGGTGTCGTCGGCGGGGCTGCTGGTGTTCCTGGGCGCCGGGTACCAGCCGTCGGTGAACCCGTGGTCCTCGCTGCTGGCCGGCTACAGCGTGATCGTGCGCCGCCCGGCCCGGCGGGCGGCCGGTGCGGCGGCACCGGTGGTGGGCGGGCTGTGGCTGGCGGCCGGCGTCCAGGCCGAGCTGCCCGCCGTGGTGTCCCTGGCGCAGGCGGCGCTCGGGGCGGGCGGGGTGTGGGTGTTCGCCACCGGGGTGCGGAACCTGCGCGAGCGCAACGCCCGGCTCGCCGAGCTGACCGAGCGGCTGAGGCAGGAACAGGAACTGCGGGCCCGGCACGCCGTGGTGGAGGAGCGGGTGCGGATCGCCCGCGAGCTGCACGACGTGGTCGCCCACCACCTGTCGGCGCTGGCCGTGCAGGCCGGCCTGGCCGGGTACGTGTTCGACTCCGACCCGCCGGCCGCGAAGGCCGCCCTGGCCTCGATCGGCGCGACCAGCCGGGAGGCGCTGGAGGAGATGCGGAGCCTGCTGCGGGTGCTGCGGCTCGCGCCCGACGCGGACGAGGACGGGCCCTACCTGCCCGCCCCCGGCCTGGACCGCCTGGACGAACTGGTCGACCGCTCGCGCGCCGCCGGGCTGGACGTCCGGGTCGCCGTCAGCGGCCGGCCGCGCCCGCTCGCGCCGGGCGCGGACCTGTGCGCGTACCGGGTGCTCCAGGAGGCGCTGACCAACGTGCTCAAGCACGCCGGCGCGGCCGCCCGGGTCGACGTCGCCCTGCGCTACCGGGCCGACCGGCTGGACGCGGAGGTCGGCGACGACGGCGCGGGCGGCCGCCCCGTTGCCCGACTGCCGGGCGGGGGACTGGGTTTGATCGGGATGCGTGAACGCGTCAAACTCTACGGCGGGTCGGTGGACGCCGGCCCCCGGCCGCACGGGGGGTTCGCGGTGGTGTTCTCGCTCCCGCTCCCGGCGGGCGACGCGTAGGGGGCGGCGCGGGGCCGCTCCGCCGGCGGGGGGAGACGGCGCGGGTGACGACTGTTCTGATCGTGGACGACCAGGTGCTGATCCGGGCCGGGCTGGCCGCCCTGGTGCGGGCCGCGCCCGGACTGGAGGTGGCGGGCGAGGCCGCCACCGGCGAGGAGGCCGTCGAACTGGCCGCCCGCCACCGCCCGGACGTGGTGCTGATGGACATCCGGCTGCCCGGCATCAGCGGCATCGCCGCGCTCGAACGGATCCTCGCCGGCGCCGCCGAGCCCAGGCCCAAGGTCGTCATGCTGACCGTCTTCGACCTGGACAGCTACGTCTTCGCGGCGCTGAAGGCCGGCGCCAGCGGCTTCCTGCTGAAGGACACCCCGCCCGAACGGCTGCTCGCCGCCGTCGAGTTGATCGCCGCCGGCGAGATGCTGTTCTCGCCCGGCGTCACCCGGCGGCTGGTGGAGACCTTCGCCGCCCGCGCCGACCCGGACCGCCGCCGCACCACCGGCCTGGAGGCGCTGACCGACCGGGAGACCGACGTGCTGCACCTGGTCGGCCAGGGCCTCTCCAACGAGGAGGTCGCCGGTCGCCTGGTGGTGACCGTCGCCACCGTCAAGACCCACCTGAACCGGGTGATGTCCAAACTCGGCCTCGCCAGCCGGGCGCAGGCCGTCGTGGTCGCCTACGAGAGCGGCCTGGTGACACCGGGCGGCCGCCACCGCGCCGGGTAGCCGCTGCCGCCGGGAGCTCCAACCAGCGCCGTAGCCGGGCCGGCAAGGTCAACCCCTGGTTTGACGACCCGTCACGAAGCCCCTGGCAGACTCCCCGTCCGGCGGCCGGTTGCACACGCACCGTGCCGTCGGACGGAACGACGAAGAGGGCAACGGGGGCATGACGAACAGCAGCGGCGCGGGCGACGACATCGGCAGGGCCGGACCGGCGGGCGGGCAGCCGCCGGGGTGGCCGCCGCCGCCCCCGCCGAACCCCTACGCGCAGCCCGCTCCGCCGCCCCCGGCCGCCCCGCCGGCCGCACCGATGCCGCCCGGGCCGCCGGGGGGCGTGCCCGGGCCCCGGCCCGCCCCGCCCGGCTGGGGGACGCCGCCCGGCCCGCCGCCCGCGCGGCGGGGGAAGGGCCCCGCCGTGGCGGCCGCCGTGGTCGCCGTGGTCGTGGTGCTGGCGCTGCTCGGCGCCGGCGGCTGGTGGCTCCTCCGGCGCGGCGACGGCTCCTCCGCCGCGGGCGGCGGTGAACGGCTGCCCGGCAACGCGCTGAGCCGGCAGTGGGAGCAGTCCGAGAAGCGGACCCTGGTGACCGGCACCAAGCGCACCGGGCTGCCGGGTCTGTGGTCGACGAGCCAGACCGTGGTGTACGGCGACGGCGGCGGGGTGCGCGGCTACGACCCGGCGACCGGCATGCAGAAGTGGACGCTGAAGCCGCCGGAGCACGTCGGCCAGCCCTGCGCGATGTCCTGGCGGGCGACCGCGAACGGCATGGGCGCGGTCGCGTACGACGCGGGCGGCGGCGACTGCTCGGTGATCGCCGCGGTGGACACCAACGCCGGCACCGTCCTCTGGTCGAAGAACCTGGCCGGCAGTGCCAGGAGCAACGCCCCGGTCCTCACCGTCAACGACAACATGATCACCGCGGACCTCGGCCAGGGCACCGTCGCCCGCTTCGACGCCCGCCTGGGCACCCCCAAGGCGCTGCCCAGGCCGGCCCCGCACAGCGGCGACTGCAGGAAGTGGTACGCGCTCGGCGACTACCACGGCGTGATGACCAGCGACTGCCCGGGCGAGGGCGTGACGGTCTTCTCCCAACTGGACGACCGCGGCGGCAACAAGACGTACCCCGCCAACGGCCGCCCGGTGCAGGAGGTGCTCGGCGAGGAGCCGCTGACCGTGCTGTTCGACGGCGACTCCGGTCCCGCGGCGATCCAGACCTTCGGCGCCGACAGCGCGGGGCCGCTCATCGAACTCACCGGCGACCTCGAGAAGTTCAACTTCAGCGGCCGGTACCGGGCGATCGTCGGCAAGCACGTCCTGATCGCCGAGTACGAGCAGACCGACGGCTTCGGCGCGCTCGACCTGACCACCGGCAAGCTGCTCTGGCGCACCCCCTACGGCTCGCACTTCCGGCTGGTCGGCGAGGACCACGGCCAGGTGCTGTTCGTGACCGACGGCGTCGACAAGGCGGTCGCCCCGCACCAGGACCTGGTCGCCTTCGACCTGGCGTCCGGTCAGCGGACCACGGTCGGCGCGCTCGCCCGCCCGGACGGCCGCAGCCCCGGCATCGCCTCCTCGTGCGAGGCCGCCGCCGACGGCGGCCGGCTGTTCACCGCCTGCGAGCCGCCCGACCTGTCCGGCAGCTTCGCGGTGGACTCCTACGCCTACAGCCTCACCCCCTGACGCGCGGGCCGTCCGGGACCGCGAACACCCGCGGCCCCGGACGGCGTGCCGGGAACAGTGGTTGACGTGCCGTCATCCGGCGGCCGGAGCGGAACCGCCCCGGTCCTGGCCGGTGCCCGGCCGGGACTTCTTCGCGTCGGGCAGCTCGGCCTCGATGCGCTCCTTGCGGACCTCACCGCTGACGGTCCGCTGCTCGACGTGCTCCTCGGTCACCAGCCGCACCCGCTCGACCGGCACGGCCTCGGTGCGCACCACCGGGCGCTCCCCGTGCAGGACGACGTCGTACTCGGCCTCCGAGATCGCCTCGCCGGACATCGCCGCACCGCGGTTCGCCTCGGTGATCGGCTCGCGCTCGACGTGGACCTCCTCGTGCCGGATCGGCACGGTCTGCCGCTCCTCCTCGGTGACCACGTACTTGCGCAGCCGGGCGTGCCCGGTCTCGTACCGCTCGACGCCGACGTGCATCCGCTCCTCGGACCGGGTCATCGCGTCGTCCTGCGCCGCCCGGCCGCCCGCCCGGACGCCGCCGGTGTCGGCCGCCGTGCGGCCGGTCGCCGCGCTGCCGGCCGCCGCATTCCCGGCTGTCGTGCGGCCGGCTGCCGCGCTGCCCGACGCCGCATTGCCGGCTGTCGTGCGGCCGGTCGTCGTGTGGCCGGCGGCCGCGCCGCCGGTCGCGGCGAGTCCGGTGCCGGCCAGGCCGGTCGTGCCCGTGCCGGTGGCGGTGGCGGGCCGGGTGCCGCCCGTGCGGCCGGTGGGGGTCCGGCCGGTGCCGGTGCCGGCCTTGGTCCTCGCCGCTGCCGCGCCCGCGGCTCCGGTCGCGCCCGCGGCTCCGGCGGCTCCGGCGGCTCCGGCCTTGCCGGACGTGCCCGCGCTGCCGCCGTCGCGGTGGGCCCAGCCGCCCTCGCCGGGCTCGTTGGCGGCCTTCCAGGCGTCGTCCCAGGCGATGCCGTAGTGGCTGTAGAGCCGTCGCTCCTCCTCCTCGGAGAGGTGTCCGCCGCGGTCCACGTCCACGTTCGGGGCGTCCTTGACCTTGGACTTGGCGAACGGGACTTCGAGGTGGTCGTCGACGACCCGGGCGTCACGGATCGGCACGAAGGACTCGCTGGTTCCGAACCAGCCGGTCCGGATGCTGACCCACTCCGGTCTGCCGGTGGCGTCGTCGAGGAAGAGGTGGTCCGCCTTGCCGATCTTGTTGCCCTCGGCATCGTGGACGGGATGGTGCAGCATGGAACGGATCTGTTGCTCGGTGATCATGAATTCACGCCTCCTTCACGGTCCGGCACCAGGGCGCATGGCCGTCCCGCGCGCGGGCCAAACGTGGGGGGCGCCGCCGTCCCGCGGACGCGGCGGAGGGGAGCCGCCGCGGTGGCGACTCCCCTCCGGTGGGGTCCGGGGGCTACCAGGTGAGGTTGTACTTGCCGAGGTCGGTGTTGGAGATGTGCACCGCGCCGGTCAGACCCTGGTACGCGCCGGTGCCGCCGGTGATCACGCCGTCGAAGCTGGTCGGGTAGGTGGCGGTCAGCGGGTCCTGGATCGGGACGATCGCGGAGAAGGTGATCTGGTCGCCGGTCACGAAGGCCAGGTCGACGGTGCAGAAGGCGGTGATCGCGTTGAGGCTGAGCTTGTCCTTGTCGCACATGTCGTAGGCGGTGCCGATGCCGGTGCCCGAGGTGTTCGTCATGGTGGCGGTCCCGCCGAAGCCCGCGCCGACGGCGGTGGCGGCGCCGGCCTCGGAGTTGGTGCCGCTGAAGTCGAGGTTCACGGTGGGCGGGGTGGCGGCCCGGTGGGTCTCGGTGGCGGTGGACGCGTCGGCCAGCGCGGGAACTCCGGCGACGACGGCGGCGCCGACGGCGAGTGCGACGAGACCCTTGACGGTACGAGACATGGATTCCTCCGGTTCGGGTCCGGGCCGAGTGCCCGGACGCGGGGCCCACATCACCACATTTCGGACAGCCCGGTCGGCCGGGCGTCACCGTCCGTACCGGAGGTTTGAGGCGGCGCACTCCCCGTCATGTCCCTTGCCCGACAAGGGTTCCGCGGCCGGGTGCCGTCCGTCGGGACCGGTCCGGAATCACCCGTTCGTCTTCGCGTCAACCCGGTGGCGCCCGGATCCGCTGACGCAGCGTCACCGCCGCGGATATCTGCCGAACGGGAGATGGCAGCGGCCCCGCGCTCCGGGAGGCTCGACCCGTGACCGACCGAGCCGCCCGGAGGAACCGGTGACCCGACGCCCGCACCCGAAGACCGCCCTGCCCGCCCTCGCCCTCGCGGTGGCCGCACTGCTGCCGCTGACCGGCTGCGCCGACGCCTCCGAGGCGAAACCGGAGGAGAAGACCTTCGCGTTCACCGGCACCGCCCTGGACGTCAAGGCGCACGGCAACCCCGCCGACCTGATCCCCGCCGACCGCACCGACGTGAAGGTCACCCGCTGGTTCGACACCGGCGCCCAGGTCGGCACCAAGAAGCTCGGCTGGACGCTGGAGGACGGCACCCTCGACCTGCACGCCGGCTGCTCCGGACTGGCGGACTGCGAAGCCAGGTTCCGCATCGAGGTGCCGCGCAACGTCGCCGTCACCCGAGACGGCCGCCCCACCGATCTCAAGGGCTGAGCCCGCCCACCCGGAGACCCACCCATGACCGACCTGACCATCGAACTCGACGGCATCGCCAAGGAGTACCGGGGCGGCAAGCGGGCCCTCGACGGCCTCACGCTGCGCCTGGCCCCCGGACTGACCGGCCTGCTCGGCCCGAACGGCGCCGGCAAGTCCTCGCTGATGCGGATCCTCGCCACCGTCACCCGCCCCACCCGCGGCGGCTACCGCTACCGGGGCACCGACGCGCTCCGCCGGCCCGACCGGGTGCGCCGCGAACTCGGCTACCTGCCCCAGGACTTCGGCGTCCATCCGAATCTGACGGCCCGCGAGTTCCTGGCCTACCTGGCCGCCGCCAAGGGCCTCTCCGCCCGCTCCGCCCGGGCCCGGATCGACCAGCTGATCGAACTGGTCAACCTGACCGAGGCCGTCCGCCGCCCGCTACGCGGCTACTCCGGCGGCATGCTCCGCCGGGTCGGCATCGCCCAGGCACTGCTCGCCGACCCCCGGGTGCTGGTCGTCGACGAGCCCACCGCCGGACTCGACCCGGAGGAACGCGTGCGGCTGCGCAACCTGCTCGGCGAACTCGCCGCCGACCGCATCGTGCTGCTCTCCACCCACATCGTCTCCGACGTCGAAGCGGCCGCCGCCGACCTCGCCGTCCTCGCCCACGGCCGACTGCTCCGCCGCGGCGCCCCCGACCAGCTGCTGCGCGAACTCGACGGCCGGGTCTGGGAGACCGTGGTCGCCCCGTCCCGGGTGCCCGACCTCCAGGCCCGCCACCTGGTCGGCCGGGCCGTGCGCACCGCCGACGGCGTCCGGCTGCGCGTCCTGGCCGGGCACCCGCCCACCCCGGACGCGGCGCCCGCCGCGCCGGACCTGGAGGACGTGTACCTGGCCGCCGTGCACGGCGCGCCCGCCGGGCAGGAGGCGCTGCGATGACCGGCGCCCCGCTCCTGCGGCTGGCCGCCGGGGACTTCCGCGACCGGGTCCGCCGGCCGGTCTACGCGGTGACGCTGCTCGCCGCCGTCGCCCTCGGCTACCTGGCGGTGCCCGCCGCCGACAGCCACTGGGTGATCATCGACGTCGGCGGCAACCGGGGCGTCTACAACAGCGCCTGGGTCGGCGCCGCGACCGCGCTCGCCGGGGCGCTCTGGCTGACCGTCGGCGGGTTCTGGGTGGTGCGCGGCGGCATCGCCCGGGACGCCGCGGGCCGGGTCGGCGAGATCCTGGCCGCCACCCCGCTGCGCACCGGCGGTTACCTGGCGGCGAAGTTCCTCGCCAACCTGCTGGTGCTCGGCTCGATGCTGGGCGTGCTGGCCGGGACCGCGCTGGTGCTGCAACTCGTCCGCGGCGAGGACCGGTCGGTCGACCCGCTCGCCCTGGTCGGCCCGTTCGTCGTGCTGGCCCTGCCGATGATCGCGCTGACCGCCGCGGCCGCCGTGCTGTTCGAGACGGTGCCGCCGCTGCGGGCCGGCTTCGGCAATGCGGTCTGGTCCGTGGTGTCGCTGGTGATCGTGCTCGGCGGGCAGTCCGCGGACGCGCCGCTCGGCGGACTCGGCGTGCACCAGCTCACCCGGTCGCTGTCCGAGGCCCTGCGGCGGCAGCAACTGGTCGCCGGGGACGGCGAGTTCAGTCTCGGCCTGACCCGGGTTCCGGAGCCGCTGCACTCCTTCGCCTGGGACGGCGCGCAGTTCACCGGCGGCTTCCTGCTGGCCCGGGCGGCGATCGTGCTGGGCGCGGCGGGCCTCGCGGTGCTGCCCGCGCTGTGGTTCGCCCGCTTCGACCCGGCCCGCGACCCCGGCCGCACCGCCCCCGAGGCCGCCGCCGGGACGGCTGCCGAACCCGCGCCCGGGCCCGCCGTGTTCGGGGTGCTGCCGAGTACCCCGCCGGTCCGGTCCGGGGCGTTCGGCCGGCTGCTGGCCGGACAGACGCGGATCCTGCTGCAGGGCGTGCCCCGGCCCTGGTGGGCCGTCACCGCGCTGGCCGGCGTCGCCTCGCCGGCCGTGCCGCTGCCGGTCGCCACCGGGCTGCTGCTGCCCGCCCTGTGGCTGTGGCCGGTGCTGATCTGGTCCCGGCTGGGCACCCAGCAGGTCGAGAACGGCCTGGAGGAGCTGCTCGCCGCGCACCCCGCGCCCCGGCTGCGGCTGCTCGCCGAATGGGCGTCAGGTGTGCTGCTGGCGGCGGTGACCGGCCTGGGTCCGCTGGTGCGGATGCTCGCCGCCGGCGACACCGCCGGGGCCGCGCACTGGCTGGCCGGGGCGCTGTTCGTCCCGGCGCTGGCCCTCGGGCTGGGCGCGGTGGCCCGCAGCCACCGCCCGTTCCAGGCGCTGTACCCGCCGCTCTGGTACCTGCTGGTCAACCAGGTCGCGCCGGTCGACTTCATGGGCGCGGTCCGCACCGCGGGCCGTCCGGACGGGCCGGCCCCGCTGCTGGTGGCCGCCGTCGCCGCGGTCCTGCTCGGGGCGGCGTTCCTGGCCGGCGCGGCCCGACGGGACGTCAAGCGGTAGCGCCGGGGCCTCAGGTGGCGGCGGCGCTGCTGGACGTCAAGTGCGCGTACACCACGGTGTTCGACTCGTAGCCGTTCTTCTTGTCGTAGTGCCCGCCGCAGGTGATCACCCGCAGTTCGGCCCGGCCGGTCGTCGAGTACACCTCCTCCGACGGGAACGCCGCCTTCGGGTACGAGCGCACCGAGTCGATGGTGAAGGTGGCGACCTGCCGGTCCTCCCGGGTGACCGCGATGGTCAGGCCGGGGCGCAGCAGGCCGAGCCGGTACAGCACGCCCGGGCCGCTGCGGTCGTCGACGTGGCCGACCACCACGGCGGTGCCGTCCGCGCCGGGCGGGGTGCCGTCCCGGTACCAGCCGACCAGGTCGGGCCGGTCGGTCGGCGGGGTGTCCAGCGCGCCCTTGGCGTCCAGGCCGAGACCGGTGAACGCGGCGTCCACGGAGATCGAGGGGATGCGCAGCCGGCGCGGCTCGGACGGGGGGAGCGCGGGCGAGTCCGGAGCCAGCGCGACGCGCGACGGTGCGGACGGGGCCACGGCGGGCGGCGGCGGCTCGGCGCCCGACAGGCCGTCGTTCACCAGCCAGCCGCCGCACAGCACCGCCAAGGCCGTGGCACCGACCACCAGCGGGTCGGCGCCACGGGCCCGCCGGCGGCCGGGGGTCCGCCGACGGGCGGTCAACGCCGGGAACGGCGCAGCCGGCGTGCCACCAGCCACCCGGCACCGGCGAGCAGCGACCCGCCGACGGCGATCTCCGCCGGGTTCAGCCCGTGCGAGGCGCCGCCCGCGCCGGCCGCGACGCCGCCGACCGGCATGTGCGCGGGCCGCTCGTGCGGGGCGGCCTGCGGGGCCGCCGGGGCGCCGGTGCCGCAGTCGACGGTGAACGAGCGCTGCTTGGCCGCCGCGGTCGCGCCGACGAAGTTCCAGACCAGCTT
The DNA here is from genome assembly GCF_042734615.1 of Kitasatospora sp. NPDC059646. Lineage (NCBI taxonomy): Bacteria > Bacillati > Actinomycetota > Actinomycetes > Kitasatosporales > Streptomycetaceae > Kitasatospora > Kitasatospora sp. NPDC059646. The sequence goes on from NZ_JBHWDS010000010.1 coordinate 62,666, forward strand.
GTAACTGCCGTTCGGCAGTGACAGGTTGTTGGTGTGGCCGAGGCCGCCGGCGAGCGTGATGCTGCCGGTCAGCACCTTGCCGGAGCCGGTCGGCGGCTGCTGGTCGATCTCCCAGGACACCAGCTGCGCGGTCTCGAAGTTGAACGCGTCCAGGTAGAACTTGCAGACCTTCGACTCGTCCCTCGTGTCGTTGAACGGGACGTTCGCACTGTGGATCCGTACGACGCCGTTGTCGCCGGGCGCGGCGACGGCCGGCGCCGCCGACAGCGCGAGCGGCAGCGCCGCGGCACCGGTGAGGACTGTGGCGCGCAGCACAAGCAGGCGTCGCCCGGCCAGGGTTGGGGCCATGGGGAACTCCGGAGGGGTGGACGGGAGCTGCCGGCACCGCGCCGACACCCCACGAGGTTCACCGGGCCGCCGCCGACCCGCCGCCACAACACTCCGCACCGGTACGACGTTTCGTCCCAACGGTCGAGCCGCGCCCACTCCGACGGCCCGTCAGGTCCCGGGCCCCGGCCGTCAGGCGCTCAGGTAGCGCAGCACGGCCAGCACCCGGCGGTGGCCGTCGGTGTCGGCGGGCAGGTCGAGCTTGGCGAAGATGTTGCCGATGTGCTTGTTGACGGCGGCGTCGCTGACGAACAGCTCGGCCGCCAGGTTGGCGTTCGAGCGGCCCTGGGCCATCAGGGCGAGCACCTCCCGCTCGCGGGCGCTCAGCCGCTCCAGCGGATCCTGCCGGAGCCGGACCAGCTGCTGGACCACCTCCGGGTCGACCACGGTGCCGCCGGCCGCGACCCGGTCGAGGGAGTCCATGAAGTCCGCGACCGCGCCGACCCGCTCCTTGAGCAGGTAGCCGACGGCGCGCCCCCGGTCGGAGTCCAGCAGCCGCATCGCGTACGACTGCTCGACGTACTGGCTGAGCACCACCACCGGCAGCCCCGGGTGCTCGCGGCGCAGCTCGACGGCCGCGCGCAGTCCGTCGTCGGCGTCGGACGGCGGCATCCGGACGTCGGTGACGACCAGGTCCGGCAGCTCCGCGCGGGCGGCGGCCAGCAGCGCCGGGGCGTCGCCGACGGCGGCCGGGACGGTGTGGCCGAACCGCTGCAGCAGGCCCACCAGGCCCTCCCGCAGCAGTACGGCGTCCTCGGCGACGATCACCCGAAGCGGCACGGAACCTCCACGTGGAGCAGGGTCGGGCCGCCCGGCGGGCTGGACACCCGCAGGCGGCCGTCGACGGCGGTCAGTCGGTCGGCCAGGCCGGTCAGGCCGCTGCCGCGGGCCGGATCGGCGCCGCCGCGCCCGTCGTCCGTGATCTCCAGGACGAGCAGGTCGGCGCGGTGCCGGCCGTGCACGGCGGCGGTGCGCGCGCCGCTGTGCCGGGCGATGTTGGTCAGCGCCTCGGCGATCAGGTAGTACAGGTGCAGCTCCAGCTGGCGGGGCAGCCGGGCCGGCAGGTCGAGGTCCACGGCGACCGGCAGCGGGAACCGGCTGGCCTGCTCGCGGACCGCCGCCGCCAGTCCGTGGTCGGCCAGCACCGGAGGATTCAGGCCCCGGACCAGGGCCCGCAACTCCTCGTGCGCGGCGCCCAGTTGACGCTGCGCCCGGGCCAGGTCGGCGCGCAGCGGGGAGCCGGCCGGCAGGTCCAGCTCCAGCAGGCCGAGCGTCATGCCGAGCGAGATCAGGTGCTGCTGGGCGCCGTCGTGCAGGTCGCGCTCGATCCGGACCCGCTCGGCGTCGAACGCGTCGATCAGCCGCGACCGGGACGCCCGCACCTCCCGCAGCGCCGCGCCGAGCTCCTGGTCGCGCGGCGCGAGCAGGACCCGCACCAGTGCCGCCCGGGCGCCGGCCCAGGAGGTCACCGTGTACGGCGAGGCGAGCAGCACCAGCGCGCCGAACACCGTCCACGGCCAGGTCGTGCCGTCCGTCGACGCGAAGCACAGCGCGGGCAGCGCGAACGAGAACGCCAGCACCAGCAGGTCCAGCCACCACAGGGCCGCCGCCGACAGCAGCGCGAAGCCCAGCTCCCGCCACGTCGCCTGCTCGGTCAGCCGGGTCGCCGCCCACGCCCGCAGGCCGGTCCCGTCCGGCGCGCGGTGCGGATCCGGCGCCGGATCGACGTCCACCAGCCGCAGCCGCCACCGCTCCACCCGGGCCAGCGCCGTCGCCGACAGCACCACCCCCAGCAGCGGCGCCACCCCGACCAGCACCACCAGCAGCACCGCACCGGCCACCAGACCCGCCACCAGCACCGCGACCGCGGCCGCACCCACCGGCACCCCGGTCGCCAGGTACGCCGCGGAGCGCCAGGGCCACCCCGAACCGAGGAAGGCCACCGGACGCTGGGCCATCGCCTGCCAGGCCGTTCGAGGACGCATCCCGGCGACTCTAGCGCCCGCCCCGGCCGCGCGCGGTAGTGCCCGCACTACCTTCGAAGTGGTGCCCGGACCCGTGCCCGGCCCCCCGGCCGCCCGCTGGAATCGTCCCCATGACGACCACTCGGCCCGACCTGCCCGCCCCGGTGCGGCTGCACGCCCTCCGCAAGGTGCACGGCACCGGCGAGAGCGCCGTGACCGCGCTCGACGGCATCACCCTCGACTTCCCGCCCGGCACCCTCACCGCGGTCATGGGCCCCTCCGGCTCCGGCAAGTCCACCCTGCTGCACTGCGCGGCCGGCCTCGACCTGCCCACCTCCGGCCGCGTCGAACTCGCCGGGCACGACCTGGCCGCGCTCGACGAACGCCGCCGCACCGAACTGCGGCGCGACCGGATCGGCTTCGTGTTCCAGGCCTTCAACCTGGTCGACTCGCTGACCGCCGCCCAGAACGTCGAACTGCCCGCCCGGTTCGCCGGCCGCCGCCTGCCCGCCGCGCAGGTCGCCGCCGCGCTCGACGCCGTCGGCCTCGCCGACCGGGCGGGCCACCGCCCCGGCCGGCTCTCCGGCGGCCAGCAGCAACGCGTCGCCCTCGCCCGCGCCCTGGCCACCCGCCCCGCCGTCCTGTTCGCCGACGAACCCACCGGCGCCCTCGACACCGCGACCGGCCGCCACGTCCTCCGCCTGCTCCGCACCCTGGTCGACGACCACGGCCGGACCACCGTCATGGTCACCCACGACCCGGCCGCCGCGGCCGTCGCCGACACCGTCGTCCTCCTCAAGGACGGCCGCCTCGCCGACTCCCTCGCCCTCCGCCCCGGTCGCCTCGCCGACAACACCACGGCCATCGCCGACCGGATGGCCCGACTGGAGGTGGCGTCATGACGCCCCGCGCGGCCGGAGCCGGCGGGATGCTGGTCCTCGCCGAACTGCGCACCCGGTGGACGGGGTTCCTCGCCGCCTTCCTGGCCGTGCTGGCCGGCACCGCGCTGATCACGGCCGCGCTGACCGTCCGGACCTCCGCGGCCCCCGCCGTGCAGCCGCGGCTGGCCGGGGCCGCCGCGCTGGTGCTGCCGCCCCGGGCCGTCGACCCCGACGGCAGCCCCGCCGACCGGATCCCGTGGAGCGAGGACGAGGCGGCCGGCCTGCTGACCGCGCTCCGGGCCGACCCGGCGATCGCCGCCGCCGTCGCCGACCGGGCGTTCTACGCGCAGGCGTTCCGAGGCGGCCGACCGGTCGCGGACCGCGGGGCCGCCGAGGCCGGGCACGGCTGGTCCGCCGCCGCGCTCGCCCCGTACCGGCTGGTCGTCGGCCGCGCACCGGCCGCCGCCGACGAGGTCGTGGTCGCCGCGGCGCTCGGCGTGCCCGCCGGCAGCCGACTCACCGTCAACCTGACCGCCGGGCGCGCCGAGTTCACCGTCACCGGCACCCTCGACGGCCCCGGCTACTGGTTCGACGACCGCACCGCCGCCGCCCGCGCCCCCGGCGTCCGGGCGATCGCCCTGCTCGCCGCACCCGATGCCGGGCCCGGCCGGGCGGCCGCCGCCGCCCGCGCCGCCACCGCCGGCCGCGCCGAGGTGCTCACCGGCGCCGCCCGCGCCGCGCTCCAGCCCCGGCACCTGGAGCACAAGCGCTTCCTCGCCGACCAACTGCTCGCCGCCGTCGCCGCGTTGGCCCTGTTCACCACCGCGTTCGTGGTGGCCGCCACGCTCGCCCTGCACACCGGCCTGCGCCGCCGCGACCTCGGCCTGCTGCGGCTGATCGGCGCCGGCCCCGGCCGGATCCGCCGGATGCTGCTCGGCGAGGCCGCCGCCGTCGCCCTGCTCGGCTCCGCCGCCGGCGGCCTGCTCGGCCTCGCCGCCGCGCCGCTCCTCGCCCGCCTGCTGCTGCGCCTGGACGCCGCCCCGCCCGAGCTGACGATCCGTCATGACGCCGGTCCGCCGCTGCTCGCCGCGGCCGTCGGCGTCGCGGTGAGCACGGCCGCCGCCTGGGCGTCGAGCCGGACCGCCGCCCGGGCCGCCCCGCTGGACGCCCTGCTGGAGAGCCGCGACGACCGGCCGACCGGCCGGCTCCGCACCGGCTGCGGCCTCGCCGCGCTGCTCGCCGGTGCGGGCGCCGCCGTGGCCACCGCGACCACCACCGCCGACGACCGGGTCGCCGCCGCGATCACCGCCACCGCCGCGCTGATCACCGCCGCCGCGCTGCTCGCCCCGGTCCTGATCGGCCCGTCGGCCCGGGCCCTCACCGCACCCCTGCTGCGGCTGCGACCGGCCTGGCCGCTGCTGCTGCGCGGCGACCTGACCGCCTCGGCCCGCCGCGCCGCCGCCGTGGCCGCGCCGGTGATCGCCGCCGTCGGCTTCGCCGTCCTGCTCGGCGGCACCGTGCAGACCATGCGGGCCGCGTACCCGGCCGGCCGGGCGCTGCAGCTCGCCGGGCAGCTCATCGTCACGAACGACGGCACCCCCGGCACCACGGACGAGGCGGTCGCCGCCAACCCCGTCGGCAAGGCCGCGCTGCCGGTCCGGGCGTTCGTCCGGGCCGCAGACGGCGCCACCACCGCCGTCGACGTCCTCGGCTCCCGCGACCCCGCCCTGGACCGGCCCGGGCAGGCCGTCCTCGGCCGGACCCTGGCCGACCGGCTCGGCGTCACCGCCGGACAGCAGTACGCGGTGCGGTTCGCCGACGGCGCCACCGTGCCGGTGCGGATCGCCGAGGTGCTGCCGGACGACCCGGCGCGCGGCGCGTTCGTGATGTCCCGCGCGCAGGTGCGGGCGCACGACCCGGCCGCGCTGAACGACGACGTCTTCGTTCCCGCCGGCGCCCCGGCCACCGCCGTCCCCGGCACCGCCGTCCACGACGCGCTGCGGTACGCCCTGGACGACTACGCCACCGACGCCCGGCTGACCGACGCCCTCGCCGCGCTGCTGATCGCCGTCGCCACCGGGTACGGGGCGCTCGCCGCCGCCAACGGTGCGGCCGCCGCCGCGCACGCCCGCCGCCGCGACCTCGCCGTCCTCGGCACCCTCGGCGCGACCCGCCGCCAACTGCTGGCCCTCGCCGCCCGCGAGAGCGCCCTGACGGCCGGCCTCGGCGCCGCCCTCGGCGTCCTGGTGGCGCTGCCCGCCCTGGCGGCCGTCGCGTCCGGGCTCTCCCGGGCGACCGGCGCGCGACTCGGCCCCCACCTGCACCTGCCCACGCTCGCGGCGGCCGTCCTCGGGTCGCTCGCGCTGACGGTGACGGCGAGCACCGTCACCACCTGGCGCACGCTGCGCCGCAGGTGACGCGGCGTCAGCCGCCGGTCCGCTCCGGCCGGGGGCGGGGGCGCAGCCGGCGGGGGCGGAGGCGTTCGCCGCGGGCGAGGCGGCGGACGCCGGCGAAGCGGGAGAAGCGCTCGCGGTTGGCGACGGACGCCCGGTCGAGTTCCTCCATCAGGCGGCGGCTGCGGTGTTCGAGGTCGAGCTCGTCGAGGATGCGGTCCACCTCGGCGAGCAGCGAGCCGTGCAACTGCCAGGCCTGCGGGTCCTCCTGGACCCGGCGCAGCAGCAGCTGCGCGACGTTCTCCCGGCAGGTCCAGGCGGCGGCCAGTTCCGAGGTGAGGCGCTGCTCGGCCTCCTCCGCGTTGCGGCTGACCTGGGTGGTGACCAGCACGGCGAAGCTGACCAGCGCCCCGCCGATGTGCGCGAACAGCTCCTCCAGGGCGACCGCGACGTCCGGCCGGAACAGCTGCTCGCCCGGGGCGCGGCGCTTGGCGAGGTCGGTCAGCGAGCGGGCGATCACCCGGATCACCACCACGCAGATCTCCAGCGTGTCCAGTCCGGTGCGCAGCACCAGGCGGGACAGCAGGCCCTCGCTGATCCGCGGGTTCAGCCGCAGGCTGTCCTCGGCCTGCCGGAGCGCGCCGTCCACCTCGGCGATCGCCTGATCCAGCCGGCGCGCCTCGTGCAGCCGCTCGGCGGCCCGCTCGACCGGTACCGGGCGGCCCAGCTCCTCGGCGAGGTCGAGCAGCAGGTGGCGGGCCCGGCGGGCCAGGTCCTCGATCTTCTCCCCGGCGGTGTCCACCCACACCGGCGGCGCGAACACCAGGTTGAACAGCAGGCCGACGGCGGCGCCGATGAGCGTCTCCAGTACCCGGTCCCAGGCCTGCGTGGTGACCTGCGAGACGCCCAGGATCAGCATCGCGCTGATCGCCACCTCCTGGACGAACTCGTCCACCCGCACGAAGCGGCCCACCGTCAGCGAGGCCAGGATGATCAGGCCCAGGCTCCACCAGGACAGGCCGACCACAGTCGAGAACCCGATCGCGATCAGCACCCCGACGACCACCGAATTGACCCGCCGCACACTGGTCTTCAGCGTCGAGTAGACCGTCACCTGGACCACCAGCAGCGCCGTCAGCGGCGCCGTCAGCGGCACCGGCTCACGGCTGAGCCAGGTCGCCACCACGTACGCCAGCGTCGCCGCCACCGTGGCCCGCACCGACTGCACCACGAACGGTTCCCTGGCACCGCGACGCAGCACCGCCGCCACCGACTCCGGAACAAAGCGCATGCCGCCCTTCTATCCTCCCGGTGGGCCGCTCACACGCTGACACTCCCGGAGCGTGTGAGCCGCGGTCACAGGATGAACGCCTGTCTGGTTGCGCCCCCGGGGGCTGCCGAGGATGGCCCCATCGGGCCTCCCACATCCCCCTGCGCGCGGCCGACGGCGTCCGCGGTCCGAGGACGCGCCGCGTGCCGACACACCGGACGAGGTGGTGGTCGCCGTGAGCGACGTGTCCGACCTTCCGCAGATCTCCGAGCAGCAGCCGGCCCCGCCGCCCGGCGGGGCGTTCCGGCGCCGGCGGTACGCCGGCGTGTTCGCGCTGCTGTTCCTGTTCGGGACGGAGACCTTCCTGGTCTCCCCGCTGCTGCCGACCATCGCGGGCTCGATCCACGTCAGCGAGGCCGCCGCGGCGTCCACCGTCACCGCGTACGTCCTGGTGTACGCCGTGTGCGCACCGTTCCTCGGCCTGCTCAGCGACCGGTTCGGACGCCGCCGCACCCTGCTGGCCGGGACGGCGCTGTTCGTGCTCTCCAACGCCGCCGCCGCGCTGTCCACGGACCTGGCGCTGCTGGTCGCCTCGCGCGCGCTGGCCGGCCTGGCCGCCGCGGCCGCCGGCCCCGCCATCTGGGCGCACATCGCCGAGACCGCGCCCGACGCGGTCCGCGGCCGCGCCCTCGGACTCGGCATGGCGCTGTTCTCCACCGGCCAGGTCATCGGCGTCCCGCTCGGCGGGCTGCTGGCCGGCGCGGCCGGCTGGCGCGCCGCGTTCTGGGCGCTCGCCGCCGGAACCGCCGCCGCGGTCCCGCTGCTGCTCCGTCAGGTCGCGCCCGCCGCACCCGCGGCCGGGGCCGCGCGCGACGGTGCGATCCGCGCGATCCTGGCGGGCTGGCGGGACCCGGCGCTGCGGCGGGCCCTGCTCGTCAACACCGTCTTCAACGCGGCGAACCTGGGCGCGTACACCTTCCTCGGCGCGGTCCTCGGCGACCGCTTCGACCTGTCCGTGCAGGCCCTCGGCCTGGTCGGCGTGCTGGTCGGCGCGGGCAGCGTGGCCGGTTCGCTGCTCGGCGGCCGGCTCGGCGACAAGGCCCGCGCGGCGGGCCGCACCGTCCCGCTGCTGCCCGTCTGGGCGCTGCTGCTGGCCGCCGGCATCGCGCTGGCCGTCGCCGGCCCGGGACTGGCCCTCTCGCTGCTCGGCGTGCTGCTCTGGTTCACCGCCTCCGGCGCCTTCGTGACGGACCAGCAGACCCTGGCCGGCACCGTCGCCCCCGCCCACCGGGCGACCTCCAGCGCCTGGCTCACCTCCACCATGTACGCGGGCACGGGCCTCGGCGCCTGGGCCGTCGGCGCGTTCGGCGACGTCACGGACGGCTCGCTGATCGTCGGCGTCGCCCTGGCCCTGATCGCGGCCGGCGGGGCGCTGGGGGTGCGGGTGCGCAACCGGTAGCCGCGCCCGGGTGCGCCCGTCAGGCCGTCGCCCGCAGCGGACGCTTCGTCAGGTCCGTCATGCGGGCGACGTCCGTGCCCGTCCGCGGCGTGAACAGGAGGACCAGCGCCGACGGGTCGTCCACCGGGTGGAACGAGCTGAGGGTCAGCCGCAACGCCCCCACCGCCGGGGGTTCGACGACGACCTCGCGGGCGGTGAGCTCGGCGACGGTGTGGCAGCCCCACCAGTGGCGCAGGTCGGGAGCGTCGGCTTCGAGGCGGCGGTAGAGCTCGTCCGTGCGGGGGTCGGCGATCGCCGGCCCCGCCTGGGCGCGGAAGTGCTGGAAGACGTTCATGGCGAGCGGCTCCCAGTCGTGCAGGACGCTGCGCAGGTGACGGTCGACGGCCATCAGCCACATCAGGTTGCGGCGGTCGGCGGGGACGTTCTCGGGGGAGCCCCACAGCGCCGTCCACGCCGCGTTCCAGGCCAGCAGGTCGAAGTGCCGGTCGAGCAGCACGGCGGGGCTCGCGGGCCAGGAGTCGAGGACGGGCCGGACGGCGTCGGCGAGCCGCTCGGCGGTGCGGTCGGCGGGCACGGGCTCGTGGTAGCCGGCCAGCCGCATGGCGTGCCGCAGACCCGCCGCGTCCAGCCGCAGCGCCCGCGCCACCGCCTCCAGGACCTGCCGGGAGGCGGTGACGCGGCCCTGTTCGAGCCAGGTGTACCAGGCGAGGCCGACGCCGGAGAGCGACGCGACCTCCTCGCGGCGCAGCCCGGGGGTGCGCCGCCGGGCGGTGGCGGTGAGTCCGACGTCGGCGGGCTGGAGGCGTTCGCGGTGGGCGCGCAGGAAGGCGCCGAGCTCCTGACTGACGGCGGGGGTGGACACGGGTGGCTCCTCGTCGCGGGCGGCTGCGGGGTCGTCGCGCATCCACCCTAGGCGCGGGACGGGCGGTTTCCGGTTTCTGAAACAAACTCCTCACGTGCCGTCAATTCCCAGAGCCGGACCGGCATGTGGCTGACGTGCCCGCGTTCGCCCTGGCGCCGCCAGGCGGCGGCGCCGACGGCCCGGTAGAAGTCGGCGCGGCGCCCGGCGGGCAGCACCCTGGCGTAGTAGTCGCCGAACGTCGCCGCGTGGAAGTGCTCGTACTGCGCGGCCGACTCGACGCCGACGACCGCGTCGCGTTCGTCGTGGTCGGCGACCCGCAGGTGCGGGCCGAGGACGGCGAGCAGCTCGTCCACGGTGCGGGTGCGGGTGGCGATCGGCAGCACGCCGTGCGCGGCGAGCAGCGCGGGGACGTCCTCGGCGGGGGTGCCGAGCGCGGCCAGTGCCTCGCGCACCAGCTCGTCCTCGCCGCCGAGGCCGTGGGCGTCCCGGGCGGGGTGGTAGGTGGTGAGCAGGAAGCGCCCCCCGGGGGCGAGGTGGGCGGCGACCCAGGCGAAGATCCGGTCCTCGTCGGGGTACAGCCAGTGCAGCACCGAGGTCTGGGTGATCACCTGGGCGCGGTACGGGAGCTGCTCGGGCGCCGTGAGGTCGGCGGCGTGCAGGGCGGAGCGTTCGCCGAACGGGGCGAGCCGCTGCGCGGCCTCGGCTATCCGGTGCTCGGAGCGCTCCAGGCCGACCGCCAGCCGCAGCGACGGGAAGCGCAGCAGGGCGCTCTCCAGCAGCTGGCCGATGCCGCTGCCCAGGTCGATCAGCGTCTCGGGCCGGCCGGTGACGCGGTCCAGCACCCAGTCGCGGTCCTGGACTTGGCGCAGCCGGCTGGCATCGGCGTACCCGGCGAGGGTGCGGGCCTGGATCTCGACGGCGGACGGGCTCACGGGCGGGCCTCCTGAACACTGGTCGCGGGGTCGAGCAGGGCCAGCAGCCGGGCCCTGGTCGCGGACTGGTCGTAGCGGTGGAAGACGTTGATGCGGTTGCGGGCGAGGTCGCCGCGGTGGACGTACTCGTACAGGTCCTGGCGCTGGCCGAAGCCGTCCCCGGTGAGTTCCCAGGCCAGCCGGAACAGCCGGGACTTGAGCTCGACGTCGATCTCCCGGCCGCGCATGTACCGCTCCAGGTGCGGGCGCAGCCGGGGGTTGGCGAGGTCGCCGGGGGAGGGCTGCATCAGCAGGCCGGACGCGCCGATCCGCCGGACGATCTCGACGGCGTCGCCCGCGACCTCGGCGGACCAGACCCGGGAGGCGAAGGTGTCGCCGGGGGCGAACAGGCCCGCGTCGGTGAGCGCGCCGCGGTTCTCCGCCGCGTCGAGGAAGTACTCGGTGAGTTCGGCGTACCCGGCGAGCCGGCCCAGGTCCTCCTGGATGTTGCGGAACCGGCTGACGCCGATGGACTCGGCGAGCAGCGTGGCGGTGGCCAGCAGCGTGCGCAGGCGCTCCCGGTAGCGGATGTGGCCGACGTAGGCGCTCCAGGCGTTGATCCGGGCCAGGCCGCGGCGGGCCAGGTCGGCGTCCCGCAGCAGGAACACCCGGTCCCAGGGCACCAGGACGTCGTCGAAGAACAGCATCGCGTCCTGCTCGTCGTAGCGGGCGCCGAGCGGATGGCCGTGCCCCCACGCCGCGGTGCCGAGCGGCTCGCGGGCCAGCGTGATCAGGCCCGGGGTGTTCAGCGGCAGCGCGAACCACACCACGAACTGCTCGGCCCGGCCCTGGGTGAACGACGCCGACAGGTACACCAGCACCTCGTGCGCCAGCGGCGCCAGCGTGGTCAACTGCTTGGCGCCGCGCACCACGATGCCGTGCTCGTTCTCCGACAGCACCCGCAGCGCCAGGTCGGGATCGTCCAGCGGGTTCGCCGACCGGTCGATCTGCGGATCGCCCAGGGCGTGCGACAGCACCAGGTCGTTCTGGGCGCAGTGCCGGTACCAGGCCTCGGCGTTGGCCCCGAACCGGGGATCGGCGGAGGCCAGCTGGTGGCGGAAGTCGTGCACGCCGACCGCGATCGACGCCATGAACGCCGGGGAGCGGCCCTGCTGGCCGAGCGCCTCGGCGTGCCAGAACTCGGCGCTGCGCCGCTGGACGCGCAACTCCTCCAGGGTGGTGGGCGGTTGGTAGGCGCGGGCCAGCCGCAGGCCGGTGTCCGGGTCCTTGAAGGTGAGCAGCTCGCGGTGCTCGGGCCGGTGCTGGAGGTCCAGCAGGCGGCCGAGCTCCTCGGCGGCGGGCCGGAACGCCGGGTGGTCGGCCGGGTTGGTGACGCGCTGCCCGTCGAGGTACAGCTCGCGTCCGTCGTCGAGTTCGGCCAGGTAGCGGGCGCCGGTGAGCAGCCCGCGCGGGTCCGGGGACAGCAAGGTCATGCGCCAACTCCTCGAAGTGGTACGTCGGTTGACTGGAGTTCGGGGCCGAGCCGGCGGTACCGGGCGGCGTGGTGGAGCAACGGGCGGCCGGCCCCCTCGCCGACCGCGAGAACCGCGCCGACCAGCAACAGGTGGTCGCCGGCCGGCAGTTCGGCGTGCAGTCGGGCGGAGAACCAGGCCGGCGCGCCGGCCAGGACGGGCGGGCCGGCCGGTGCGGCGAGCACCGGCAGGTCGGCGAACCCGCCCGGGGCCCGGCCCGCGCCCGGGGCGGCGAACCGGCGGGCCAGTGCCGCCTGGTGCTCGCCCAGCACCGACACGGCGAACCGGCCGCCCTCGCGCACCGCCGCCGCCAGCGGGCTGTGCCGGGAGACGGCGACGCCGATCAGCAGCGGGTCGAGCGAGAGGGTGCTGAACGAGGAGACGGTCTTCGCGTGGTCCACGCCCGCCCAGCGGGCGGTGAGCACGGCGACACCGGTCGGCCAGTGCCGGGCGGCCGAACGGAAGGCGGTCTCCGTGAGCACCGCGCGGGAGGCGCCGGCCGCCGCGGACCCGCCCGCCGCCGGATCGCCCGGGGCCGCACCGTCCACGGCCGGGCCGTCCGTCCCGCGGGCCGGCGCGCTCACCGCAGACCCACCCGGTAGGCGCGCAGCCACTCGTCGACCTGCACCAGGTGGTCCAGGCCGCCGACCGGGTTCGGCGCGGTGCGCGGGCTGGGCAGCGGCCGGCCCTCGGCGAGGTGACGGCGCACCAGTTCCCGGTCCACCAGGTCGAACACGGGCGCCGCCGGATCGGCCAGCAGCTCGTGGGCGCGGGCGGTCAGCACCTCGGTGTAGCGCACCGCCGGGGTGGACGGGTAGCCCGACTTCGGGCGGTCCGTCACCTGCGGCGGCAGCAGGTCGCGCACCGCGTCCCGCAGCAGCCCCTTCGGCCGGCCGCCGGGGGACTTCAGCTCCCACGGCACGTTCCACAGGTACTCGACGAGCCGGTGGTCGCAGAACGGCACCCGCACCTCCAGGCCGACCGACATCGACACCCGGTCCACCCGGTCCAGCAGGGCCGGCAGCCAGCGGGTCAGCGCCAGGTGGAAGGTCTCCCGCACCTTGGCCGCGGCCGGATCCTCGCCGGCCAGCCGGGGCACCGAGGCGAGGCTGCTGCGGTACGCGGCCGCGGTGTACTCGGCGGGCCGGACCTCGGCCCGCACGTCCGGGCGCAGCAGCGCCGCGGGCGTGGTGCGGCCGTGCAGCCACGGGAAGGTGCCGGAGGCCAGCGCGGGAGCGTCGTGGAAGTACGGGTAGCCGCCGAACACCTCGTCCGCGGCCTCGCCGGACAGCGCGACCGTGGAGCGCCGCCGCACCTCGCGGAACAGCAGGTGCAGCGAGGCGTCCATCTCGCCCCAGCCGGGCCGGTCGCGGGCCCGCAGCACGGCGGCGCGGGCGTCCAGCAGGTCGTCGTCGGGGATCAGCACGCTGGTGTGCACGGTGCCGATGTGCTCGGCGGCGGCCCGCACGAACGGGGCGTCCTGGCCGGTGCGCCAGGCGTCGGGGGCGCGGTCGGCGCTGCCGGGGAAGTCCACCGAGAAGCTGGTGATCTTGCCGAGGCCGTTGCGTTCCCGGGCGGCCGCGGCCAGCGCGGTGATCGCCGAGGAGTCGACGCCGCCGGACAGCAGCGTGCACAGCGGGACGTCGCTGACCAGCTGCCGCTCCACCGCGTCCGCGAGCAGCTCCCGCACGGTGGCCAGGGTGGTCGCCGCGTCGTCCTGGTGCGGCGCCGACTCCAGCCGCCAGTACGGCAGTTCGCGCACCGTCCGGCGGTTCGCCACCACCACGTGACCTGGCCGGACCTCGTGCAGGCCGCGGAACAGCCCGTGGCCGGCGGTCGGCGCGGCGGGCAGCGCGAACAGTTCGGCGATGCCCTCGGCGTCCAACTCGGCGGGCAGCAGCGGGTTCTCCAGCACCGCCTTCGGCTCGGAGCCGAACAGCACGCCGTTCGCGTGCCGGTGCCAGTACAGCGGCTTGATGCCCAAGTGGTCGCGCACCAGCAGGAGTTCCTCGCGCAGGTGGTCCCACAGCGCGTACCCGAAGATCCCGTTGAACCGGGCCGCCGCCAGGTGCCCCCACTGGAGGTGCGCCCGGAGCACCACCTCGGTGTCGGAGCGGGTCCGGAACACGTGTCCGTAGGCCTCCAACTCGGCCCGCAGCTCGCGGTGGTTGTACAGCTCGCCGTTGTACGCCAGCACCGCGCGGACCGGCTCGCCGGCCGCGAACGGCTGCAGGCCGCCCTCCAGGTCGATCACCGCCAGCCGGGTGTGGCCCAGCGCCGCGTGCTGCGACAGCCACACCCCGTCGGCGTCCGGACCCCGGCACAGCAGGGTCTCCGTCATCCGGCGGACGGTCTCCCCGCGCAGTCGCAGATCCTCCGCCCAGTCCAGCCAGCCGGTCACTCCGCACATCAGGCCGCTCCCGTCGTCTTCTCGTCGTTCTCCTGCTCCTCGGCGCTCGCCTCCCAGTGGCAGCCGTGGCCGGTCGGCCCCGAGAGCAGGCGGTGCGCCGGGCGGTAGCCCTTGGCGCGGATGTTCGCGGACAGCGCGTGCGTGCAGTACGTGCACGGCGAGGCGAGCGTGATCGTCACCCCGCTGCGGCGGGCCTGCTCGCGGTAGTCCCAGATCGCGCAGTGCGTGATGGTGAGCGCCGCGTGCTGCGGGCCCGGCGGCCGCGCGTCGTCGAACTCGTAGTCCGAGCCGTACAGTTCGGCCTGACGGGCGATCCGGTGGATCGGGTCCGCCGCGCCCCGGCCGTGGTCCGGTTCGACGGTGCGGTGCACCTCGGCGTTGGACGCGGCCCACGCCGCGAGCACCTGCTCGCCGTAGTGCCGCACCAGGAAGCGCTCCATCAGCGCCTGCCCGCGGAAGAACAGCCGCTGCCACTGCGCGGACGGCGCGGAGCCGTCCGGCAGGTCGGCGAAGATCTCGCCCTGCAGCGCGAACCACTCCGCGAGCTGCGGCTGGTCACCGAGGCTCACCAGGTACCGGGTCAGCCCGGCCTCCGCCTCGTGCAGCCGGCGGCGCCACAGCGCGGAGCGTTCGCCGTCCGGCATCGACCGGTACGGCGAGCGCGAAGTCTCCGCCCCGGTGTCCGGCGTGACCGGCAGGAGGACGACCTGCCGCCCCGCCGGACCGTCCGGTCCGGTCCTGCCCTCGGGTACGACGCCCATCGGTGCTCTCCCTCCGACCCGCACGGTTGCGTCCTGCCAGTCACGCTAGGCAGCACCCGCCGGGCCCCAGAAGCCCCGAACGGATCCCCCGGGGGCGACCTTCGTCGCCCCCGGCCGCGCTCAGTCGGGGAGCAGCGGGACGATCCGGGCCGCCGCGGCGTACGGCTGCGCACCGTGCGGACGGTCCGGGCGGTCGGTGTACGCCTCGATCAACTTCCGTACGGCGGACAGCAGTTCGTCGGCCTCGCGGGGAGTGAGGTGCAGCACGGCGGTGACCGGATCGGCGGCCGCAACGGCGGTCGGACGGGCGGCGGGTGGGCCGGGGGCGGTGCGGGGTGCTCCGGCGGGCGGGTGGACGGTGTGCGGGGCGGGGGCGGCGTCGGTCGCCCAGCGCAGCCGCCAGGGGCGGGCGCGGCCGCCCTGCGGGACCTCCTCGACCAGGTCGTACCGGGCCAGCTGCCGCAGGTGGAACGAGCACAGCCCCGAGCTGAGCCCGAGCCGGGCGGCGGCCTCGGTCGACGTCACGGTGCCCGCTTCGGCCAGCAGGTCGAGCAGCGCGATCCGGACGGGGTGGTCGGGCAGCGGGCGGCGGACGCCCGGCGGCAGGGGGAGCTGGGTCTCGTCGATCTCGTCGGTCACTTTGCAAAGCGTGCTACTTTGCCAAGCGAATGACAAGCCGTCAGGTCGGCGGTCGCCGACCGGTGTCGAGAAGAGGTGCCGTTCCAGGCATGGCCACCACTGCGCAGGACCGCCGGGTCCGGGTCCAGGGCGAACCCGTCGACAGCTACCCCGTGCTCGCCCCCGAGACCGCCCGCGGGGCGGTCCGCCGGATCACCGTCGTGGGGGAGCCGGTGCTGCACCGCCGCTGCCGCCCCGTCACCGAGTTCGGCACCCCCGAACTCGCCCGCCTGGTCGACGACATGTTCGCCACCAACCACGTCGCGGAGGGCGCCGGCCTGGCCGCCAACCAGGTCGACGTCGACCTGCAGCTCTTCATCTGGGACATCACCGACGACTGGGGCGTCCGCCACGTCGGCCACCTGGCCAATCCCGTCCTCGACGAGACCCCGACGTCCCACCGCCGCCTGATCGAGGAGTCCGAGGGCTGCCTCTCCGTCCCCGGTCCGTACCGCACCGTCGCCCGCCCCGACCGCACCGTCGTCCACGGTTACGACCTGCACGGCCGCCCCCTCACCATCGAGGGCCACGGCTACTTCGCCCGCTGCCTCCAGCACGAGACCGACCACCTGCACGGCCGCCTCTACCTCGACCGCCTGTCCGCCCGCGAGCGCAAGTCCGCCCTCCGCGAGATGGCCGACCGCCGGTCCGAGGTCTTCGCCCGCCGCGCGGCGAACGCCGCCCGCCTCGGCGGATAGCCCGCCGCCGGCGGCCGTTCGGCCACGAAGGCTCCCGCCGTGCGCCCGGCCGGGCCGCGGGTGCGGGAGCCCTCCGGCGTCAGGGGTGCGAACCGGGCCGCCCGCCGGAGGAGTTCGGGCGTTGCGGCCGGCCGCGAGGGCCCGGTCGAGCGGAGCGCCGGGGCCGCTGCCCCGTGCCCGCCCTCCGGCCGGTGCACCGTCCCGTGTTCCGGGCGGGCCGCCGTGCCGTGCGCCCGGGCGGCGATCGCGGCGCGCACCCGGCGGGCGAGGCGGGGAAGCCGGAGGGCGTCGAGCCGGCCCGCCGGGTGGAACCCGCAGGCGCCGACCTCGACCCGGTCGGCCGCGATGGCGGCGCGGGCGGCCGCCGGGAGGACTCCGCCGTCGAGGACGAACAGCGGCTTGCCGCCCTCGGCCGGGTGCGGCGCCCGTTCGACGACCGGAAGCCGGCCGCTCGGCGGGGTGACGCCCAGCTCCTCCGCCGCCTCCCGCGCTCGGCGTCCCGCCCGCCCGAAGGCAGCCGCCGGGGATCTCCCGCCCGTCCCTGCACGCGGGCTCACCGGGCCGCTCGCGTCGAGGAACGGCACGTCCGCGGCGGTCCGCGGCCGGGCGACGGCCCCGGACCGCCGGGGGCGGTGTGCCGACGACCGCAGTCGCCCGGTGGGGCACGCCGTCAGGTGCCGTGCGCGGGGCGGTGGTGATCCGTCAGGACGGTGAGCAGGTGGACGAGTTCGGTCTGCTGGGCGGGGGTGAGGGGGGCGAGGAGTGCGCGCTGGGCGTCGGTGACGAGGGCGTCGAGGCGCTCAAGGCGGCGGCGGCCGACGGGGGTGAGGGTGATGACGTTGCGGCGGCGGTCGACCGGATCGGGGTCGCGGCGGATGCAGTCGGCGTCGGCGAGCTCGTTCAGGACGGCGACCATGTCGCTGCGGTAGATGCCGGTGCGGCGGCCGAGTTCGGCCTGACTGGCGGCGCCCGTTTCGGCCAGGGCGACCAGGACGGCGAAGTGCCACTTGCGCGCCCCTTCGGTGGCGAGGCGTTCGGCGACGAGCCGGTCGGCGGCGATCGCGGCGCCGGCGATCAGCCGGCTGGGGATCGCGCGCAGCCGGGCCGGCGCGGGTTCGGGCGGCTGTTCCATGGGCGGGTCCTCAACTCCTTGCGTTAGTGCGACTAACAGTCTAGCTTCCGTTAGTGCCACTAACGTTTCGGCGTTCGAGCAACTCTCCCTGGAGCAGAAGACCGTGATCAAGCCGTTCCGCATCGCCGTCCCGCAGGCCGACCTCGACGACCTGGCCGACCGCCTCTCCCGCACCCGCTGGCCCAACGAGGTCGCCGACGCCGGCTGGGACTACGGCTTCCCGCTGGCGCGGCTCAAGGAACTCGCCGAGTACTGGCGGAACGGCTACGACTGGCGCGCGCACGAGGCCCGGCTCAACGAACTCCCGCACTTCACCACCGAGATCGACGGCCAGAACATCCACTTCGTCCACGTCCGGTCGCCGAGGCCGGACGCCCTCGCGCTGGTCCTCACCCACGGCTGGCCCGGTTCGTTCCTGGAGTTCCTGGACGTCGTCGAGCCGCTGTCGCGCGACTTCCACCTGGTGATCCCGTCCATCCCGGGCTACGGGTTCTCCGGGCCGACCCGCGAGCGGGGCTGGGACACCGCCCGGGTCGCGCGGGCCTGGGCGGAGCTGATGCGCCGGCTCGGCTACCGGCGCTACGGCGCCCAGGGCGGTGACTTCGGCGCGAGCATCTCGCTGGCGCTGGGCGCGGCCGCACCCGGGCAGGTCGTCGGCGTGCACGTCAACTACCTTCCGACGCCGCCGGATCCGGCCGCGGACGTCGAACTGTCCGAGGCGGACGAGGCCCGGCTCGACACGGTCCGGCAGTTGATGGCGAACCGGCCGCCCTACCAGGCGCTCCAGGCCCTCACGCCGCAGACCGTCGGCTACCCGCTGACCGATTCGCCCGTCGGCCAACTGGTCTGGATCGCCGAGCGGTTCGCGCACTGGACCGACCCGGCGTCGCCGATCGACGACGACCGGATGCTCACCGACGTGGCGCTGTACTGGTTCACCGCCACCGCGGCGTCCTCCGCGCGCCTGCACCACGAGACCGCGCGCGGGGGCGTTCCGTGCCCGGCGCCGGTCGGCGTGGCGGTGTTCGCCCACGACATCACCCGGTCGGTGCGGCCGCTGGCCGAGCGGCGGTACGACATCCGGCACTGGTCGGAGTTCGCGCGCGGCGGTCACTTCGCGGCGATGGAGGTGCCGGAGACCTTCGCCCGGGACGTCCGCGCCTTCTTCCGCACCGTCGTCGGGCACGGCTGATCCGGCTCGGCCCCCCGCCGGACCGGGGCCGGTGCGGAAGTGCCTGCCGTACCGGCCCTGTTCCGCGAGCAGCCTCTCCCGGTGAGCCCCGCCCCGGCGGATCCGGGCGGCGGCCCGACCGGCGTGGAGCGCGGTGACCCGGAGGCGCAGCGGGCACCGGGTGCTCCCGCCCGTCGGCCGGCAGCACCCGGTGCGACGGGGCGGGGTCGGGGGCGGTCGGGAGCGCCGGCCGGGGCTCGGCTCAGCCGGTGAGGCCGTGGCGGACGGCGTAGAGGGCGGCGCGGAGGCGGTCGGACTGGCCGGTCTTGCGCATGGCGTGGGTGAGGTGCTTCTTGACGGTGGCTTCGGCGAGGGCGAGGCGGCGGGCGATCTCCGCGTTGCTGAGGCCGAGGGCGAGGTGGGTGAGGACCTGGCGCTCACGGTCCGTCAGGCCGGCCTGGTCGAGGGGTCGTTCGGTGGGGACGGAGTGCGGGCGCACCGGGACGGGGGCGGGGAGGAAGAGGGTCGCGCCGGCGGCGGCGAGGTGGACGGCGTCGATGATGCGGTCGGGCGGGAGGTCGAGCGGGAAGCAGCCGCTGCCGCCCGCCATCAGGATGCGGCTGGCCTCGGTGGTGGTTCCGGCGCGCCGCAGCAGCAGGATCCGGGCCTCGGGCGCGCCCTCGGGCCGGCGCACTGCGGCGACGGCGGCGAGGTCGGCGTCGAGGCCCGGCCCCCGGCCGAGCAGGACCAGGTCGGGCCGGACCCGGTGGACGGCGGCGACCGCGTGCGCGGGGTCGGTCGCGGAGCCGACCACGGCGAGGTCGGGGGCGGCGGCGAGGACGCTGCGCAGTCCGGCGCTGACCACCGGCTGACGTTCGATCAGGAAGATCCGGGTGGCGACGGCCCGGTGCGTCGAGCCGGCCGAGGGGCACAGCGGGTGGCCGCAGGTGCAGGCGGGTTCGGCGAGCAGGTGGTGGCCCGCCAGCAGGTCGAGCGGGTTGTCGATCTCGGTGTGCAGGGCGTCCATCGCGTGCGGGGCGCGCCGGGCGGGCGGTCGCAGCGTGCGGGTGGTGCCACGGGTCAGTGCGGGCACGGTCCCTCCCGGCGGGAGGGCGTGGCGGGGTGCGGGTGCATGGCGGATCGGTCCCCTCGGAGGCGGCGGGCCGGGGCGCGGGGCCCGGCACGGGAGGTGGGGATCGAGGTCCTCGGGGACGGCACGATCCCGGCGGAGGGAGGGCGGGTGCTCCGGGGCCGCCGGCGTCAGGCCAGGGGGCGGCGCACCGTGCCGGGGCGACAGGTCTCGTCGAAGCACCTGCGGTGCCACGAGCCGCCGATCCCCCAGAGGGTGAAGTCGGTCCGCCGATATGCCATACCGGAAATCGTATGTACGCCGCTGACGGACGGTCAAGGACGGTCCGCAGCCCGGATGTCGCCCCCAGCGCGATACCCCCTCCGGCCGCTCCTATGACCACCGGTAACCGCATGAACGCCTGGCTGGCTGCCCGCCCGCAGCTCCGCAACCCTCGGCCTGGACAACCCCGACGGACCGCGCCGCCGAGCACCGAAGACACCTCGCGCCGCCCCGCCGCCGAACCGGAGGACCGCACCGCCCGATGCCCGCCACCCTGACCGCCGCCGGACCGGGCACCCCGTGACCGGATTCCTGCTGCGCCGCCTGCTGCTCGCGGTGCCCACCCTGCTGGGGGTGAGCGCCGTCGTGTTCGCCACCGTCGCGCTCGTCCCCGGCGACCCCGTCACCGCGTTCCTCGGCCCCGGCGCACCCGCCGAGGCCCGGCAGGCGCTGGCGGAACGGATCGGCCTGGACCGGCCGCTGCCGGTCCGCTACCTGGACTGGCTCGGCCACGCCCTCACCGGCGACCTCGGCACCTCGACGTCCACCCAACGCCCGGTCACCGCCCAACTGCTGCCCGCCCTCGGCCAGACCCTCACGCTCACCGCCGCCGCGTTCGCGCTGGTGCTGGCCGGCGGCGTCCTGCTCGGGACGCTCGGCGCGCTGCGCCCGCGCGGCTGGACCGGACGCCTGTCCGGTGCGGCCTCCACGCTCGCCGTCTCCGCCCCGCAGTACTCGGTGGCGCTGCTGCTGATCGCCGTGTTCGCCGTCCACTGGCAGCTGCTCCCGGCCGGCGGCACCCAGGACGCGTTCGGCGCCGGCGGCGGGGCCGTCGACCAACTGCGCCACCTGCTGCTGCCCGCGACCGCCGCCGCGCTCGTCCCGCTGGGCCTCACCGCCCGGGTCCACCGCGCCGCGCTGTCCGCCGTCCTGGCCGGCGACCTCGCCGACGGGCTGCGCGCCCGCGGCCTGAGCCGCCTCGCCGTGCTGCGCCACTGCGCGCACAACGCCTCGCCCGCGCTGCTGACCATCGGCGGCCTGCAACTGGCCTACCTGCTGGAGGGAGTCGTCTTCGTGGAGACCCTGTTCGCCCGGCCCGGCCTCGGCCGCCTGCTCTACGACGCGCTCACCGCCCGCGACCTCCCCCTCGTCCAGGGCGGCGTGCTGATCGTCGCCACCGCCTTCGTCGGCATCAACCTGCTGGTCGACGCCGCGCACGCCGCGATCGACCCCAGGGTGCGGAGCTGACATGACGACACATCGACGACCGGGCACGGGAACGGACCGACCCGCGGTGACGCTGGTGCTGGCCTCCCGCCTCGGGACGATCCGACTGGCCGTGCCGCGCGCCGGCGGCCCGCTGAGCCGACTGCTGTGGGCGCCCGGCGCCGGCCCCCGGACGGGAGCGGACAGATGACCGCCCGCCGCTTCCCCGCCCTCGTGCCGGCCGCGGCGGCGGCGCTGCTACCGGTGCTGCTGGCCGTCGCCGCGCCGCTGCTGGCCCCCGCCGACCCGTCCGCCGGGCAGCTCGCCGACCGGCTGCTCGACCCCGGCAGCGCGGGCCACCTGCTCGGCACGGACAGTCAGGGGCGCGACCTGCTCAGCCGGTTGCTCTGGGCCGCCCGTCCGTCCCTCACGGCGGGCCTGCTGCCCGTCGCGGTGGCCGGCCTGGCCGGGGCCCTGGTCGGCATCGCGGCCGGACTCGGCGGACGCGCCACCGAACAGGCCCTGCTGCGCACCCTCGACGTGCTGTACGCGTTCCCCGGCGTCCTGCTGGCGATCGCGGTCGCCACCCTGCTCACCCCGGGGCTCGGCTCGACGGTGCTGGCGCTGTCCGTGGTGCTCACCCCGGCGGTCGCCCGGGTCGCGTTCACCGAGACCCGGCGGATCCGGTCCGCCGAGTTCCTGGAGGCCGCCCGGGTCAGCGGCGCGACCTGGCCGGCCCTGGTGCTCCGACAGGTCCTGCCGGTGGTCGCCCCCGTGGTGCTGGTCTACGCGACCTCGCTGGTCGGGCTCGCCATCGTCTACGCCGCCGGGCTGTCCTTCCTCGGCCTCGGCGTCGCCCCGCCCGCCCCCGAGTGGGGCGCGATGCTCGACGAGCTCCGCCCCGCGATCTTCACCCACCCCTGGCTCGCGGCGATCCCCGCCCTGGTGATCCTCGCCGTCTCGGTGCTCTTCAACACCCTCGGCGAGGCGCTGCGCGCCCGGATCGGCGACGGCACGGAGGCGGCGCGATGACGGACGCGGCGACGGAGACGGGCGCGCGGGCCGGGACGGAGCCCGGCGCGGCCGTGCTGACGGTCGAGGACCTGACGGTCGAACACCCCGGCGGGGTGCGGGCCGTGGACGGCGTCCGCCTGGCGGTCGCGGCCGGGCAGGCGCTGGTGCTGCTCGGTGAGTCCGGCAGCGGGAAGACCACGATCGCGCGGACGGTGCTCGGCCTGCCCGGCCGGGGCGCCACCGTCCGCGGCTCGGTGCGGCTCGGCGGCACCGAACTGCTCGGCCTGCCCGAACGGGAGTTGACGCGCATCCGGGGACGCCGGATCGGCTACGTCCCACAGGATCCGTCCGCGACCCTGGACCCGCTGCGCAGGATCGGCGCCCAACTCGCCGAGGTGCTGCGCCGGCACGGCCTCGCCGACAGCCGGAAGGCGGCCCGCGCCGCCGCCCTGCCGGTGCTCGCCGACGCCGGCCTGCCCGACCCGGAACGGGCGGCCGCCGCCCACCCGCACGAACTGTCCGGCGGACTGCGGCAGCGCGCCGCGATCGCCCTCGCGGTGGCCTGCGGGCCCGAACTGCTGATCGCCGACGAGCCGACCACCGCCCTGGACGCCCTGGTCCGCGCCCGGATCCTCGACCTGTTCACCACCCTGCGCACCGAGCGCGGCCTGGCGCTGCTCCTGGTCACCCACGACCTGTCCGCCGCCGCCCGGATCGGCGGCACCCTCGCCGTCCTCCACCAGGGACGGGTGACCGCCACCGGACCCGCCGGGGCCCTCCTCGTGCCGACCGGTCGGCCCACCGCCGCAGCCCCGGCAGACGCCCCGGCAGGAGCCCGCCGATGACCGACCAGCACACCGCAGCGGTTCCCCTCCTCCGCCTCGACGAGGTCGGCAAGAGCTGGGCGGGCCGGCCGGCCGTGGACGGGGTCAGCCTGGAGGTGCGGGCCGGGGAGGCCGTCGCGCTGGTGGGGGAGTCCGGGTCGGGGAAGTCCACGCTGGCGCGGCTCGCGCTGGGACTGCTGCGGCCCGACCGCGGGACGGTGACCTTCGAGGGACGCGACCCGGCCCGCCTGCGGGCGCGGGCCGACCGCGCGGTGCGGGGACGGCTCCAGTTCGTGCCGCAGCACCCGCGCGGGTCGCTGAACCCGGCCCTGCGGGCCGGCGAGGCGGTCGGGTTCGCCCTCCGGGCGCACGGCGTGCCGCGCCGTCAACGCGCCGAACGGATCGGCGAGTTGTTCCGGCAGGTCGGCCTCGCGCCGGAGCTGGCCGGCCGCCTGCCCCGCGAACTCTCCGGCGGGCAGCTGCAACGCGTCGCGGTGGCCCGGGCGTTGGCCACCGGCCCGGCCCTGGTGGTGTGCGACGAGCCGACCTCCGCGCTCGACCCGGACACCCGGCGCCGGCTGCTCGACCTGCTGACCGAACTGCGCGAACGCACCGGCACCGGCTACCTGTTCGTCTCCCACGACCTCGCGGCCGTCGCCCGCTTCGCGAGCCGCACGCTCGTGCTGCGGGCCGGCCGGGTGGTCGAGCAGGGCCCCACCGAGACCCTCTGGACCGCACCCCACCATCCGTACACCCAGGCCCTGTTGGAAGCCGCCGGCCCGCACGTCGCGCTGGCCGGCGCGGGTCTGCACACCGAACCGAGCGAGGAATCGTCATGACCAAGGACCACCGCACCCGTTCCAGAGCCGCCGCGCTGGCCGCCGCCACCGTCCTGCTGGCGGCCGCCGGCTGCGGCGCCGCGGACCCGGGGGCGGGAGACGCGGCCGGCGGTTCCGGCGGCGGCACCCTGGTGATCGGGGCGACCGGGAAGCTGCCCAACCTGGACACCGTGATCGGCGGCGCCGGCTTCGAGGGCAAGCGCCTGCTGAGCTTCCAGATCTACGAAGGGCTCACCCGCTACGAGCTGCTGAAGGACACCAACAAGCCGCCGCAGGTCACCGGCGCGCTCGCCGAGTCCTGGCAGGTCGCACCGGACCGGCTGACCTGGACGTTCGCCCTGCGCAAGGGCGTCACCTTCCAGGACGGCACGCCGTTCGACGCCGACGCGGTGCTGTTCAACCTGCACCGCTACCTGGACCCCGCCAGCCCCGAGCACACCGACGCGCTCGGCGCGGCCGCCAAGGAGTACGCCGGCGACATCGCCTCCTACCGCAAGACCGACGACACCCACGTCGAACTGGTCACCACCGCCCCCAACGGGCACTTCCCCGAGGACCTGGCGCACGTCCTGATCGCCAGCCCCACCGCCGTCCGCAAGACCGGCACCAAGGACTTCGCCCAGCACCCGGTCGGCACCGGCCCGTTCGGGTTCGTCTCGCAGACCGAGGGCCAGCAGGTCGAACTCGCCGCCAACCGGACGTACTGGCGCGGCGCACCCCGGCTCGACCGGCTGATCGTCAAGGCGCTGCCCGACCCGGCCGCCCGCACCGCCGCGCTGCGCTCCGGCGGCGTCAACTGGATCGAGTACCCGAACCCCGACGACCTGGACAGCCTGAAGGCCGCCGGCGCGCAGATCCTCACCAACAGCTACGACCACCTGTGGTACTGGATCCTCGACACCGCCAAGGGCCCGTGGGCGGACGTCCGGGTCCGGCAGGCCGCCAACTACGCGATCGACCGGCAGGCCATCGCCGGCAACCTGCTGCACGGCACCGCCGACCCCGCCTTCCAGGCCGCCCCGCGGGCCACCGCCGCCTACGACCCGACCGGCGACCGCTACTCCCACGACCCGGCCAAGGCGAAGCAGCTGCTCGCCGAAGCGGGCTACCCCAACGGGTTCAGCAGCTCCGTGACGGTGCCGACCGGCGGATCCGGGAACCTGCTGCCGGTGCCCATCGCGGAGGCCCTGCAACGCGACCTCGCCGCCGTCGGCATCAAGGTCGAGATCCGCACCACCGACTGGACCACGCTGATCGGCGCCGAGGCCAAGGGGCAGGTCGCCCTCGGCTCCGACGCCATCGCCCAGTCCACCACGCTGTTCCAGTCCGAGGCGCTGCTGCCGCTGTTCGTCGGCTCCAACAGCCCCTTCTGGACCGGCCATTACGCCAGCCCGAAGGTCGACAGCCTGATCGCGGGCGCCGCCGCCAACCCCGACACGACGGCCCGGCAGGCCGCCTACCGCACCGCGCTGCGACAGGTCACCGAGGACGCGCCGTGGCTGTTCGTGGTCAACGACCGCAACCCGCGCGCCCTCGCCCCGACCGTCCACGGACTCGTCCAGCCGCAGTCCTGGTTCCTCGACCTCACCACCGTCCGCGTCGGCAACTAGTCGGCACCCGGCACGAGCTGCCGAGACCCGTTCGCAGAAAGGCCCTTCGATGACCACCAGCACCTCCCCGCACCACCAGCCGCCGCCCGCCTGGGGCATCACCCTGCCGCTGCCCGGGCTCACCATCGACCGGCACCGCTTCCTGGTGGAACGGCTGCCGGACCTCGGCTACGGCGACGTGTGGAGCGCGGAGGGCGGCGGCACCGACGCCTTCACCCCGCTCGCCGCCACCGCCGCCTGGTCGCCCCACCTGCGGATCGCCACCGGCATCGTCCCGGTCCACACCCGCGGGCCCGCGGTGCTCGCCCAGACCGCCGCGACGCTCGCCCAACTCGCCCCCGGCCGCGTGCTGCTGGGCATCGGCGCCTCGGTGCCCGCGCACGTCACCGACATCAACGGCATCCCGTTCGACGAACCCTTCAAGCGCACCCGCGACGTGCTCCGCTTCCTCACCGCCGCGCTGCGCGGCGAACACGTCGCCGGCGACTTCGACACCTTCTCCATCACCGGCTACCGCCTGCCGCACCCGCCCGCCGAACCCGTCAAGGTCATCCTCGGCGCACTGCGGCCCGGCATGCTCCGGCTCGGCTTCACCGAGGGGGACGGCGCCATCACCAACCTGCTGAGCGCCCAGGACCTGCCCAAGGTGCTCGACGTCGTCGGGCCGCAGCCGCCCGGCAAGGAACTCGTCGTCAAGGTCTTCGTCTGCCCCACCGAGGACACCGCGTACGCGCACCGCGCCAGCCGGCCGTTCCTCACCTGGATCCTCAACCGCGAGCCCTACCGCAAGTTCCACCAGTGGCTCGGCAACGGGGAGTTGCTCGCCGAGACGCACAAGCGCTGGGCCGACGGCGACCACGAGGGCGCGCAGCGGGCGCTGCCCGACGAGGTCGTCGACAGCCTCTTCCTCAGCGGCTCGCCCGAGGAGTGCCGCGAACAGATCCTCCGCTACCAGCAGCCCGGCGTCACCGCCATCCAGCTGTACGTCTCACCGCCCCCCGAGGTGTTCACCAGCCGTACCCGGCTGCTCGACACCCTCGCCCGCCTCGGACCCGCCGCCCGGTGACTCCGCCCTGTCCCGCGGCCCGGCCGCCACCACTGCCTCCAGGAGAACCGTGATGGACCTCGAACTGCACGGAGAGGTCCGGGCTGCGCCCGGCCTCTCGGAAGTCGCCTCCACCGCACGCGAGTTGGAGGAGGACGGGTTCGACGGCGCGCTCGTCGTCCCGTCCGGCCCGGAGGTGTGGCCCGCGGTCGGCCGGGCCCTCGCCGCCACCAGCCGCCTGCGGATCGCCGTCGCCCACCGCATCGGCACCACCGGGCCGATGGCCACCGGCGGCCGGCTCGGCGCCCACCTGACCATCGACTCCGGCGACGACGAGCACCTCTCCCTCCTCACCCGCCACCTCGACCGGGACCACGCCCACCCGATCTCCCTCGGCGGCACCTCCCCCCACTGCCTGCCGCTCGCCGCCCGCCACGCGAGGGTGTACGACGTCCCCGCCCTCCCGCTCCCCGACACCCGCCGCCGGATAGCCGAAGCCCACGCCACCGCCGCCCGCCACGGCCGCACCCTGCGCATCTCACGCCACGTCACCGTCGTCCTCGCCGAGACCGAGGACGCTGCGCGCCGCCGCCTCCGCGAGCTCCTCGCCGAGACCGACGCCGCCACCCGCCGCCGCCTCGCCACCGCCCACACCGGCACGCCCGCCACCGTCGCCACCCGCCTCCACCTCCTCCGCAGCACCGGCGTCCAGCTCCTCCGCCTCTCCTTCCCGGCCCCCCAACCCCGCCCCCTGCGCCGAGAGTTGATCACCCGCCTCCGCAACCCGCAGCCACTGCGCCGGGCCTGGTGAGGCGTGGCCGGGGCGGGAGTCGGTCGCGGTGCTCGGGGGCGGTTGAGGCAGGCGGGGGCGCGAGTGCGGCGCCGTGCTCGCGGGTCGGGGCAGAAGGGTGCGCGGGTGGTCAGCCGTTTCGCGGCCGGCCGGCGCTGTGCCGGGCCTGGCGGGGCGCGAGTCGGCTACAGCGCGAGGTCGGCGAGCAGCAGGTCAGCGAGCTGTGCGGGCGTCAGTTCGCCGTCGAGGAACGCGGTTTCCAGCGGCATCGCGGCCTCCGCCGCCCGGCACTCCGCGATCCGCGACCGGCACCACGCCCGGACCTGCTCGTCCCGGGCCGGATCGTCCGGGGTGAGGCTGCGGGCGTCGATCCGGGCCGCCAGGACGGCGTCCGGCACCCGCAGGAAGAAGTGCCGCACCGGGACGCCGGCCTCCGCCAGCCCGTCGAACACCTCCGCCAGGTACTTCGGGCGCACCAGCGTCATCGGCACCAGCACCGGACGGCCGTACTCCGTCGCCAACCCGGCGGCCAGCGAGACCACCTGACGCCGCCACAGCGGAAGGTCCCGGAAGTCCCCGGCCGGATCGGGCACCACCCGCCGCAGCAGGAAGCCGACCTCCTCCGGGTCGAACACCAGCGCCTCGGGCAGCCGCCCGCGCACCTCCGCCACCAGCGTGGTCTTCCCGCTGCCGAACGCGCCGTTCACCCAGATGATCACGTCTCTCGCCTCCTGTCCCCGCTGTCCCCGCCCCACTCCACCACGCTCCCGCCCGCCCGCCGGGTTCCGGCCGAACGGACGTACCCGCACCTCCAGTAGGCTGTGCCGCCGCCGGAGATGAACGGGGGACGGGCCACGCCGGGCGCAGCAGCCGGGCCGTGCACGCCGCCCCGGGACGGGGCCGGCGCACGGGGACGGACACGAAGGACAGCGCGAACAGTGAACGGCGCAGCGACGCACGGCGAGCACGGAACCGGCACGCGGGGGCAGGACGGACAGGGCTGGCGGTACCTCCTCGACGAGGGCACCGACCCGGCCGGGCGCATCCCCGTCCACGCCGTGCAGGGCAGTTGGCCCCCCGGACCGGACGCCGCCCACCGGCCGAACCCGCGCCACCGCCGCCCGCTCCCCGACCCGGTCCCCGCCGACGCGCCACCGCCCGGCCTGCCCCCGCTCGGCGCCGGCCGCCGACCCGCCGGCCGCGCCCTGCTCTCCTGGCTGGAGGACACCCGCGGGCCCCGCCTGTGCCGGGTCGCCGGCTCGTCCGGCAGCGGCCGCACCCACCTGCTCACCTGGCTCGCCGCGGCCTGCCCGCCCGACCACCCCCGGCCCGGCCGCCGCGTCCACGCGCTGCTGGACGTGGAGGGACTGACGGTCCGTTCGGCCGCCACCCGCCTCGCCGACCTGCTCGGACTGACCGCCGGAAACCCCGCCGACCTGCTCGAAGCACTCCAGGACGGCACCCCCCGCACCGTCGTCGTCACCGACCTCGACCGGGCCGGCGGCCCGGGCCTGCCGGGCACCCCCGAGCGGCTCGTGCGTGAACTGCTCGCCCCGCTGCTGAGCGTCCCCTGGCTGCTGCTCGTCGTCGAAGCCGCCCACGGCCCCGCCGCCGACCTGCTCACCGCTGCCGCCCCCGGCGGCGCCGTCCTCGACCTCGACCAGCCGCAGTGGACCGACCCCGCCCAGTACGCCGCCTGGTGCGCCCGGCTGACCGGCCATCAGGTCGACCCCGCCACCACCCACCCCAGCCCCGGCCTCGCCCAGCTCGCCGCCCGCACCCCCGGCGCCGTCCTCGACCCGGCCCGGACGCCCGCCGAACGGGCCACCGCCCTCGCCGACGCCTGGTGGGCCGCCCTCCCCGAGGCCGAACGCCGCGCCCTGCAGGCGCTCTCCACCGCCGACGGGCCGCTCAGCACCGACCTGTGGGCCACCCTGCCCGGCGCGGGCGGCGAACGGACCGTCAAGTCCGCCGCCGACCTGCTGCCTCCGCCGCCCATGGCCGACCGCTGGCGGCTGCGCCCCGACGAGCTCGCCGAACGGGTCGCCGCCGACCGGCCGCCCGTCGACCACGCCGCCATGATGTGGGAGGTCGCCGGCGGCATCCCGGTCCGCGCCGACGGCGGACCCGACCTCGCCGCCAGCGACCCCGAACGCCTCGCCCTGCTGCTGCGGCACGCCTCCGCCGGCGACCCGGCCTCCCCGATGCTCGACGAACTCGACCTGCTGCTGCACGCCGAACCCGCCACCGTCACCGCCGCGTTCCAGCGAGCCGAGGACGCGGGCGCGCCCCGCACCCCGCTCGCCGAGGCCTGGCGGCTGGCCGCCCCCGACCGGGCCGCACTCGCCCGCCCCGCCGACCGGGCCGCCGTCCTGCACGCCTGGCTGACCGGACGCGACGCCGAGTCCGCCGCGCACTGCGCCCGGCTCGCCGAGGCCCGCTGGCACACCGTCTGGAACCGCCCCGCCGCCGGCCCCTGCATGACCGCCCTCGGCGTCGGCCCGCTCGCCGGCCGCCTGCTGCTCGCCGACGGCGCCTCGCTGCACGTCTGCGACCCCGCGAACGGCGAGCCCGCGTCCCCGGCCGCACCGTTGACGCTCCGTCATCCGCGCGCCCTGACCGCCACCGCGTTCGGCGGGGCCCTGCTGCTCGACGCCTCCGGCGCCCTGCAGTCGGTCACCGTGGACGGCGCGGTCGGCGCGCCCGCCGGCGCCCTGGAGACCCTCGGCCCCGTCACCGCCCTGGCCGGCCACCACGACGCGCTGGTCCTCGGCCTGTCCGACGGCCGCACCACCCACAGCACCCTCGCCACCGGCCTGAGCCACTGCCCCGAGACGCCGCTGCACGAGGGCCCCGTCACCGCGCTCGGCGTCACCGACGCCGACGGCGGCACCCTGGTGGTCAGCGGCGGCGAGGACGGCCGGGTCTGGACCTGGATGCCCGGCCGGCCCCCGCTGCCGGCCCCCGTCGACCGGCGCCCGCACGCCGTCACCGCCGCCGCCCTCGGCGCGACGCCCGCCGGCCTCCTCCTCGCCGCCGCCTGGTCCGACGGCCTGCTCCGCCTCCGCCGCTGGGGCGACCGCCACCGGGGCGCCGACATCCGCCTCGGCGCCCCCGTCCGCTCCCTCGCCGTCACCCCCGACGGCCTGGTCGTCGCCGCCCTCCCGGAGGCCGTGCTGGCCCTCACCCTGGTCGACCGGGGCTCGCCGGGCTGACCGGAGGAGGCCGCGGCACGCCGTACCCCGAGACCGGTCGGGGTGCGGCTCCGGGTCCGTTCGGGGGGCGTCTCCTCCGAGCGGACGGCGGCCGTCGCCGAGTGCCCCTGGCAGGGTGTCAGAACCCGTGCAGGAGCCCGGTCGATCTCGCCACGACCCCGAACAGGGAGGCCGGCATGACCGCCGACCCGACAGCCCGGACCGCCTCGAACCCCGCCGCCGCCACCCCTGCCGCCGCCGGCCGCCGACCGGTCCTGCGCGCCGCCCTCGCGCTCGCCGTCGGCGCGGGCCTGCTCGCCGCGCTCGCCCCGGCCGCCGCGGCCCGGCCCGCCGTCCCCGCGGCAGCCGCCGACACGGCGGGGCGGCCCGCCGACTGGCAGGCCGCCGACGCGGCCCTCGCCGGGATGACCGACCCCGGCTACTCGACCTCCGCCCTCGGCGCCGTCCGGGTGGACGGCCGGCTGGCGTGGAGCAGCGCCACCGGCGTCGCCGAACTCGGCACCGGCCGACCCGCCGACCCGCGCGGCGCCTTCCGGATCGGCAGCGCCACCAAGACCTTCGTCGCCACCACGCTGCTCCAACTCGTCGGCGAACACCGGCTGAACCTCGACGACCGGCTGGAGTCCCTGCTGCCGGGAACCGTCCCGAACAGCCACACCATCACCGTCCGCCAACTGCTCAACCACACCAGCGGCGTCGCCGACTACACCCAGGACCCGGCGTTCGACTTCTCCGACCAGTGGCTGAACGGCGGCCGCTACACGTCCTACCGCCTGCGGGACCTGGTGGACCTCGCCAACAGGTACCCGCCCGCCTTCGCCCCCGGCCAGGACTGGCAGTACTCCAACACCAACTACATCCTGATCGGGATGATCATCGAGAAGCTCACCGGCCACAGCTGGAACGACGAGGTCACCCGCCGGATCGTCCGCCCGCTCCGGCTCACCGACACCTGGATGCCCGGCGACTTCCCGTTCGTCCCGGGCCCGCACGCCCACGCCTACGCCAAGTCGTCCGCCGGGCCGGTCGACGTCACCGAGCTCAACCCCTCCATGGCCGCCTCCGCCGGCGGCGGCATCTCCACCACCGCCGACCTGACCGCCTTCCTCGACGCCCTGCTGGGCGGCCGCCTGCTGCGCCCGGCCGAACTCGCCGCGATGAAGGAGACCACCCCGCACGGCGAGGGACAGACGTACGGCCTCGGCCTCCAGCGCCTGGACACCCCGTGCGGCGCGTTCTGGGGCCACGCCGGCGGCATCCCCGGCTACCGCACGATGATGCTGGCCTCCCCGGACGGCAGGCGCGAGTTCGCCGCGAGCACCACGTTCTACGACGCCCCGGACGAGGACGCCGCCAACGCCGCCTGGCGCAGGGTGGCCGTGACCGCCCTGTGCGGCGCAGGCGCCGCGGCGGCCGGACCGGCCTCCGCCCGCACGACGCCGTGACCGACCGCCTACGCTGACCGGCGGCACCACACCCAACCGTCTTGAGGAGGACGAGCCATGGCTGAGCCGCTGATCGCCGCGGTCGGGGGCCGGGCGCCCGCCGTCGACCCGGGCGCCTTCGTGGCCCCGACCGCGGTCGTGGTCGGGGACGTGACGATCGCGGCCGGCGCGAGCGTCTGGTACGGCGCGGTGCTGCGCGGCGACGCCGAGTCGATCACCGTCGGCGCCGGCAGCAACGTCCAGGACAACTGCACCCTGCACGCCGACCCGGGCTTCCCGCTGGTGGTCGGCGAGCGCGTCTCGGTCGGCCACAACGCCGTGCTGCACGGCTGCACGGTCGAGGACGACGTGCTGGTGGGCATGAACGCCACCGTGCTCAACGGCGCCCGGATCGGCGCCGGTTCGCTGGTGGCGGCCGGAGCGGTGGTGCCGCAGGGCATGGCCGTCCCGGCGGGATCGCTGGTCGCCGGCGTCCCGGCCAGGGTCCGCCGCGAGCTGACCGAGCACGAGAAGGCCGGCATCACGGCGAACGGCACCGGCTACCGGTTGCTCGCGAGCGCCCACCGGGACGTCCGGACGCCGGCCGACGACCTTCCGGACCGGCCGTAACGCCGGCCGCCTCCCGACGGCCCGTCAGCAGGACCGCCGTGGCGGGCCGCGGGACCGCCCTCGCTCAGAAGACGGACAGGCCGGTGAGAGTGGTGAAGCGGTCCAGGGCCCACACGCCCGCCACCGAGTTGCCGCGCCGGTCGAGCCCGGGGCTCCACACGCACAGGGTGCACACGCCGGGCACGACCGCGACGATCCCCCCGCCGACGCCGCTCTTGCCCGGGAGCCCCACCCGGTAGGCGAACTCTCCGGCCGCGTCGTAGGTGCCGCAGGTGAGCATGACGGCGTTGACCCGCTTGGCCTGACTGGGCGTCAGCAGCATCGAGCCGTCGGCCCGGACGCCGCGCCGGGCCAGGAAGCCCGCGGCCAGCGCCAGGTCCCGGCACGAGGCGGCGATCGAGCACTGGCGGAAGTAGGCCGCCAGCAGCTCCGGCACCGGGTTGGCGATGTTGCCGTAGGACGCCATGAAGTGGGCCAGGGCGGCGTTGCGGTCGCCGTGGGCGGCCTCCGAGGCGGCGACCTCCGCCACGAAGTCGACGGCCGGGTTGCCGCTCTCCTCGCGCAGCAGGTCGCGCACCTGCTCGGCCGCGTGCC
Source organism: Kitasatospora sp. NPDC059646 (assembly GCF_042734615.1). Lineage (NCBI taxonomy): Bacteria > Bacillati > Actinomycetota > Actinomycetes > Kitasatosporales > Streptomycetaceae > Kitasatospora > Kitasatospora sp. NPDC059646. Next base: position 95,717 of record NZ_JBHWDS010000010.1, read on the forward strand.
CGGTCAGCGACTGCAGCCGGTCGGTGACCACCAGGGCGCCGGCGTTGATGAACGGGTTGCGCGGCACGCCGTTCTCGTACTCCAGCTGCACCAGGGAGTTGAAGGGGTTGCCGGAGGGCTCGCGGCCCACGAACCGCCAGATCTCCTCGCCCTCCGAGGCGAGCACCAGGGCCAGCGCGAAGACCTTGGTGATGGACTGCGTGGAGAAGGGCTCCTGCCAGTCGCCGACGCCGTGGACCGTGCCGTCCGGTTCGGCGACGGCCATGCCGAAGCGCCGGGGGTCGGCCCCCGCCAGCAGCGGGATGTAGTCGGCGGGCCGGCCGTGGTCGTCGAGCGCCGCCACCTCCGTCCCGATCCGTTCCAGTACGGCGCCGAAGCGGCCGGACGCGGACCCGGTCGTCGGGGTCGGCGGGGCGGGGTGAGGGCTGTCGGGCATGCGGTGCGTCCTACGGGAGGTGAGGGAGCGGAGCGGGGCGGCCGTTCCGCTGCCAACGATCGCAGACGGCCGTGGTCCGGCCGGCCGCGGGGCCGCTCCGACGCCGCCGACGGGCCGCGGCCGTGCCGGCCCCCGGCAGGTCCGTGGTCCGTGCGGGCAGCGGCCGGTGGCCGGAGGTCGTTGTCGGTGGCGCGTGGGAGGCTCCGCGGGTCCGAGGCGTACGAGTGGAGGAGTGTCCGCATGGCGGTGGTCGAGCATGCCCGTTTCGGTCGGCTGGACACCGGCACGACCGACGGCCCGGACGTCATCTGGCAGGGCACCGGGCAGCTGGCGGGCGAGGAGGTCGAGGTCCTGCTGTGGGCCGGGTCCGCCGGTGAGCCGTCCGTCGGGGAACTGGACCTGCTCGCCGCCCGCCTCGGCGACCTGCCCGCGCTCGACGCCGCCGCGCGCGAGGCCCTGCGGGCGCACCTGCGGGAGGACCGCAGCTTCATCGACTTCCACATCGACGAACTGGAGGGCGCCGAGGCGGTCGAGCGCCTGGTCGGGGCGGCGGGCGGCGAGCAGGTCGGCGCGGACGCCTTCGTCGCCGCGCTGCGCCCGCACGGCATCGGCCTGTGGCTGAACGGCGTCTCGGCCGGGGCCCCGGTGGTGCTGGACTACGTCTTCGCACCCGACGTCTCCGACCAGATACTCGCCGTCAGGATGACCGCGGAAGGGGCGGTCGACTCGGTCGACTGGGAGAGCTGACGGCACCGGCGCGAGGCGGCGAACGCCCGGGCGGTAGCCTTCCGCCGTGGGAAAGACCGTCAGGTACCTGGAGATGACCTCGCCGGAAGACCTCCGCCCGGCCCCCGCCGTGCCCGCCCTCGGGCTGCTGCTCCTCGACCGGTCCTCGATGCTGGTCCGCACCACTCAGGCACAGGTCGGGGAGGCGTACGGCTGGGCCAGCGCCCGGCGCACGGACAGCGAATGGGAGGCCGAGCTGCGGGCGCACCCGCTGCTGCAGTACTGGCTGATCACGCACGACGGCGAGCCCGCCGGGGTGTCCTACCTGGAGCCGCAGCCCGGCGGCAGCGTGGAGATCACCGCGTTCGGGCTGCTACCCGCCCGCATCGGCAAGGGCCTCGGCGGCCCCGCCCTGACCCTCGCCCTCCAACGGGCCTGGGCCACCGAGCCCCTGGGCGCCGACGCGGTGACCCGGGTGTGGCTGCACACCTGCTCGGCGGACCACCCGCACGCCCTGCGCAACTACCAGCGGCGCGGCATGCGCCTCTACCGCACCGAAGCCGAGTAGCCGCCCGTCCCGCCCGCCGCCGCCGTGCGTCCGATGCGGCGTCAGAACCCGTTGCCGACGAGCCGGCACGACTGATGAAGCGATGACCTGACGATCCGTCCGACCCCGGGCGGATCGTTCGCGTTTGTGTACGGACAAGTGGGCCGAACGGGACCGAAACAGGGCCGGGCAAGGGCCTGTGTTGAAACACGCCCGGAATGCGACGATCTTCAACCAAACACGGGGAGCCTCGCCATGTCCGGCTGCGGGGGGACCGAGTTTGATCACCGGAAGGACCTTCGGCGTCGATGGATCCGCCTGTCCTTCCCTTCGGCGGATGAGGCCCTACACGAATCAAGTCCGAAAAGAGAAGAGGAACGATGACTGACTACCGTGGCGGGGTCGATCAGGTGGAGAAAGCGTGCGCAGCCCTCGCCGGGCTCCCCGCCTCCCAACGCCTCACCGAACTCGAACGACTCTGCCGCCGGACGGAGAAGATCCTCGGCCTCGCCGTCCTCGACACCGCGAGCGAGGTCTACGAGCAGGGCGACGACGCCGCGCTGCGCCGCTCCCCCTACGCCTACGGCTACCTGCGCCGCACCCTCGGCTTCGGGACCGAACACCGAACGGACGGCTGACCGTTGTACACCTACCTGTGCCGGACCCGCTGGGGCGACATGGACGCCTTCGGGCACATCAACAACCTGAAGGTGCTCCAGTACGTCCAAGAGGCCGTCTACTGCCTGCTGTACGACGAGGCCGAGGGACAGGAGCTGTTCGAGGACGGGTTCATGATCGCCCGGCACGAGATCGACTACCGCGAGCCGCTCTACCACTGCTCGACCCCGCTCCCCGTGCAGATCTGGGTGGAACGCCTCGGCCGGGCGTCCATCAACACCGCCTGCGAGGCGCGGCGCCACGGCCGGCTGGTCTTCCAGGCCCGGACGGTCACCGTGCCGACGGACGCCGAGACCGGGCGCAGCCGCCCCCTGCGCGACGTGGAGCGCCGGCACCTGAACCGCTACCGGGTCCGCCCCACCGGCCCGCTCGCCACCGTCGCCCCCGTCGGTTGCGTACCCGTCCCGGCCACCGCCCGCCTCCGGGTCCCGGCACTCGGCGAACGGGCGTCCTGACGGGCCGGACGAGCACCCGGACGGATCGGGAGAACCCTTTCCGCACAACGGACTCCGACGACGAGGGCCGGCCCCGGGGAGCGGGCACACCGCCCGCCCCGGGACCGGCCCGGGCCTCAGCCGGACGCCCCCTCCGGCACGCCCCCGTCGTCGGCCGGCGGAGGCGACGCCACGTCAGGACAGCGGTCGGGCACAGCCTCCGCTCCGGCCGGGACCGGCGGGCGGGACACCAGCAGCGGGTAGTACGAGGGGTCGTTCATGCTCCCATTGACACCCCCGCCGCCCCGTCCCGCCGGACGACCCGCCCGACCGCTCACCCCGCCGGCCGGGCGGCCTGACGACACGTCACCGAGGCGGCCCCCGCCCGTCGCCGCGCTAGCCGACCACCCGGCCGCCGCACGCACCGCAGGTCCGGTCGACGTACATGCACTGGTAGCGCAGGCAGTCGAGGCAGATGTTGAGGTTCTCCGTCTTCCACCGCTCGCCGTGGCAGGCGCAGCGCTCCCGCTGCCACAGCAGGTCGGACCAGCCGCGGGAGCCGCCGACGGCCCGGTAGCAGGCGTCGATGTAGGCGCCGGTGAGGGGATCGACCGGGTGGCCCAGCTTCTTCTCGGCGAGCGACCAGAGGTAGACGGCGAAGAAGGCCTTGCCGCTCACCAGCCAGTCCTTCGACCGCCCGCGGCCCGCCCACGCGGCGGCGACCTCGGCCAGGCGGCTCCCGAACGGCGTTCCCGGCTCCAGGACCACCGGGTTGCCGCTGATCACCGGCTCGACGAAGGCCGGCCGGGCCGCGTTGCGGGCGAACACGACCTGGCCGACCCCGCCCGTTCCGCACTGGTGCGGGACGGGCAGGCCGGCGGCCCGCAGCCTGGCGCGCAGCGCGGGATAGATGTCGTTGAGGGTCAGGTACTCGGGCTTGCCCGGGATGCCGGCGCGGAGCAGGTCGCACAGCTGGCCGGTGAACGTGGTGGGCCGGTCCCGCTGCTCGGCGAGCGGCGGGACGTGGGCGGTGCGGTTGCGGGTGGTGGCGGTCAGCGTGTAGACGCCTTCGACCTCCGCGAGGTCGGCCAGCGCCTGCGCCTCGGGGGTCAGGACCTCGATCGCCCGGCCCGCGAAGCAGCTGTCCAGGACGGTGATCCTGGACCTGGCCGGGCTCAGCCGCATGGCCTCCGCGAGGTTGCCCCACGGCAGGCCGGTGATGGTGGGGCGGTCCGGTCGGGTGCCCGGCATCACCAGGCACAGGTCACCGGCGGGCGACAGCATGCCGTGCCCGCTGTAGTAGAGGAGCAGCGTCCCGGTGGCCTTCTCGGCCACGTCCGCGACCCGGCCCGCGAGTTCGGGCCCCGAGGAGACGTCGTCGATGACGGTGATCTGCTGCTCCTGCCAGCCGCACACCTGCGGGTCGCGCAGCAGCGCGCTCATCGCCCGGACGCTGTTGCGGGCGGCCGGAACGGGCGGGAAGTCCGGGTGGTCGTACTCCGGGACGCCGATCAGCACCGCGTGCGACCCGGCGGGTGGCGCGGCGTCAGCCATCGCGGCCGCCGTCGTCGAGCCCCTGCCGCAGCACCTGCTCCAGCAGCGCCGTGGTGTCCCGCAGGGTGTCGATCTCCAACGTGACCGAGCGGTCGCCGACCTGGACGGTGATCTTCGCGGAGGTGCGGCGGCTGCGCAGCCAGGTGACGAGCGCCGTGCCGAGCACGGAGCCCGCGCCGCCGGCGCCGAGCGCCACCGAGAGCAGGTCGACGGCGGCCCCGAGTTCGGTCGCCCCGATCGGCCGCCGCTCGACCCGGACCCGGCCGCGCAGGCCGTCCTGGGCGACCAGCCACGCGTGCAGCGACGACAGCCCGTCGCCGTCCTCGTCGCCGACCACGGTGATCCGTGCGTCCAACTCGCCACCCCTGTCGTGTCGTTCGTCCGCACCGCGCGGACCGCCCCCATGGTCGCCCGGAGATCACCGCGCTGTCGAGGGACTCCCGCCCTCCGCCCCTGCGCGGTCCGGAAGAGCGGCCCTAGCCTCCCAGGCGGGTGAAGCGGCTTTCCAGGCGGGAGAGTTGGAGGGCGGTGGCCGGGGAGCGCAGGGCGTCCTGGCGTTCGCGGAAGCTGGCGTAGGCGCGGCGGGCCTGGTGGATGTTCCCGGCGTCCAGTTCCAGGTGGGCCAGTTGGAGGAGCGAGACGCCGATGGTCCGGTGCTCGCCGGCGGGGCGGGCGCGCAGCGAGGCGCGCAGGTAGGAGAGGGACAACTCGGTGGCGCGCAGCGAGCGGTGGACCTGGGCCGCCTGGTACAGCAGGGCCGGCTCCGGGTAGCGGTGCGGGCCGCCGTCCGCCGCCGAGCGGGCCGCCCACTGCTGCGCGGCCTCCAGGTGCCGCAGGGCCTCGTCGGACTGGCGCAGGCGGGCCGCCGCCACCGCCTGCTGGGCGAGGACGAACGCGCGGACGCCGGGGGCGGCCTCGGGCGGCAGGTGGTCCGCCGCGGCCTCGGCCAGCCGGGCCGCGTACGCCTGGTGGCCGAGCGCCCCGGCCTGGGTGCTCTGGTCGCGCAGCGCCATCGCCTGGGCCTGGCCGTCGTGGGCCTCGGCGGCCAGCCGGTACGCGTAGCGGTAGTGGCGCTGGGCCTCGCCGTGCCGATTGTCGTCGGTGTACGTGCGGCCGATCAGGCGCACCAACTGCGAGGTGGCGACCAGGAGTTCGCGGTGGCGCAGGTCGCCGGCCGAGGAACTCAGCCAGGGCAGCACGTGGTCCCGCAGGTAGCCGAGCAGCAGGCTGCGGGCGATCGCGCCGCCGTAGCCGTCGTAGTGCCGGGCCCCGAACGCCGTCAGCTCGCGGACGGCCTCCACCTGCCGGGCGCCGACCCGTTCCGGCCCGGAGCGGCGCAGCGCAGGCACCGCCGGTGAACCGGCCCGGGTGCCGGGCACGGACGGCGCGGCCGGGGCGGCGGCGCGGGGGGAGGGGAGCAGGCGGATGCGGAACAGCGGAGGCTGAAACGTTTCGTCCGGGTGGTCGCCGGGACTCGGCCGGGAGTGCAGCCGGCGCAGCCCGGCCAGCGCGTCCACCGGCTCCGGGTCGGCCTCCTCGCCGGCGGGGGAGTCCGCCGGCCGCAGGCCCAGTTCGGCGCGGGAGACCGGGCGGCCGAGTCGCCGGGTGAACGCCTCCTCCAGCAACTGCGGCCCCGGGTGCCGGGGTTGGGTGCCGGACAGCCAGTGGGCGACGGTCGTCCGGTCGTAGCCGACGCTGAACCCGCTCTCCCGGGCCACCTTCTGCAGGGCCGCGGCGAGGGCGGGCCCGTTCCAGCCGGCCTCCGCCATGAACGCGCGCAGCGCGGGATTCGGTCCACGGACGTGCGACATCGACAACTCCTCGTGCGGTCCGCCGAAGCGGTGGCACTCGGGACGGCACTCGGCTTCGGCGGCGCATGCCTGGTACGGAAACGCCGTCTGTTCAACGCGCGGGAACGGAAATCGGTGCGGTGGGGTCCGGGCCCTCCCGGTGCGGAGGGAGAAGGAACACCGTCGGGACTTCCGGATGTCCGGCGGAAGCCCGATCCTCACTCCGGGCGCGGGAGGTCGCGGCGGGCGGGCGAGCCGTTCAGCAGGTGCCGCAGCAGGGCCGCGGTGTCCAGGTGCCGGTGCTCGGCGCCCGGTGGCACCACCCGGTACGACAGCCGCAGGAAGTCCCGGACCGGGGCGGACGGGGTGTGCAGGACGGCGGTCTGGCCGGGCGTGCTGAGCGAGATCGTCAGCAGCTCCGGGTCGGCCGCGGACCGACGGATCGCCACATCGCCGACCCCGGCCCACCCGGCCAGGCCCTCGGCGAGCAGGTCGCGGGCGAACAGCCAGGTGATCGGCTCGTCCAGGTCGACGTGGCAGTCCAGGTGCACCGCGTACGGGTCGGCCCGGTGGTAGCGCAGCCGGGCGGGGACGGAGACCCGCAGACCCTGGCAGGGCGACACGGAGACGTCCAGCAGCAGCACGCAGTCCGGATCGCCGGAGCGCCGGAGCCAGCCGCTGGACGTGTTCTGGTGGGTCACCGGGTCTCCCTCGGGCGGTCGGCGGACAGGACGGACAGGGCGGTCAGGACCGGCAGGGGCTCGGGTTCGGGTCCGACCTCGGATGCGGGCTCGGGCTCGGGGTTCGGCCCGGTTCCGGGAGCGGCAGAGGGCGGCTCGGCGGCGGCCGGTTCGGGCCGGACGGCGGCGGCGAACCGGGGCGGGGCGACCAGCCGGGCCCACTCCTGGTCCTGCCGCCCGGGCACGGTGCGGCCCGACTGGTGCCAGAGGGACACCAGCCGGGCGTAGATCGGGGCTTGCTGAATCGTTTCGTCGCGGACGCCCGTCGGGGCCCAGGGCTCGGCACTCACGTCCGGGCATAACGACCGAACGCGGGGGCGGTCACGCCGCTCGTCGTCCCGGCCGGGCGGACGGGGGCGCGGCCGGGCGTCAGCCGCCGGCGGCGTGCGTGGCGGCGACGGCGCGGGCGTGGTCGAAGGCGCGCACGGGGTGCGCGGCGGAGGTCCACGGGTGGGCCCCGCACCAGGGGCCGATCTCCCGGAACTGCTCCAGCGCGAGCGCGGGCTGACGGGACACCAGGGCGAAGTGCGCCAGCAGGTGCCGCAGCAACGGGACCTGGTCGTGCGGCGGCGGGACGGCCGCCAGCGCCGAGGCCACGGCGGGCAGCACCTCGCGCAGCCGGCCCGCGTCGGGCAGGCCGTGCAGGCCGTGCCGCTGCTCCAGTTCGGCCAGGGCCTGCAGGTACAGGCCGGGCAGCGGCGAGCCGGCCGGGGCGGTGCGGACGGCGCGCTCGGCGAAGCGCAGCATCAGCGCGTCGCTGCCGTGCCACTTGGCGCACCAGTACTGCATGGCCTGCCAGTGCCCGGCCACGTGGTGCGGGGCCCGGGCGGTCAACTCGCGCCACAGCGCCCGGAACCGGCGCCGGCCCAGTCGGGTGCCGCGGGCCACCGCGACCAGCACCACCCACGGCCCGGGGTCACGCGGGTCCAGCTCGACGGCCTGCCGGGCGGCGGCCGCCGCGGCGACCAGCTGCGCCCTGAACGCGGCCATCCGCTCCGGCGGGACCTGGTGCCCGAAGGCGCTGCCGCGCACCTCCCAGGCCCGCTGCACCAGCAGCCGGGCGTGCACCGTCTCGGCGGCGCAGGCCTCGGTGCCCGACTCCCGCCAGGCGGTCAGCCAGGCGTCGCGTTCGGCGGCCACCCGGGTCAGGAAGTCCAGCCGGGACCAGCGCTCGTCCCAGTCCTCGCCGGCCGCGGTCACGTACGCCGCGGCGGCCCGCCAGCCGCCGGCCAGGCAGGAGTCGGCCAGTGCCTCCAGCTCCTTGCGGCGCAGCAGGGGAATCGGCGGCCCGGCGCGGCCCGGGTCCAACTCGGCGCTCGGCGCCAGCCCGTACCGCACCGGGTCGAAGCCGGGCGGGGTGGCGGCGACCGGCGGCGGCACCGGACCGGGCACGGACGGACCGCTCCACCGCCGACGCGTCAGCAGCGCGAGCGCCATGGCGATACCGAACACCAGAACCGGGGTCATGCCGAGAATGATCTCCCACCGCAGGTGGCCGCGGGCACGCGCCTCCGGGGGCGGACCGCCGGGGCCTGTTGCGGGGCTGGTCCGGGCGGGGCGCTACCGTGGTGGGCCGCGTGCACGGTGTCCGTCCGATGATCCGTCCGGAATGTTCGTCCGCCCCGGGGCCGTTGGCGAACACGACGACCGGAGCGACCGGAGCACCCGGAGCGACCCGGACACGGCACCGACAGCAGCAGCGACGACGACAGCGACGAGAGCGAGCCCCCGATGCCCCTAGCGGCCCCCGACGTGGCGCGGCTGTTCACGGCAGGCAGCCAGTACGACTGCGGCGGCGGCCGCACGGCCACCGTGGTCGCGCTGCCCGAGGCGGTGCTGGCGCTGCCCACCGGGCGGGTGGTGGCGTGCGACCCGGTGATCGGGCTGCTCGACGAGAACGAGCCGTTCCTCGCCGAAGTCCCGCCCGGCAGCTACCCGGTGACGCTCGCGGTGGTCGAGGTGCGCGACGCGTACGGGCCCGGCTCCTCGGACACCCGGATCGCCGCCGCGCTGCTGCGGATCGGCGACCGGCCCGCGGCGCACTGGGAGTTGGCGCTGAGCGAGGGCCAGGACGCGGGCCGGCTCGGCCGGGGCGACTTCTTCGGCTACGGCGTGGACGCGGGCACCGGCTGCTTCCTGGACGCGTCCGCCGTCGGCCCGATCGGCGAGCTGGTCGAGCGGGACTCCGACCCGGTGATCGACGCCATCCACGACGCCGGCCCCCGCCCGGCCGCCGTCACCGACCCGGCCACCGGCCACGGCATGGTGGCCTTCACCACCGGCTGGGGCGACGGCCACTACCCGACCTGGGTCGGCCGCACCGCCGACGGCGAAGTCACCGGGTTCGTCAGCGAGTTCTTCGTCGTGCGGCAGCCCGGGCGCGGCCCCGTCGAGGGGTGACCGGGCCCGGGCCGCCGGACGGCGGGCCGCCGCCCCTCAGAGCGCGCCGAGACGGCTCCGCAGCGCGCTCACCACGGCCGGCGGCGCGGTCCTGGTCGAGCCCGCGTCGAACGGCGGCTGCGGGTCGTACTCGATGAGCAACTGGATCCCCTGCGCGGTCTCCGGGCCGTGGATCAGACCGGCCAGGTGCAGGCCCAGGTCGATGCCGGACGAGACGCCCGCGGCGGTGGCGTACTTCCCGTCGAACACCACCCGCTCCTCGACCGGCTCGACCCCGTACGCGGCCAGCGCCGGCGGCAGCGCCCAGTGCGTGGTGGCGCGCCGGCCGGTGAGCAGCCCGGCCGCGGCCAGCAGCACCGAGCCGGAACAGACCGAGGTGGTCCAGGCGGTGGTGGCGTCGACCGCCCGCAGCCACTCCAGCACCTCGGGCCGCTCCTGCTGCGCCCGGGAGCCGGGCCCGCCCGGGACGAGCAGCAGGTCGGCGGCGGTGACCTCGTCGAGCGAGACGTCGGCGGTGAGCGCGAGACTGCCCAGGTCGCCGCGGACCGGCCCGCGCCGTTCGGCGGCGAACACCACCTCGGCCCCGGGCATCCGGCCCAGCACCTCGTACGGGCCGACGGCGTCCAGCGCGGTGAAGCGGTCGTAGAGCAGGATGGCGATCTTCATCGGATGCCTCTCCGGTGCGTTGTCGGATCATCAACGGGCGTGGGGGCGTGGGGGCGTGGGGGCGTGGGGGCGTGGGCGGGGTCTCGGGGTCGTGGGGCGGTCAGGCGGGTGTGGGCGCGGGCGTGGGCGCGGGCGTGGGCGTCGCGCGGAAGCGGCGGCGGTAGTCGAGCGGGCTGACGGCCAGGGTGCGGGCGAAGGCACGGCGCATCGCCTCGGGGTTGCGGTAGCCGCTGCGGCGGGCGATCTGCTCGATGCCGTCGTCGCTGTCCTCCAGGTGGCGGCGGGCCACCTCCAGCCGGACGCCGTCCACGTAGCGGCCTGGCGTGGTGCCGGTCTCGGCGACGAAGACCCGGGCGAACTGACGGGGCGACAGCGAGGCGCGGCGGGCCAGCGCCTCGACGGACAGGTCGGCGTCCGGGTGCTCGGTGATCCAGCGCTGCACGTCGCGCAGCGGCTGCCGGACGGCGAGCTGGGCGGCCAGCTGAGTGGAGAACTGGGCCTGGCCGCCCGGGCGGCGCAGGAACATCACCAGATGCCGGGCGATGCGGAGGGCGAGTTCGCGGCCGAGGTCCTCCTCGACCAGGGCGAGCGCCAGGTCGATGCCGGCCGTCACCCCGGCGGAGGTGGCCACCCGGCCGTCGCGGACGTGGATCGGGTCGGGCTCGACGGTGACGTCCGGGAAGCGGCGGGCCAGCGCCTCGGCGTGCGCCCAGTGCGTGGTGGCGCGGCGGCCGGCCAGCAGGCCCGCCTCGGCGAGCAGGAACGCGCCCGTGCACACCGAGGCCACCCGTTCCGCGCCGTCGGCCAACTCGGCGATCCGGGCGACCAGTTCGGGCACCGGACGGCGGGTGCCGGGGCCGCCGGGGACGATCAGGGTGTGCGGGGCCGCCGCGTGCGCCAGGTCCTCGTCCGGCAGCAGCCGCAGCCCGCTGCCCGTCCGCACCGGCAGGCCGCCGGGCGAGGCGGTGCGGATGCGGTAGCCGGCCGCCGCGGAGAGCACCTCCAGCGGGCCGGTGACATCAAGGCTCTGCACCCCGTCGAAGAGCACGAAGAGCACGCTGCGATCAGCCATGCGTCCAGCCTCGCAGCGGCCCTGCGCGGCAGCAATGACGGATGCCCCACCTTTCCTGCCGTCGCCCGGCCGAGGACGGCGGAACGGGTGTCCGGCCGTGGTCGAACGGGCCCTGGGCCGGCGGCTGTTGTTCGGCGGGCCTGGCGGTGAGTGCGGGCGACGTGCTGGCGTGGGGGGTGCGTCATCGGCCGTTGCTCGCCCTCGGCCTGTGTCGGGCGGTTCGGCGCGGGACCTGGCCAGCGCTCCGGGGCGGCATGGCTGCCGTGCGGGGTCCCGTGCCTGAGGGGCAGGTGGGTCGGAACGGGTGTCCGGCAGTGTCGAACGGGCCGGCGGCTGTTGTTCGGCGGGCCTGGTGGTGAGTGCGGGCGACCTGCTGGCGTCGGGGTGCGTCATCGGCCGTTGCTCGCCCTTGGCCTGTGTCGGGCGGTTCGGCGGGCCTGGTGGTGAGTGCGGGCGACCTGCTGGCGTCGGGGTGCGTCATCGGTCGTTGCTCGCCCTCGGCCTGTGTCGGGCGGTTCGGCGCGGGACCTGGCCGGCGCTCCGGGGGCGGCATGGCTGCCGTGCGGGATCCCCGGGGCCGGGTGTCCCGCACGGCGGGGTAGGTGGGTCAGTTGACGTAGTAGCTGAAGCCGAGCGTCGCCGCGGACATGCCGGGCGCGATCGAGCGCATCAGGGTGCCCTGACAGTTGGCCGCGGAGTACACGTCGACGGTGGCGTCCGTGAGGTTCTCCACGAGGACGGGCGACGCGGTCGGGTAGCACCCCCGTGCCGGGTTCTGCCGGGCCACGCCGTCCACCACCAGGACGCCCGTGGCCGCCTGGGCGGGTACGGCGAGTGCGAGCACTCCGGTGGCGGCCAGCAACCCGACCGCCGCGATCCGACGACGCATGACTGTTCTCCCTTCCGAGGGCGCGCAACGGGTAGCCGCCCTTCCGCGCGGATGGATTCCCCGGCCGCCCGGACCGTCCCGGAATTCCGGCCGCAGTCCCTCGAACCGGGGACGGCACACGGGTGCGGGCGGACCGGGCGGCGCGGTCGGGGTGAGGGCCCGTCAGGACGCGCGGGCGTGCCGCTCGCGGGCGTAAGCGGCGAGCGCGTGGAAGGCGGCCTTGGGCTCCCAGGGCAGGCCGGGGTGGGTGGTGGAGGTCCGGCCCGGCGGCAGCGGGCGGACGATGCCGAACGAGGCGCGGTCGAAGTCCCGGTCGGGGTCGTCGGAGCCCGGCAGGTGGTAGTGCGCGAAGGTCTGCACGAAGGCGGCGTCCAGGCCGGAGGCGTCGAAGGCGGCGAGCAGGTCGACCAGGTAGCCGGCCTGCTCCTGCTCGTCGCGGTCGAGCGGTTCGGCGAACCGGGCGGCGCGGCCGTGCTCGTCGAAGACCACGGCGCGGTCCCCGCGTGCGCCGAGGGCGGCGGCGCCGGTGAAGCTGCCGCAGCCGAACTCGGTGACGGCGGCGGGCCGGCCGTGGCCGGTGAGGGCGCGCAGGCCGGGCAGCAGCTGGTCGGCGTTGGTGGCGTCGCGGTAGCCGGCGTCGGTGGCGACCACGTCGAACGGGGTCCAGTCGACGCCCTCGAACGGCAGCGAGGCGTAGCCGATCGGACCGCCGAACAGCGGCCGGACGGCGGCCAGGACGCGGGCCAGGAAGGCGTTCACCTCGCGGTGCAGCCCGGGCAGCAGGGCGCGGAACCGGGCCTGGTCGGCGAGCACGCCGGCCCGTTCCAGGTAGTCGGCGCCGGGCAGGAAGCCCTCGGTGAACAGGGAGATCTCGGAGCCGGTGAGCAGCACCACCTCGGCGCCGCCGGCCCGCAGCTGCTCGGCGCGCCCGGCGCAGTCCACCAGCAGGTCGAACAGCTCGGGCCGGGTGAGTCCGTTGGTGAACGGCGAGAGCCAGACCTCCAGTCCGGCCTCGGCGGCGTACCGGGCGGCGGTCTCCAGCCGGTCCGGTTCGGCGCCGGTGATGCGCACCGCGTCGCAGTGCAGTTCCTGACGGATCACCAGCATCTCGCGGCGGACCGTCCCGGGGTCGAAGGGTTCCCGGGTGGTGGTGCCGGCACTGCGGAAGCCGGTGTCGTAGGTGATGCCGAAAACGCGCACGGCGAAGCCGTCCTCTCCTCGCACAACAGGGTACGTCGCGTACCTTACGACGAATTGGGTACGGCCGGTACTCTGTTTCGCGGGACGTACCATTCGGACCGGAACCGGCAGCGGGCAGCGCGGACGAGAGCGAAGAGGGTGGGCAGGTGGCAGCGACCAGGCGGCGCGGCGCCGAACTCGAGGACGCGATCCTGGCCGCCGCCGGCGAAGTCCTGCTCGAACAGGGCGTGGCCGGCCTCACCATGGACGAGGTCGCCCGCCGGGCCGGCACCAACAAGAACGCCCTGTACCGCCGTTGGCCCCACCGCACCGCCCTGGGCATCGCCGCCTACCGGCGCCTCGCCGACGCCGAGACCCGCCCGCCCGACACCGGCGCCCTCCGCACCGACGCCCTCGACCTGCTGCGCCGCGCCAACCGCACCTGGTCCTCGCCGTACGGGGAGATCCTGCGCGGCCTGCTCGCCGCCGCCGGCGGCGCCCCCGAACTCCTCGCCGCGCTCCGCGACCCCGACCGCCCCGACCCGCTCGACGAAGCCTGGCTGACCGTCCTCGCCCGCGCCGCCGAACGCGGCGAGGCCCCCACCGCCGCCGTGCACCCCCGGGTCGCCGCCACCCCCATGGCGCTGCTGCGCACCGAGTACCTGCTCCGCGGCGTCCCGGCCGTCCCGGACGACGTCCTGCTGGAGATCGTCGACGAGGTCTTCCTGCCGCTGGTCCGCGGCCGCGGCGGCGCCCGCTGAGGGCCGGGGCGGAAAACCGGTCGCGCGCGGCCGGGCCGGGGGGCAGGCTCGACGGTCGTGGACGATGACGCGACGCAGTACGCACCCGCCGACACGGACCTCGGGGCGCTCGAACGGGGGCGCGGCGCCGGGTACTTGTGGGTGCGGCGGGAGCCGGCGGCGGCCGGCCGGGCGGTGCTCGCCTGCCTGCGGCGGGACACCCGGTACGACCGGCAGAGCGACGACCGGAACGACTATCTGGCCCACCTGGTCCGGGAGTCGGCGCTGCCGCTGGATCCGCTGCGGCGGCTGCTCGACGGGGACGACCCGTACGCCCACGAGCGCGGCTGCGCGATCCTCGCCGCGCTGGCGCTGACCGGCTCGGTGGAGGCCCGGGAGGCGCTGCGGCAGTACGTGCGGCACGGCCGGTGGTGGCAGGACGTGCTCGACACCCTCGCCGAGCGCTGGCCGGTGCCCTGGTGGGACGATCTCGCGGAGGTCGCGGTGCGCCGCCTCGGTGCGGCCGAGCCCGACTGTCCGGGCGGTGAACCCTGGCTCCGGTGGCGGGAGTTGCTGCCGGACCTGCCCCGGCCGCGGGCGACCCGAAGCGATCGTGCCCCGGCCCCGGACACTGCTCGGCTGCTGGCGGTGCTGGCGGACGGCGGAAGTTCCGCGGGCGAGCGCTCGGCCGCCGTGGCGGCCCTGGCGCGTCGGCCGGCCGTGCCGGAACTCCTCCCGCTGGTGCCCGAGTTGTTCACCACCATTCCGGTCGAACTCGGCGAGCGGGCGCTGCCGCTGCTGGGCCGCGCGGTCGATTCCCTCGGGTCGGCCGCGCTGGCCGACGCCCGCGGGTGGGCCCTCTCCTCCCGCCGCTGGCTGGCCGGGCTCGGCCTCGGCGTGCTCGCCCGGCACGGCGACGAACGCGATCTGCCGCTGCTGCTGGCCGAGTTGGAGCGGCAGTGGACGGACGGCGAGTGGTGCGGATCGGACTTCCTCGCGGACGGCCTGGCCCGCCTCGGTCCGGCCGCCGCCGACGCCGCACCGGCGCTCGGCCGGTTCTGGGCGCAGACCCCGCACTCGTACGAACGGCCGGCCCACCTGCGGGCGTTGACGGCCGTGCGGCCCGGGGAGACGGGTGCGGAGCTGACCGAGTCGCTGTGGGACTGCGAGCAGGACGCCCGGCTGTTCGCGGTCGAGCACGCCCCCGACGGGCCGGAACTGCGGTCCCGGCTGGCCGAGTTGCGGGACTCGCCGGTGGAGACCGAGGAGCTGCGGGCCGCGGCGGCGCGCCGGCTGGGGCGCGGGAACGCGTGACGGGCAGTCGCGGACGGGAGGCCGCGACTGCCCGTCGGCAGGTGGGGGAGCGTCAGAACTGGGTGGCGACGGTGACGTTGCTGAAGTCGGTGGCGGCGTACAGGCTCAGGTAGCGGTAGCCGGCCGACGGGTTGGTGACGGTGATGGACTGGGTGGTGCTGCCCGGGGTGGTCGAGGAGGCGGTGAACGCGCTCGGCGAGGCCCAGGTGGAGTCGTTGTAGTACAGGTACGCGGTGCCGGTGCCGCCGCTGGTGGTGATCTTCAGGGTGCTGGTGCCGGCGGGCAGGTAGACGTACAGGTAGTCGACGTTGCCGGCGGTGCGGCTGCGGCCGGTGCGCTGGCAGTTCTGGCCCATCGCGTCGGCGCGCTGGTCGGTGCAGGTCGGCAGGGTGGCGCCGCCGCTGCCGGTGGTGACGGTCACGCCGGCCGGGGTCGAGGTGGAGCGGCCGGTGGAGTCGGTGACGGTCAGCGCGACGGTGTAGGTGCCGGCCGCCGCGTAGGTGTGCGACGGGTTGCGCTCGTCGGAGGAGCTGCCGTCGCCGAACGTCCAGTGCCAGGAGACCAGCTGCGCGGGCGAGTTGGTGACCACCGAGCGGTCGGTGAGGGTCACCGTCGCGCCGTTCACCGACTTGTCGAACAGCGCGGTCGGGCCGGTGGCGAAGCAGGCGCCGGCCGCGCAGGCGGTCAGCCAGGAGTCGAAGTCGGCGTCGTAGGAGGTGCCGAGGCCGTTGTAGACGGCGTACCCGCCCTGGTAGTCACCGGTGCGGAAGTGGCCGAGCATCGCGGTGACGTCCGCCGGGTGCTTCTCCAGCATGTACCGCACGGCCAGGTAGCCCCACGGGTAGACCCGGGTGGAGTCCGAGTTGAGGTAGGTGTTCTGGAAGATCGTGCTCAACTTGTAGGTGTGCTTGCCGGCCTCGGTCATCGCCTGGGTGTCCGTCACCCCCCGGTACGCGTACGACTCGTACTCGGCGACGCCCTCGATCCACCAGATGTCCGGGACGGACGTCTCGGTGGTGAAGTTGCCCTTCATGTCGTAGATGTTGTCCAGGTAGTGCGTGTACTCGTGGTTGAGGTTCCACACGTTGCCCGGGAAGTCGTCGTTCCACGACTTCTGGTACATGATCGACACGGGCTTGTTGGCCGGGTCGGTCGGGTCCATCAGGGTCACGCCGCCGTTGTCGGTGGAGTTGTTCCAGATCGCCCACGAGTAGGTCTGGTAGTCGGCCGCGCTGGCGAACACCGGCAGGTCCAGGGTGGTCCCGTACTGGCCGGGGATCGGCCCGTTGTCCTTCACGAGGTTGTGGAAGAACGCGTCCTCGCCGCGCAGGCTCTCGCACACCGGCTGCAGCTGGGTCGCCGTCAGCGCCTGGGCGCGCAGCGTCTTGTTGTCGCAGACCAGCACGTTCGGCAGCACGGCGCCGATCAGCTTGTTCGGCAGGTCGCAGATGCCGAAGGTCGAGCACTGGCCGCTGTTGTACTGGTTGGACTGGAACGCCACGTGCACGTACAGCGGGCCGCCCGCGCCGACGATCGGCGTGGAGTCGAGGATCTGCTTGACCAGCGGACGGGAGGCCGCCTCCACGGTCGCGCCGTCGCCGGACATCCGGGCCAGGTCGTTGCCCGCGTTGACCGCCAGGAAGGAGTTGGCGGTGCCGAGCAGGTCCTTGTGGTTCAGCGTGAACGTGCCGAGCGTGCCGACCAGGCTGGTGTCGGCGTTCAGCGCGTTGACGAAGTCGCTGTTCCAGTTGCCGCGCCACAGCGGCGCGAACAGCACCGCGTTGACGGCGTTCACCATCTTCGGGAACGCGTTGTAGCCGTTGTTGTAGCCGTTCAGCACCTGCTTGTACGTGTTCAGGTAGTTGGCCTGCACGTTCGCGCTGTCGGTGAGCACCAGGACGTCGTACAGCACGACGCCGTTGGCGTCCGAGACGTCCTTCCAGTGCTGGCCCGCGAAGAACGCGTCCAGGCCGGCCCGGGTGGCCGTGGTCAGCGCACTGCCGTAACTGCCCACCGCGCCCGCGTTGTAGGACTGCACGTAGTAGCCGGCCCGCAGGAACTGCACCAGTTGGAGGATGTTGGAGCTGTTGGTGCCGTCGTACGTCGCCGCCAGGTCCTTGAAGGCGTTGGCGACGGTCAGCATGTTCGCCTGCTTGAAGATCGCGCCCGCGTCGCTGCCCGTCACGTTGTACAGCGTGCCGATGCAGGTGGTGGTCGATCCCTTGACGAACGCCACCAGGTCGGCACCGGAGCGGCTGCCGAAGTCGGCGAAGGTGCAACTCTGGGCGGTCGCCGTGCTGCTGACGGCCTGCTGCTTCGCGTGCGGCTCGGCCGGGCGCGGCGTGGTCTGGACGGCGGTCCCGGCCGGCTGGCCCATGACCACCTGGCCGAGCAGGGCCGGGGGAAGCGGGGCCGAGACCGGGGCGGGGGCGTCCGACTGCGCCGCCGCGACGATCGGGCCGAGCGGCTTCGGGACGGCGCCGCCGGGGGCGCTCCGGTCGCCCACCGGGGAGGTGAGCGGGGCGGCCGGCTTCGCCGGTCCGGCGGTGGCCGCGAAAGCCGGGGCGGGCAGCAGGGTGGCCGCCGTGGCACAACCGGCCAGCAGGCCGGCCGTCAACGCGGGGAGGGGTATGCGCACGCGCACTGCTTCTCCTGTGGGGGCTGGGGAGGGGTGGGGGTTGGGGAGGGTCGAGCGCATGCATCGTGGCACCGGATCGGGGGGCAGAACAATGTCACAGGTCATATGACATTGCACTGCGAGCCATAACACGGGTGGGGAGTTCTTGGCAGCCGGTGCGCCGACCGACGGCTCCTCAGGTGCGCGGCGGACGGAAAGTGCGACCCGCCCAGCTGTGCAAGTGCGGTGCCTCGGCGGCCAGTTCACGGTAGGCGGCGGTCGCCGCACCGAACAGGGTGTCCGCCAGGCCCGGCCCCAGCGCGGCCCGCCGCCACAGCAGCACGTACCGCAGCCACAGCGGCGCGCCCAGCAGCGGCTTCAGCAGGACACCCGGGATGGGCGGCGTGCTCGCCGGGACCAGTGCGGCCCCCAGCCCCGCCGCGACCAGGTCGAGCACTTCCCGCCGCCCGTGCGGCAGCTGATGGACCGTCGCCGGGACGAGCGCCGCCGACTCGCAGGCCGCCCGGAAGGCCTTCCGGTCGGCCGCGGGCAGCAGCCAGGTCTCGGCGGCCAGATCGGCCAGGGCGGGTTCCGCGTGGTGCCGCAGCGGATGCGTGGCGGGCAGTGCGACGAACAGCGGCTCGGTGGCGATCACCCGCGCCGCCAGTGCCGGAGTGGGACGCAGGCCGGAACTCGGGTGGTCGAGGGCCAGTGCGAGGTCGAACGGCTCGTCGGGGGCGCACGGGAGGGAGAACCGCAGCTCCGGGCGGAGCTGCCGGGCGCGGGCCAGCGTGCCGGGCAGCAGCGCCGGACAGTCCGCGGCCAGCCGGAGTTCACGGTGCGGGCGCTCGCCGTCGACCGGGACGGACTGGCCCAGGCGGTCGACCCGGGCGAGGACCTCGCGGGCGGCCGCGAGGAGCTCCGCCCCGAACGTGGTCGGCACCACGCCGGCCGCCGTCCGCTCGAACACGACCGCGCCCAGGTGCCGTTCGATCCGGCGCAACTGGGTGCTGGTCGCGGGCTGGGACGCCCCGATGGCCGCCGCCGCGCGGCCCACGCTGCCGGTGTCCGCGATCGCGCACAGCACCCGCAGATGCCGCAGCTCCAGCTCCATGCCCCCGGCCCTTCCTCGCGTGCGGGCCGCCACGGGCACGCCGTCGGCAGGGGCGTGGCGGCGGTGTTATTTCACACGCAACATGTCAGATGGTGCGGCTCACCTTCGCTTCCCGACACTGCCACGTCAAGTCCCGCGAATCCGGGGGCTCGGCGGCCCCGGCCGGCAGCACGGCGAACCGCGCTGCGCGGGCCGGTGGTTGAGAGGAGGGGGAGCGTCCCGGGAACCCCGGGGACCGGCGGCGGTGGGCGGTAGTACGGCGAGTCCCGCTGTGCGGGGCGGAGGTCGGGGAGGGAGCGTCTCGGCGGGGAGGGGTGGCCTGGAGGCGCACCGCTGCGCGGGCAGAGGTCGTGGGGACGGGACGGCCCGGGGGTGTGCGCGGGTTCGTCCGGCGAATCCGGCTGCGCGGGGAGCGGGGGTGTCGCGGGTTCCGTCGGGCGGGCGGAATCGCGGCGCCGAGGGGGCGTCAGGGGTGCTGCGGGCAGCGGCAGATCCGGTCGAAGGCGGCGGCGGCGGTGGTGGCGAGGTCGGCGGGGCGGGGTGGGCGGCCGGCGAGCAGGTGGCGGCGGAGTTCGCGGTGGGCGGCGCGGTGGGTGGCGGCGAGGGCGGCCGCGAGGAAGGGGGCGTCGGGGGACGGGGGGAGGGCGGACGCGAGGGCGCTCTCGGCGCGTTCGGCGATCTCGCGTTCGCGGGCGCGCAGCGCGGGGCTGGCCTCGACGGTGCGGAAGAACGCGGCGTCGCCGGGGATCCGGTCGTCTTCGAGGGCGGCGCGCAGGTCGTCGCGGATCGCGGCGACGGGGCAGGTGCCGGGCGGGCGTTCGCGGACCACGGTGGCGAGGTGCTCCTCGACTTCGGCCTGCCGGTCGAAGAAGAGGTCCTCCTTGGTGGCGAAGTAGTTGAAGACCGTGTTGGTGGAGACGTTCGCGTGCCGGGCGACCTCGGCGACGGTGACCTGGTCGAAGCCGCGGTCGAGGAACAGCGGCAGCGCGGCGTCCGCGATGGCGGTCCGGGTCCGCTGCTTCTTGGTCTCACGAAGGCCCATGGCTCCATGCTAGGGAACTCCGCCGAATGGTAGGGTCACTGAAAAATTGGTGTGACACCAAAAATATTCGAGGAGGGGGCGAAGTGAACGGCGGACGGCGGCAGTTCAGGTTCGGCATCTACCCGGGGGCGCTGCTCGGCGACGAGCGCGGCATCGTGCACCCGGTCCGCCCGGACGATCCGCGGCTGGTGGCCGAGGCGCTCGACGAACTCCAGGGCGCGGAGGAAGAGTTCCTGGTCCGGGTGTACCGCTCGTTCGCGTCCACGGTGGCCGCGCCGGCGCAGACCCCGGACGGCTGGGAGGCGTACCTGGGGCGGCCGGGGCGAAAGGTCGACCTGGTGCTGCAGTTCCGCGAGCCGACCGGGAGCCGGGACGGCTGGGAGGCGTACGTGCGCGGGCAGGTGCGCGAACTCGGGGCGCGGCTGGGCTCGGTGCAGATCTGCGAGGAGCCCAACGCCGACCTGCCGGTGCTGGACGGCAGCGTCCCCGGGGTGCGGGAGGCGCTGGTGGCGGGCGTGGTCGCGGCCAAGGAGGAGGTCCGGGCGCTCGGCCTGACCGCCGCCGTCGGCTTCAACGCGGTGCCGACCCTCGGCCCGGACGCGCCGTTCTGGGACGCCCTCGGCGAGCTCGCCGACCGGCGGTTCCTGGACGCGCTGGACTACGTGGGCCTGGACTTCTTCCCGGACGTGTTCCGCCCCGTCCCGGCGGAACGGCTGGCGGACGCGGTGGCCTGGGTGCTGCACGGCTTCCGGCACGGCGACCTGCCGAGGGCGGGGATCGGGGCCGGGGTGCCGATCCGGATCGCCGAGAACGGCTGGCCGACCGGCCCCGGCCGGACCGAGCAGGCGCAGGCCCGGGCGCTGGAGACGGTGGTCCGGGCGGTCGCCGGGCGGGCGGCCGAGCTGAACGTCGAGGGGTACACCCTGTTCGCGCTGCGCGACGCGGACAGTCGCGGCGGGAGCCTGTTCCACGGCTTCGGCCTGCTGCGCGACGACCACTCCCGCAAGGCCGCGTTCGCGACGTACCGCGGCCTGATCGCCGAACTCGGGCCCCGGCTGCGGGCGGGCTTCGGCAGCTGATCGACCGGCAGCTGAGTGAACGTCAGGGAACGGTCGGGCGAACAGCGGCACCGACCGTTCCGGGCGATTCCCGGACCGTTCGGGGCGATTCCGACCGTTCAGGTCCGGTTCCCGAGAAGTTCTGACAAGGTCGATTCACCGAGCGGCGAGGGGGACGCTAGACTCCGAACGGCTCGGCCGGCGGCCCTGACGGATGGTTCGCGGGCCGGTCCGGCACCGGTCGGGGCTTCAGTTCCGGTGCTGGAGCGGGCAGTTCGCGCGAGCCGGGTCGGTCGTGCGGTGAAGAGCCGTCGAGCGGTGGGGCGTTGTTCCCCGGGCTGCTCATCTCGCCCGGCTGGTACGGATGTTGGGACACTGCGGTGGTGCCGTGCGGGCGCCGGACCGCCATACCGGCTTTTCCGGCCGTTATACGGTGATACTAAGATCCATCCGTCAGAGTCCTTATCAGATTCGACCAGTTCTGAACGACTGGCCTCGTCTCCAAGGAGAATGCCCTGCGCACGCGCGCGTCTCGGCGGATCATCACGGGCCGGCTGTCGCTCCGGGCGACCCTGCTCGTGCTGGCGATCGTCCCTGGAGTGGCACTGGCCGCCCTGTGGGCGGTCACCAGCGGACAGCTCCTCTTCGACTTCCAGCGCCAGGCCGCCCAGGGCCTGCTCGCGCAGGAGGCCGGCCAGCCGTCCAACATCGTCTACTACAACCTGCAGGAGGAGCGGCGCCTGAGCGCCGACGTCCTCGCCTCGCACACCGGCGTCACCGACGCCCTGCGCACCCAGCGCGCCAAGACCGACGAGGCCGTCCAGACCTTCCAGAAGCTGTCCGGCGTGGCCGCCGACAGCGCTCCGAGCGAGGTCCGCGACGCCGTCCGGGAGGCCCGGGCCGCGATCAACCAGCTGCCCGCGCAGCGCGCCCTGGTGGACAGCGGCAGCGACCAGCAGCAGGCCGCGGTGTACGGCTACTACACCGACCTGATCGCCGTGGACCTGCGCCTGTTCGCGGCGCTCAGCCACGTCGACAACGGCAGGATGACCACCATCTCGCAGCCGCTCGTCGACCTGTTCTGGGGCAAGGAGATGATCTCCCGCACCGACGCGCTGCTCGCCCGCGGCTGGCCCACCGGCTCGCTCTCCGTCGAGGACTACCAGCAGGTCCGGCAGTCCGTCAACGAACAGGACTTCCAGTTCGGCACCAAGGTCGCGCCCAACCTGCCCGCCGACCAGGCCGCCATGTGGCAGCAGATCACCGGCTCCCAGGCCTGGCAGGCCAAGACCCGCGCCGAGCAGGACCTGCTGAAGCCGGTCGGGCCCGACCGCAGCGGCCGGATCGCCCTGGCCACCGACAAGGACGCCTGGCGGCAGTCCCTCGACACCATCAACCCGCAGCTCGTCCACCTGATGGAGTTCCGCACCGCGGCCGTCGTCGAGGAGGGCAAGAGCAGCATCATCAGCCTCGCCGTCCGCCTGATCCTCACCAGCGTCGTCGGCCTGATCGCCGTCGTCGCGGTCGCCATCTCCACCTGGCGCCTGACCCGCACCCTGCGCCGCCGCATCGGCTGGCTGCAGAAGCAGGCCGAGGACCTCGAGAACTCGCTGCCCGAGGTCGTCGAGCGGCTCGGCAACGGCGAGCAGATCGACGTCGAGGAACAGGCCCGCGCCATCGAGCGCGACCCGTGGGCCCGCACCGAGGACGAGCTCGCCAAGCTCGGCGAGGCGTTCAACCTGGCCCGCACCAGCGCCCTGCAGGCCGCCGTCGCCCAGGCCGAGCAGCACCGCGCCTACGAGCGCCTGCTCCAGCGCATCGCCCGCCGCACCCAGCTGCTGATCGGTCAGCAGCTGAAGAAGCTCGACGAGTTGGAGCGCAAGCACGAGGACCCCGAGATCCTCGACGGCCTGTTCGACCTCGACCACCTCACCGCCCGCCTGCGCCGCTACGAGGAGAACCTGGTCATCCTGGCCGGCGGCACCCCGCACCGGCGCTGGCGCAAGCCCGTCCCGCTGCTGGACGTGATGCGCGCCGCCCAGGGCGAGGTCCAGGACTACCGACGGGTCGTCATCGACCTGGACGGCAGCCCCTGGCTGTCCGAGCGCGCCGTCGGCCCGGTCGCCCACGTGCTCGCCGAGCTGATCGAGAACGCCCTCAGCTTCTCCCGCCCGCCGAACCCGGTCGAGGTCCGGGCCGGCCGGGTCAGCCGCGGCGTCGCCATCGAGGTCGAGGACCGCGGACTCGGCATGGACGACGAACAGATCGACGAGGCCAACCAGCTGATGACCCGTGCGCCCCGGGCCGACGTGCTCGCCCGCGGCGACGACATCCGCCTCGGCTTCTACGTGGTCGCCCGGCTCGCCGACCAGAACGGCCTGCGGATCGAGTTCCGCCAGTCCGCGTTCGGCGGCACCCGTGTCGTGGTGCTCGTCCCCGACGAGCTGATCGTCCCCGACCCGACGGCCCGCCCGACCCTGGTCGCCGCACCGCCCACCGGCGGACTGCCCACCCGCACCCGCGGCCAGGCACTGGCCGGCGTCACCGCGATCACCGCGACCACCCCCGAGCAGGACGCCGCGCTGCTCGAACTGCACGCCGCGCCCGAGGACCTGACGTACCGGCAGGCCGAGCCGCCCTACCAGCAGGCCGAAGCCGCCTACCCGCAGGTCGAGGCCCCGTACGCGGCCGGCGACCCGTTCCCGCAGCACGAGCTGTTCGGCGGGCGCACCGAGGAGCACGCCGCGGCCGGGCACGAGCAGCCCTTCCCCGCCGCGCTGCCCGCCGCCGAACAGCCGCCCGCCCCGTACGGCCTGCCCGCCGGCGAGCCCGCGCCCGCCCCGTACGGGCTGCCCGCGCCGTACCGGCCCGAGCCGGCCGGCAGCGACGACTGGGCCGGGCGGACCGGCCAGTTCGAGCAGGCCTCGCCGTTCCCGGCCCCCGGCAGCTACCCGGCACCCGACCCGGCGGCGCCCGCCCCGTACGTGCCGCTCACCCCGGCACTGCCGGCCGCCGAGCCGCCACTGCCGCGCCGCATCCGCCAGGCCAGCCTGGTCGACGAGCTGCGGATCGACCCGGCCACCGCGCCGGCCGCCCCCGCTCCGCCGCGCTGGGACGAGAACCCGCTGTTCCGACCGGCCCCCCGACGGGCCGGAGCAGCGGTCGGCGCGTTCCAGCGGCGGTCCAGAGAGGCGCGGGCCGGAGCCGCCCAGCCGACTGCGGACACCACGACGCAGTCCGGCGAGCGGTCCGAGCCCGGCGACACCTGGAACACCCACACCATCCCGACGAGAGAAGACCGGTCATGACGCGCACAATCGCCACCCACCAGGACCTCGATTGGCTGCTGGACGGCCTGGTGGACCAGGTGGCCGGGACGAGACTCGCGGTCCTGCTCTCCGACGACGGCCTGGTGGTCAGCCACTCCCGCTCCATCGACCGCTCCGACGCCGAGCGCCTGGCCGCCGTCGCCACCGGCCAGCAGAGCCTGGCCCGCGGCGTCGGCCAGCTCTTCGCCGGCGGCCCCGTCCACCAGGTGATCGTCGAACTCGCCGACCTGTGGCTGTTCGTGATCTCCGCCGGCCAGGGCACCCACCTCGCCGTCGTCGCCTCCCAGGACGTCGACGCCGAGGTCATGTCGCTGGCCATGCACAACCTCGTCCAGCAGGTCGGCCAGAAGCTCAGCACCCCGCAGCGCAGCGACTTCGACGCGTTCGCGGCCCGGGGCGGGCAGCGCGGGTGAGCTCCTACTGGGACGAGGAAGAGGAGGACGACGGCGCGGACAGCATGGTCCGCCCGTACACCATCACCAGCGGCCGCACCGCGCCCGAGCGGGACGAGTTCACCCTCATCACCCTGCTCACCAGCGTCCAGGAGCCGGTCGACGCGTACGGCGCGCCGGTCCGGCCCGGCCGGCTCCAGCCCGAGCACCGGATGATCCTCAACCGGTGCCGGACCCCCGCCGCCGTCGCCGAGGTCGCCGCCGACCTCAACCTGCCGGTGTCGGTGACCAAGATCCTGCTCGGCGACCTCGTCGAGCAGGGCCTCCTGACCGCCCGGGCCCCCATCTCGGTGGCCCGGGCCGCGGGCGGCGCCGACCGCGGCCTGCTGGCCGCTGTACGTGAGGGACTGAGGAGGCTTTGAGATGACGACCACCCAGGCGGGCGCCGCCGCGGTCAAGATCCTGGTCGCCGGCGGCTTCGGCGTCGGCAAGACCACCCTGGTCGGCGCCGTCAGCGAGGTCGCCCCGCTGCGCACCGAGGAGTACCTCACCACCGCCAGCGTCGGCGTGGACGACCTCGCCGGCGTCGACCAGAAGACCACCACCACCGTCGCCCTGGACTTCGGGCGCATCACCGTCAGCCCCGAGCTGGTGGTCTACCTGTTCGGCACGCCCGGCCAGGAACGGTTCTGGTTCATGTGGAACGACCTGGTCAACGGCGCGCTCGGCGGCGTCGTGATCGCCGACACCCGGCGGCTGGAGACCAGCTTCGCGTCGATCGACTTCTACGAGAGCCGCAACATCCCCTTCGTGGTGGCGATCAACTGCTTCCACGGCGTCAACACCCGCAGCGACGAGGAGATCCGGGCCGCGCTCGACCTCGACCCGCACGTGCCGATGCTGGTCGGCGACGTCCGCGAGCGGGCCTTCGGCCGGGACGTGCTGCTCGCCCTGGTCGACCACCTGATGGCGCTGCCGGTCGGCTGACCCCTCCTCCCCAACGGCCCGGCGCTCCCCCCGCCCGGCCCTCCCCCCGAACCAACCGGAGAGAGCATGGCAACACCCCTGCGCGTCCTCGTCCACGGCGGCGGCATCGGCGGTCTCGCCCTCGCCACCGCGCTGGCCCGCCGCGGCCACACCGTCGAGGTCGCCGAACTCCGCGAGCAGTTCGACGCCCTCGGCGTCGGCATCATCCAGCCCTCCAACGCGCTGCACGTGATGCGCGAACTCGGCATCCTGGACGAGTGCCTGGCGGCCGGCTACGAGTGGGAGGTGCTGACCATCTGCGACACCGCCGGCAACCCGCTGGCGAAGATCCCGCAGCCGCGGATGGACGAGGCCCCCGCCAACAACGGCATCCCGCGCCCCGCCCTCGCCCAGATCCTCGGCCGGGCCGCCACCGGGGCCGGCGCCACCGTCCGGTTCGGCACCACCATCGCCGAACTCGCCGACGACGGCGAAGGCGTGGACGTCACGCTGTCCGACGGCCACACCGGCCGCTACGACCTGGTGGTCGGCTTCGACGGCATCGGCTCCCCGCTGCGCACCCGCCTGTACGGCGACCGCTTCCGCCCCGAGTACACCGGCTTCGCCAACTGGCGGGTCACCCTGCCCCGGCAGCCCGAGGTGCAGGGCGTCGTGATGAGCACCGGCAACCAGGCCGCGAAGGCGCTGCTCACCCCGATCACCGACGAGCTGATGTACCTCGGCTCGGTGGTCGCCGAGACCGAGGACTTCCGCCCGGACCCGGAGCGCGCCCACGAGCAGCTCGCCGAGCGGCTGTCCGGCTTCACCGGCCCGGTCGCCGAGGCGCTCGCCGCGATCACCGACCCGTCCACCGTGGTCTACTCGCGGATCTCCCAGGTCACCGTCGACGCGCCCTGGCACGTCGGCCGGGTGGTGCTGGCCGGCGACGCCGCGCACGCCTCCACCCCGCACCTGGCGCAGGGCGCCGCGATGGCCGTCGAGGACGCCCTCGTGCTCGCCCAGGAACTCGACGCCGCCGACACGGTGCCCGCCGCGCTCCGGGCGTGGGAGGACCGCCGCCGGCCGCGCGCGATGTTCGTCCAGGCGCTGTCCCGGGCCGTGCTCAAGCAGGAGACCGGCACGCCCACCACGCCGGAGGAGGACGAGCTCCTCAAGGTCGGCATCCCGGGCGCCGCGCACGTCCTGGTGAAGCCCTACTGACCCACCGTCGGGGCACCTGCGGAGGGGGGGGGGGGGGCCCCCCGGGCCCCCCCCCCCCCCCGGGGGCCCCCGCCCCGGGGTTGAACCCCGGGGTACACCCGGTGGGGGGCCCCCCGGGGGGCGGGGGCGGGGGCGGGGGGCCCCG
>NZ_JBHWDS010000010.1:122775-179502 GCF_042734615.1 Kitasatospora sp. NPDC059646
TTAAACCCCCCCCCCACAGGCGGGGCACCCCGGCCCCCCCCCACTCCGTGTTTACCCCCACCCCCCCCCCGGGGGGGCCACGGGGGGGGGGGGGGGGCCCCCCCCGGGGCCCCCCCCCCCTCGGCGTCGCTCCCGTCAGCGGGTCTTCACGCCGGTGATCCACCGGTTGGCGGCCAGCGCGTCGTCCGGCTCCGGGCGCGGCGCGCGCGGCAGCCCGGCCGCGTGGTCGAACGGCGTGCGGGTGACGGTCGACCAGCCCAGCGCGCCCAGGTGGGCCGCGGTGTCCGGGCGCGGCCCCGGCGCGAACAGCGCCAGCAGGTCGACGCCGATCCGGTCCCGGGCGGCCGCGTACACCGGGTTGGCCCGGACGTTGGCCGCCTCCAGGCCGAGCTTGATCTCGTACGCCAGCGTGGAGCCCGGCGCGCTCAGCTCGTCCAGGTCGCCGGCCAGCCGCAGTTCGGCCTCGGCCGGCAGGTACAGGAACAGGCCCTCGGCGAGCCAGGCGACCGGCTGCCGCGGGTCCAGCCCGGCGTCCGTCAGCGCCTGCGGCCAGGCCTCGCGGAGATCCACCGGGACGGTGCGCCGGCAGGCCGACGGAACGGCCTCCAGATCGTCCAGCACGGCCTGCTTGAAGGCCAGCACCTCGGGCCGGTCCAGCTCCCAGACCGTGGTGCCGGGCGGCCACGGCAGGCGGTGCGCCCGCGAGTCCAGCCCCGCGCCGAGCAGCACCACCTGGCGCACCCCGGCCCGGACGGCCGTCAGCAGGTACGCGTCCAACACCCGGGTGCGGAGCGCGAAGTAGCCCGCCAGCCGGCCCCACAGCGGGTCGCCCGGGGCGACGTCGTCCGGGTGCAGCGGCCAGCCCTCGCAGCCCGGCGCGGCGCGGACGAAGTGTTCGGCGAACGGATCGACGGCCATCGCGTCGGGCCGGCGGGCCTCCAGCGCGCGGGCGTGGGCGACCAGCAGGGCGGTGCGGCCGACGCCGGCGGTGACGCCCGGGTCGGACAGGACGGACACGGTCACGACCGGCCCGCCTCGGTGCGAGCGCCGGCGGCGGCCGACTCCGGGAGGGCGAAGGGCTGTTCGCCGGCCTCCGGGCCCCCGTCGCCGAGGTCGGTGACACGGGCGCCGTAGAGCCGTTCCATGAAGCGCAGGACGTCCCGGTCCGGCAGGTGCAGCGCGGTGGTGCAGTCGCGCAGCACCGTCAGGTGGAAGCCGCGCTGGAACGCGGTGCGGGCCGTGGAGTCCACGCAGACGTCCGTGAACAGGCCGGCGAGCACCAGGTGCCGGACGCCGCGGGCGCGCAGGTACGGCTCGAAGGCGGGGTCGAGGAACGCGTCGAAGCAGGCGTGCTTGGTGAACACCGCCTCGTCCGGCCGGGGCAGGGCGGCGTGGAACTCGGCACCCCAGCTGCCCTCCAGGCACTTGGGCCGCTTGCCGAGCGCGGCGTCGCGCCGCTGCCAGGCCGGCCCCTGGTGGGCCGGGTCGCCGAGGAAGCGGACGAACACCACCTCGACGCCGAGCGCGCGGGCCCGGTCGACGGCGGCGGCGGTGCGCGCGGCGACCGCGGCCAGCCGGGCGGGGTCGCCGGGGAAGCGGGCGGCGGCGACCTCGCCCGCACAGAAGTCGTTCTGCAGGTCGACGACCACCAGGGCGGTCGCCGAGGCGGGGACCGCGGCGGTGGGCGCGGCGTCGGTGCGCGCGGCGGTGCTGCTCGGTGCGGCGGTGCTGGGTGTGGCGGTGGTGCTCATCGGGAGGCCGCCCGATCCGTGCCGGCGGTGACGCGGGCCGCACCCGACCTCGCGGCGGGCACGAACGGCTTTAACGCGACGCCGAGTTCGCCGAGCACCGCGTCCACCACCTCGGTGGTGCCGGCGGTGCCGCCGAGGTCGGGGGTGCGGACGCCGCGGGCCTGGACGGCGGCCAGCGCCGCTTCGACGGCGGCCTCGGCGCCCGGGCAGTCGGCATGGCGTTCGGCGATCCGGGCGGCGGCCCGGACGGTGGCGACCGGGTTGACCACGTCCTTGCCCGCCAGGTCGTCGGCGGAGCCGTGCACCGTCTGGTACTCCGTCAGGCCGTGCAGCTCCGGGTGGAGGTGGACGTTCTCGGTGCAACGATTCTCCTGCCGCTCCGAGCCGTACCGGTCGAGCAGGACCACGTGCATGATGTCGGCCCACTCGTTGCCCGCGACCAGCACGGTGCGGTCCTCGGGGCCGTGGGTGATCAGGTTGCGGTTGACCGTGTCGGGCTGGAACAGCGCGATCCCGATGCCGAGTTCGGCGGCCAGGTCGGCCCGCCAGTCGTCCAGCGCGCCGTCCAGCAGGTGGAACTTGTACGCCATCTGCACCCGGGCCGGGCCCTCGGGCCACAGCTCCCGGGCCCGGCGGACCGCGTAGCGCACCACCTGCTCGGTGACCTCCCGGCTGAACTCCATGGTGCGCACCACCCTGCCGGGGGTGTGCACGTTCTCGCCGGTGTAGAAGCCCTGCGCCTGGTCGCGGACCAGCAGCAGCCGGGCCCCGTCGGCGGACAGCGGCTCGACCTTGACGGCGGCGAGGCGCCGGCGCACCAAGTACAGGGACTGGGCGTTGATCGCGGTGCGGAACACGGCCCGGACGCCGGCCGCGGCCTGGTCGCGGCAGAACTGCTCGTAGTGCGCGGCGTCCAGCGCGGTGAGGCGGGCGATCTCGGCGGTGTCGGCGTACTCGGCGCGCAGCGAGACGTACGAGTGGTAGAGCCGCGGTGACCGCACCAACTCGGCCTCCACCCCGTGCAGTCGGGTGATCCGGTGGAGCACCCGCTCGAAGACGGGGGCGAGGTCCGGGCCGGTGCCGCGGCCTACGGCCAGGGCGATGAGCGGTGCGGTCAAAACGGGCTCCTTCAATGCGGGTGGAGAGGTCAGACCGGATTCGGGACCAGGCGGTCGCCGGCGATGCCGACCTTCTCGGGCGAGTAGTAGTCGCGGATGCCCTGGGCCCACACCTCGACCGTGATCCGGTCGGTGGCGTCCGGCCCGAAGGCGTTGAACAGGGCCTCGATGTTGGGCTTCTCGAAGCCGATCGCGGTCATCAGGGCGAGGAAGCGGGGCCGTTCGATGAGGCCGTCGCCGTCCGGGTCGCCGAGCTTGGCCAGCGCGTCGGCGAACACGGCGGCGGTCGCGCCGAACAGGTCCGGGTTGAGGACGAAGCCGCGGAACTCGGTGGGGGTGACCAACCCGTCACCGTTGACGTCCAGCGTCTTGGCCATGACCTCCCAGTAGTTGCTGATGCTGTCGGCCAACGCCTGCCGGTCGGCCTGCGATGAGTCGTCGGCGACGGCCAGCACGCGCTCGGTCATCAGGTCGAAGTCCTCGGCGTCGAGCACCCCGTTGTCGTTGGCGTCGAACAGGGTGAACACCAGCGCGGCCCGCTGGTAGGCCAGGTGTGGCATGGACGGCCGTCCCTTCCTCGCAGCGGCCCGGCCTCGGACGGCCGGGCCTGCACCCCGGAGACGGGCGGCCGCCCGGCCGGGGCTCCCACTCTCCTCCTTTCACGGGCCCCAAGAGGGCAAAAGTGACCAGTCGTCACCCCGTGGAGTGATGAAATCGACGCGGGTGACCTTGGTCACGCCGGGTCACGTCACCAAATCGGCTGACGCTGCGTCAGATTCGGCCGGGAGCTGCACCGGAGCGGCCGGGGAGTGCCGGGGGTGTGGCCGCGATCACGCCCGGGCGGCCCGGCGGCGGGCAGCGCC
This sequence comes from Kitasatospora sp. NPDC059646, assembly GCF_042734615.1. NCBI lineage: Bacteria > Bacillati > Actinomycetota > Actinomycetes > Kitasatosporales > Streptomycetaceae > Kitasatospora > Kitasatospora sp. NPDC059646. The sequence continues at coordinate 126,508 of NZ_JBHWDS010000010.1, forward strand.
GCTGGTCAGCGGGGGGACCGCCGCCCGCCCCGGCGGGCGGCCGAAGCTAGCATGGGGGTCGCCTAGCTCGGCCTACCCTCGAAAGTTGAATTGTGACTGTCAACGACGACGTGTTCACGGACTGGAAGAACCGCGAGGAGCTCGCGGAGTCGATGATCCCGATCATCGGGAGGCTGCACCGCGAGCGGGACGTCACCGTCCTGCTGCACAGCCGCTCCCTGGTGAACAAGTCGGTGGTCAGCATCCTGAAGACCCACCGCTTCGCCCGGCAGATAGCCGGCGAGGAGCTCTCGATCACCGAGACCTTCCCGTTCCTGCAGGCCCTCGCGGCCCTCGACCTCGGCCCGTCCCAGATCGACCTGGGTCTGCTCGCCGCCGCGTACCGTGCGGACGACCGCGGCCTGAGCATCGCCGACTTCACCGCCGAGGCCGTGGCCGGCGCCACCGGCGAGAACAAGCTGGAGCGCCAGGCGCCCCGCGACGTGGTGCTGTACGGCTTCGGCCGGATCGGCCGCCTGCTGGCCCGCCTCCTGGTCGAGAAGGCCGGCGGCCTGCGGCTGCGCGCCATCGTGGTCCGCAGCGGCGGCCCGGACGACCTGGTCAAGCGCGCCTCGCTGCTGCGCCGCGACTCGATCCACGGCCAGTTCCAGGGCACCATCACGGTGGACGAGGACACCAACACGATCGTCGCCAACGGCAACGCGATCCAGGTGATCTACTCGAACGACCCCAGCGAGGTGGACTACACCGCGTACGGGATCGACGACGCGATCCTGATCGACAACACCGGTCGCTGGCGCGACCGCGAGGGCCTGTCCAAGCACCTGCGCCCCGGCATCGCCAAGGTCGTGCTGACCGCCCCGGGCAAGGGCGACGTCCCGAACATCGTGCACGGCGTCAACCACGACACCATCAAGCCGGACGAGCAGATCATCTCCTGCGCGTCCTGCACCACCAACGCGATCGTCCCGCCGCTGAAGGCGATGGAGGACGAGTACGGCGTGCTCCGCGGCCACGTGGAGACCGTCCACTCGTTCACCAACGACCAGAACCTGCTGGACAACTACCACAAGGCCGACCGTCGCGGCCGTTCCGCGCCGCTGAACATGGTGATCACCGAGACCGGCGCCGCCTCCGCCGTCGCGAAGGCGCTGCCGGACCTCAAGGCGAAGATCACCGGCAGCTCGATCCGCGTCCCGGTGCCGGACGTCTCGATCGCCATCCTGAACCTGCAGCTGGCCCGCGAGACCACCCGCGAGGACGTCCTCGACCACCTGCGCGAGGTCTCGCTGACCTCCCCGCTGAAGCGGCAGATCGACTTCATCGACTCGCCCGACGCGGTCTCGTCCGACTTCATCGGCTCCCGCCACGCCTCCATCGTGGACGCGGGCGCGACCAAGGTCGAGGGCGACAACGCGATCCTCTACCTGTGGTACGACAACGAGTTCGGCTACTCCTGCCAGGTCGTCCGGGTCGTCCAGCACGTCTCCGGCGTCGAGTACCCGACCTTCCCGCGGTCGGCCGTCTGACGCGCCCGCCCCGCGGACCCCAGTGGACCCCGTTCGGCCCTTCCGGGCCGGGCGGGGTCCGCTTTTTCGCCTGCGCGCCGGGCCGGGCAGTGCCGCGCCGGCCGTGGCGGGCCGGCTCAGGTCCGGGCGGCGGCGCGCTTCCGGGCGTAGGCGCGGGCGGCGCGGACGCGGTCGCCGCAGCGGGTCGAGCACCAGTGGCGGGCGGCGTGGGTGCGGACGTAGAACCGGCTGCACGGCGCTCCGCCGCAGGCGGCCAGCCGGGCGGCGTCCGGGCCGGTCAGCAACTCGGCGGCGTCGGCGGCGAGTCGGGCCATCGCCTGGACGGCGATCGGGTCGGCCGGGTGGGGGATGGTGCGGTGCAGGCCGCGCTCGGCGTCCCAGTCCAGCAGCGGGGTGGCCGGGGTGGCGGTGAGCGCCCCGTTGAGGACGGCCAACGCGTGGGCGGGGGGCGGCTGTTCGGCGGTGCGGGCGGCGAACAGCTCGCGCACGGCGGTGCGCAGGCCGTGCAGGCGGTCGGTGCACTGCTGGAAGATCCGGCCGTCGGCCGGGGCGAGGCCGTGCCCGATCAGCCAGTCGGTGGCCGCGTCCGGCGAACCCAGCAGGTCGAGCGGGCCGGTGGGCAGGGTGAGCAGCGAGTTGGCGAAGTCCAGCGCGGGGTACTGCTCGGCGCCCGGTGCGGGGGGCTGGGGGGCGGCTGGGCTGGTGGTGGTGCGCTGGCTCATGCTCCTCATGGTAAAGGCTCCGGTTGAGCGTGAGGAGAGGCCCGCGCGCCGCCCCCGATGTCACCCTCACGGAAAAGCTTGCGGTTCTCCGTGATGGACCGTTAGATTTCTCTCACGGCAAACCGCTAACTCTTCCGTGAGGTGTTTCATGACCGCTACGCCCGCCGTCCAGGTCTTCGGCGGCCCCACCGCGCTCATCGAGTACGGCGGCCTGCGCCTGCTCACCGACCCCACCTTCGACGCGCCCGGCGACTACCCGATCAGCGGCGGACGGGTCCTCACCAAGACCCGGCCCGGCGCCGTCGACCCCGCCGCGCTCGGCCCGGTCGACGCGGTCCTGCTCTCCCACGACGAGCACCCCGACAACCTCGACCGCAGCGGCCGCACGTTCCTCGCCGACGTCCCGCTCACCCTCACCACGCGCGGCGGCGCGGAGCGCCTCGGCGGCACCGCGAAGGGCCTCGTCCCCTGGCAGAGCGTCGAGTTGACCCGCCCCGACGGCGGCACGATCACCGTCACCGGCGTCCCCGCCCAGCACGGCCCCGAGGGCTGCGAGCCCATCACCGGGGAGGTGATCGGCTTCGTGCTGACCGGTGACGGCCTGCCCGTGGTCTACGTCTCCGGCGACAACGCCTCGCTGGGCATCGTCGAGATGATCGCCTCGCACTACGCCCCCGTCGACACCGCGGTCCTGTTCGCCGGCGGCGCCCGCACCGGCCTCTTCGACAACGACCTGCTCACCCTCGACAGCGCCCGCGCCGCCGAGGCGGCCCGGATCCTCGGGGCCCGCCGCGTCGTCCCCGTCCACTTCGACAGCTGGGCGCACTTCACCGAGGGCCGCGAGCCCCTCCTCGCCGCCTTCGCCGCCGCGGGCCTCGCCGACGTCCTCGACCTGGCCTGACGGCCCCCGCCCCGCCCCGGCCGACTCCCGGCCGGGGCGGGGCCGTCCGCGCGCCCGCGCGCTCCTCGGGCCGCCGGCGGGGCCGCGTTCGGCCTGGTCGGGGTGTGGGTCGGCGGTGCCAGAATGTGGCGGGTCGGGCGGCGCGGGGCGAGGAGGCGCGGGTGGCGGGGCGGACCGGGCGGCGGGCCAGGGAGGTCGTGGGGCGCGCGGAGCGGCTGCGGGAGGCCGCGCGCGGGGTGGTGGCGGAGCGGGCCGCCGCGGTGGCGGCCGTGGTGGACGCGCACGCGCGGATCTTCCGGGGTTCGGTGCGGGCCGAGCTGGAGGCGATACCGGTCGAGCGCCTCAAGGAGGTCACGGAGGGGCGGCTGCAGACCGGGGTGCTCGCGGCGGCCGGGTACCGGACGGTCGCCCAGGTGTGCGGGGCGAGCGCCCAGGAACTGGTCCGGATCCCGGGGATCGGCGGGCCGACGGCCGGTCAACTGGTCGGCGCCGCCCGGCAGATCGCCGAGGCGGTGGAGCGCAGCACGGCGGTGCGGATCGACCCCTCCAGGCCGGATGCCGGGACCACCGAACTGCTGGCCGCCCTGCACCGCCTGGTGCTGGCCGGGCCGGCCGCCCGCCGGGCGGCCGGAGAGGCCGAGCAGGTCGACGCCCTGCTGGCGGAGCCGCTGGAGGCGGCGCGCCCCGCCCGCGGCCTGCTGAGGGGGCTGCTGGCCGGCTCCCGGCGGCGTGAACTCGCCCAGCAGGCCGTCGAGTTGCTGGAGCAGCGGCTGGCGGCGGCGGAGGCCGACGGACTGCCGCTGCGGCTCGCGCAGGCCGGGGCCGACCTGCTGCGGCCGGACGCCGGCGAGGTGGAGGTCCGGGTCGAGTTCGAGCACCGGTCCGCCGAGTTCTACGCCGAGCTGGCGCTGCTCGCCGAGGACGGCCGGCTCACCGGCGTCGACCGGGGCGGACCGGGCGCCGCCGAGGGCCACCTGCCGGACGCGCTGGCGGAACTGGTCCGCGCCGAGCCGCTGGACGACCGCGGCTGCACCGTCTCGCTGCGCGGCTACCAGGCGTTCGGGGCGCGGTTCGCGCTGGCCCGCAAGCGGGTGATGATCGGCGACGAGATGGGCCTCGGCAAGACCGTGCAGGCGCTCGCCGTCCTGGCCCACCTGGCCGCGGCGGGCCGGCGGCACTTCCTGGTGGTCTGCCCGGCGTCCGTCCTCGTCAACTGGCAGCGGGAGACGGCGGGCCGGACCACGCTGCGGGCCCACCGGTACCACGGCCCGGCCAAGGAGGCCGCCCGCGCGCAGTGGCTCGCGGACGGCGGCGTCCTGGTCGCCACCTACGAGTCGCTGCGCACCCTGCCGGCGGACCCGGTCGCCGCGCTGGTGGTGGACGAGGCGCACTTCGTCAAGAACCCGGCGGCGCTGCGCACCCGGCTGGTCGGCGAGTGGGCCGGGCGCACCGAGTACGTGCTGTTCCTGACGGGCACGCCGATGGAGAACCGGGTGGAGGAGTTCCGCACCCTGATCGGCCACCTCCAGCCCGACCTGCTGCCCGACCTGCCGGCCGGCCTCGGGGTGGCGGGGCCGGTGGCCTTCCGCAAGGCCGTCGCCCCCGCGTACCTGCGGCGCAACCAGCAGGACGTGCTGACCGAACTGCCGGACGTGGTGCGGGTGGACGAGTGGGACGAGCTCTCCGGGCCGGACCGGGCCGCGTACGCGGCGGCGGTCGCCGAGGGCAACTTCATGGCGATGCGGCGCGCCGCGTACGCCGCGCCCGCGCACTCGGCGAAGCTGCGGCGGCTGCGCGAACTGGTCGCGGAGGCGGCCGAGAGCGGGCACAAGGTGGTGGTGTTCTCGTACTTCCGGGAGGTGCTGGCCACCGTCCGGGACGCGCTCGGCGAGGCGGTGAAGGGCACCGTCTCCGGGGCGCTGCCGGCGGACGCCCGGCAGGAGCTGGTGGACGCGTTCACGGCCGCGGACGGCCACGCGGTGCTGCTCTGCCAGATCCAGGCCGGCGGGCTCGGGCTCAACCTGCAGGCCGCGAACGTGGTGGTGCTGTGCGAGCCGCAGCTGAAGCCGACCCTGGAGGACCAGGCGGTGGCCCGGGCCCAGCGGATGGGCCAGATCCGCCGGGTCCGGGTGCACCGGCTGCTGGCCACCGACAGCCTGGACCGCGGCCTGGTGGAGCTGCTGCGCGGCAAGGCCGAGCTGTTCGACAGCTACGCCCGGCGCAGCGACCTCGCCGAGTCGGCCCCCGAGGCGGTGGACATCTCCGACCGGGCGCTCGCCGTGCGGATCGTCGAGGACGAGCAACTGCGGCTGGCCGCAAAGGAGTAGGGGTCACAGCCGGACCAGCATCTTGCCGGTGTTCGCGCCGCCGAGCACGCCGAGGAAGGCCTCCACGGTGCGGTCGAAGCCGTCCAGCACGGTCTCCGGGGAGACCACCCGGCCGGAGCGCAGGTGCGGGGCGAGCAGCTCGTACAGCTCCTCCTGGGCGTCCATGTGGTGGCGGACCAGGAAGCCCTCCAGTCGGATGCTGCGGCCGACCAGTTCGAACAGGTTGTGCGGGGCGGCCGGTGGCGTGGTGGCGTACTGGGCGATCGCGCCGCACCAGGCGATCCGGCCGAAGTCGCGCATCGAGCCGATCGCGGCGGCCAGGTGGTCGCCGCCGACGTTGTCCAGGTAGACGTCGATGCCGTCGGGGGCGGCCGCGGCCAGCAGGTCGGCCACCGGGCCGTCGTGGTAGTCGAACGCGGCGTCGAAGCCGAGCCGTTCGGTGAGGAAGGCGGTCTTCGCGGCGGAGCCGGCCGAGCCGATCACCCGGCGGGCGCCGAGCAGCCGGGCGAGCTGGCCGGCGGCGGTGCCGACGCCGCCGGCCGCCGCGGAGACGAACAGGTCCTCGCCGGGCGCGAGCCGGGCGATCCGGGTCAGGCCGACGTACGCGGACAGGCCGGTGCCGCCGAGGACGCCCAGGAAGGCGCTGAGCGGGACGCCGGGCAGGTCGGGCAGCACCCGCACCTCCTCGGGCCGCAGTACGGCGTGGGTGCGCCAGCCGTGACGGTGGATCACTTTCGTGCCGACCGGCAGCGCGGCGCTGCGCGACTCCACCACCCGCCCCACCGCCCGGCCCTCCAGCGGGGCGTTCAGCCGGTACCCGCCCTCGCCGCCCTCCATCGAGCCGAGCATGTACGGGTCGACGGACAGGTAGGCGTTCTCCACCAGTGCGCTGCCTTCCGTCAGCGGCGGCAACTCGTCGGCCACGAAGGCGAACTGCTCGGCGGTCGGCAGTCCTGTCGGACGGGCGACCTGGTGGACGGCCCGGGCGGTGCGGGTGGCGGTGCGGGACATGGCGGAACACTCCGATGCGGGTAGGGGGACCGGCCCGCGGAACTGGGGGCGGGCCGACGTGTTCCACGCTAGGCAGCGGGGCGGCGGCCGGGCAGGGGCCGCCGTCGATGGCTGCGGCCGATCCATGAGCACCGTTCATGGCAGGCGGTGCATCCGACTGCGGGCCGGACCGTCGGCGGTGAGCCCGCCGCCGATCCGGGCGGTGAGCGCCGTCCGCGGCCCGGCGGGCGTCCTCTACGCTGCCCGGGTGGCAGACGATCTCCTTCCGCAGGAGCTGCGGATCCTGGTGGCGGTGGCCGACAGCGGCGGCTTCACGGCCGCCGCCGAGCGGCTCGGGCTGACCCAGTCCGCGGTGTCGCACGCCGTGCGCGGCTGCGAACGCAAGCTCGGCGCGGTGCTGTTCGAGCGCGGGCGGCGCGGGGCGGTGCCGACGGCGGCGGGCGAGCGGGTGGCCGGGCACGCCCGGCGGATCCTGCGGCTGCTGGCGGCGCTGCCCGCCGAGGCCCGGCCGGAGGAGCCGGGCGGGCCGCGCGGACCGGTCCGGATCGTGGCGTTCCGCAGCGCGGCCGGCCGGGTGCTGCCCGCGGTGCTGGCCCGACTGGCCGAGACCTGCCCCGAGTTGGAGCCCCAGGTGCGGGTGGTCCGGGACCTCGGCCGCGGCACCGCCGGCGAGGTCGCCGCCGGCCGCGCCGACCTGGCGCTGGCCACGCTCGGCGCGGCGATCCCGCCGGGCCTGGTCGCCGTGCCGCTGTACCGGGAGGACTACGCGCTCGCCCACCAGCAGGGCCACCCCGACCCGCGCAGCCTGCCGCTGGTCGACTGGGACGAGAACTGCGGCTCCTACACGGCCGACTGGTGGCGCCGGCAGGACTGGATCCCGTCCGCGACCATCAACGTCTCCGACGACACGGTGGTGCTCTCGCTCGCCGCCCAGGGACTCGGCATGGCGATCATGCCGATGCTCAGCCTGGACCGGCTGCCCGACGGGCTCACCGTCACCGACCTCGGCCCGGACCGCCCGTCCCGCCAGGTCGGCTACGTCACCACCCCGGAACTGGCCCGGACCGCCGCCGTGCGGGCCGTCGTCCGGGAGTTGCGCGCCGCCCCGCTGCCGGCCGGCGCCAGCGCGGTGCGGACGGGCGGGGAGGGGAGGTCCCGCCGCCCGTAGCGGGGGCGCCCGGCCCGGGAGAGAAGGTGGGCCGGGTGGGCGGCGGGACTGGAGTGACGAACCCCACGAACGAGTCTGCGGGGCCGCGCTCACGTTCCACTAACGTCCCGCTGACGTGCGGGAACAGGGCCGGAATGTGGTTGACTTGACGGGTAGTCGAAGGCCGGGGGAGGGTACGCCGGGGCGGCACGCCGGGCGGCCCGGGAAGGCGACGGGGGGAGCGATGAGAGCGCTCGCCGAGGTACGGGACGATCCGCTGACGGACGACGGGCTGCTGCTGCGCAGGCCGCGCCCCACGGACGCGCCGCTGGTGCTCCGCGGCACCCACGACCCGCTGGTGCGCGAGTTCCTGCAGGCGGTGATCCCGCACCAGGACGAGGCCGCCGCCGAACGCTGGCTGACCGAGATCCCGCCGATGCTCTGGCAGTCCGGCCGCGCCGCGTACTTCGCCGTCGAGCAGCTCGCACCGCCCGGCGACGACCGGGCCGACGGGACGGCACCGGACCCCGACGCCCCCGCCGGAGCGGCCGTCGGCTGGGCCGAGCTGGTCAACCTCGACCCGGTGCAGGAGAGCGCCGAGGTCGCGGTCTGGCTGCTGCCCGAACACCGCCGGCTGCGCACCGCGAAGAGCGCGATGCGGCTGGTGTGCCGGTTCGGGTTCGAGCGCCTCGGCCTGCGCCGGATCGACGCCTTCGCCGCCGCCGACAACATGCCCAGCCAGCTGACCGGCGCCGCGATCGGCTTCCGCCGGGCCGGCTACCGTCCCGCGCTGTTCCGCAGCTCCCGCACCCAGCGGCTGCACGACGCCGTGTACGCGACGCTCGTGCCGGAAGACCTCTGCTGATCCACCGGGGCCCCGACACCCCGCACCTGAACCAGGAGTGACGACATGTCAGAAAGCAGCCTCCGGCTGGAGGACGGCACGCTCGGCGAACTGCTGATCACCCCCGAGGGGTTCCGCGCCGTCCGCGGCGGGCAGGAGCGCACCGGCCGGGTCGACACCGCGCTGATCGTCCGGGTCCTGACCGCCCTCGGCGACGCCCCCGCCCCGGTGCCGGGCGCGCCCGCCCCCGCGGTCGGCCGCCGGCTGACCGTGACCGGCCTGAACGGCCGTCAGGACCGGCAGTGGACCGACGGCACCGACACGCCCGTACCGGCCGCCGCCGCCCCGTTCGCGGCCCTGCTGGCCCAGGTGTTCGGCGAGCCCGGCGCGCCCGCCGCGCTGCCCGGCGCGGTCGCCCTCGGCCACCCGGCCGCGCACGGCGCCCGCAGCGCCGCCGCCGTCGGCACCGTCGGCGGCCGGGCCGCCTACGCGCTGGTCGAGGAGGACGGCTCGTTCGGCCTGACCGCGCTCGACGACGCCGCCCCGCTCGGCGGCTCCGACGCCGACGCGGGCCTCGCCCCGTCCGCGGTCGCCCTCGGCGAGGCCGGCGGCCGCTCGCTGTTCGCCGTCGGCGGCACCGACGGCTCCGTGCAGGTGTGGGACGCCACCACCGGCCAGGTGGTGCACGGCACCACCGGCGGCGAAGGCGCCCAGGCCGTCGCCGCGCTGGTCTGCCGGGACGTCCCGGTGGCGTTCTCGGCCGGCCAGGGCGGCGACCTGCGGGCCGTCCGCGCCGACGACGGCCGGGTGCTCGGCAACCTGCCCACCGGCGGCCACGGCGCGACCGTGCTGCGCGCCGCGCACTGCGCCGGCATCGACCTGCTGGCCGCGGCCGCCGCCGACGGCACCGTCCGGGTCTGGGACGCCGGCACCGGCGAGCAGCTCCACCTGCTGGTCGGCCACCGCGGCGAGGTCCGTGCGATGGCCGTCCTCGCCATCGAGGACCAGGCCGTGCTGGCCACCGCCGGCCACGACCGCCAGGTCCGGATCTGGGACCTCGCCACCGGCCAGCTCCTCGCCGACCTGCCCGGCCACACCGGCACCGTCACCGGCCTCGCCTTCACCACCCTCGACGAGCGCCCGGTGCTGGCCTCCTGCGCCCTCGACGGCACCGTGCGCACCTGGGACGTGTACGACGGCCGCGCCCTGCACGGCTGGCCGGCCGGCAGCTGGCTCACCTCGCTGGCCGCCGCCGACGGCGTCCTGTACACCGGCGACGAGACCGGCCGGATCACCGCCTGGGACGCCGCCACCGGCCGCGCCCGCACCGACGCCGCTCCGGCCGGCCGCCCCGGCACCCCGCTCACCGCGCTCGCCGCCGGCGCCCTGCACGGCCGCCCGGTGCTCGCCGCGGGCTTCGGCGACGGCACGCTCGCCACCTGGGACGCCCCGACGGGCCGTCAGCTCCTCCAACTCGCCGCCGACGGCGGCCCCGTGCACACCCTCGACCTGACCGCCGACGGCCCCGACGGCCCGCTGCTGGTCTGCGGCACCACCGCCGGCGCCGTCCGCAGCCACCGCCTCGCCGACGGCACCGCCCACCCGCTGCCCGTCCCGCACGCCGGGGCGGTCACCGGCCTCGCCTTCACCACCGGCGAACAGCCGCTGCTCGCCTCGGCCGGCCGCGACGGCACCATCGCCGTCCGTTCCGCCGCCACCGGCGACGACAACCGCCGCTTCGTCACCGGCCACGGCCCGATCACCGCCCTGGCCGCCGTCGTCACCGGCGGCCAGCCGATCCTGGCCACCGCCGGCGAGGACCTCAAGGTGCGGATGTGGCACGCCGGCAGCGGCGCCGCCGGGCCGGTCTGCGAGGGACTCGACCGGCCCGCCGAGGTGCTGTCGTTCGCCGAGGTCGGCGGCCGACCGGTGCTGATCGCCGGCTCCGCCGACGGCACCGTGCTGGTCTGGGACGTCCAGAACGGCAGCCGCACCGCCCAGTTGACCGGCGGCGGCGCGGCCGTCCGCGCCGTGGTCGGCCGCGAGTTCGACGGCGAGGCGCTGCTCGCCGCCGGCGACTCCGCCGGCACCCTGCGGCTGTGGCACCTGGGCAGCGCCACGCTGCTCAACGAGGCCGCGCTGGACGGCACCCCGCTGGCCATCGAACTCGACGAGGCCGGCCTGCGGATCGTCACCCCGACCGGCGCCGTCACCCTCTGACGACCAGCCCGCCGACGGCGGCCCGCGGGCACTCCGCCCGCCGGGCCGCCCCGCCCCACCCGACGGCCCGTCAGCAGGGGCTGACTGTCGTCACCGGATAACGACCGGGTAACCTCCGTCACCGAACACGCAACACGGTGGGGGTTACTGCGGTGAAGTTCAGGCTGCTGGGTGCCGTCTCGGCGGAGAACACCGCCGGCGACGACATGCGACTCGGACCCGAGAAGCGGCGAAGCGTCCTCGCCCTGCTGCTGCTGCGCCGCAACCGGGCCGTCTCGGTCGCCCAGTTGATCGAGGCACTGTGGGTCGCCGAGCCGCCCGCCAACGCCCGCACCGTCGTGCAGAGCCACATATCCCGGCTGCGCGCCCTGCTCAGCGAGCAGGGCGCCACCGGGTGCGGCGTCCAGCTCGCCACCGCCGGCGACGCCTACACCCTGCACCTGCCCGAAGGGCAGCTGGACGTCGAGCAGTTCGACACCCTGGTGGCCGCCGCCCGGGCCGAGGCGCGCTCCGTGGACGTCGTCGACGCGCTGGAGCACGCCCTCGCGCTGTGGCGCGGCCCCGCCCTCACCGGCACCGTCGCCAGCCCGCCGCTGGAGGCCTGGCGGCAGACCCTGGAGGAGAACCGGCTCGCCGCCGTCGAAGCGCTCGCCGAGCACTACCAGCGGCTCGGCGAACCCGCCCGCGCCGCCGAACTGCTGCGCGCCGAGACGGTCGCGCACCCGCTGCGCGAGTCGCTGGTCTCCGCGCTGATGCTCGCGCTGTTCCGGGCCGGCCGGCAGTGCGACGCCCTCGACTGGTACCACCGCACCCGCGAATCGCTCGCCGACCGGCTCGGCGTCGACCCCGGCCGGGCACTGAACGCCGCCTACGAGCGGATCCTGCGCGGCGAACCCGCCGACCAGTCGGCCCCGCCCCCGCCCGCCCCCGCCCCCGCGCCCGCTCCCGCCGCGGTCGCCCCGTCGTCCCCGCCGCCGTCGGCCCCCGCCCCGTCGACCGCCGTCGCCTGGGCAGTGCCCGGCCCCGCCGGGCCGCCCGCGATCGAGAACCTGCCGGCCGTCGACCTGCTGCCCCGCGCCCCGCGCGGCTTCCACGGCCGAGAAGCCGAACTCGCCACCCTGGCCGACGCGGTGCGCGGCGGCCCCGACGGCGCGATCGCCCTGATCACCGGCCCGGCCGGGGTCGGCAAGACCGCCCTCGCCCTGCACTGGGCGCACCGCAACGCCGGCCGCTTCCCCGACGGCCTGCTCTTCGCCGACCTCGGCGGCTTCAGCGACCGCCCCGACCGCGACCTGGACGAGGTGATCGCCGAGTTCCTCGCCGCCCTCGGCGTCGCCCGCGAGGACCTCCCCGCCGGCACCGCCGCCCGCGCCGCGCTGTACCGGCGGATCACCACCGGCCGGCGGCTGCTGGTCGTCGTCGACAACGCCCGCGACACCGCCCAGGTCCGGCCGCTGCTGCCGGCCGGCACCGACTCGGTGGCCGTGGTCACCAGCCGGCACCGGATGCTCGGCCTGGTCGCCGCCGAACTCGCCCGACCGCTGCCGCTGTCCGTGCTCGGCACCGCCGAGTCCACCGCGCTGCTCGCCCGGGTGCTCGGACCGGCCCGGGTCGCCGCCGAGGCCGACGCCGCCCGCGAACTCGCCCGGCTCTGCGACGGCCTGCCGCTGGCCCTGCGGATCGCCGCCGCCAAGATCTCCGCCGACCCGCGGCGCGGCCTCGGCGCGATCACCGAACAGCTCCGCCACGAACAGCGCAGGCTCGGCCACCTCGCCGCCGAGGAGATCAGCGTGGCCAGCGCGCTGCGCGTCTCCTACGAGCAACTCCCGCCCGTCCCGGCCCGGTTGTTCCGGGCCCTGGGCTTCCACCCCGGCCCGGTGGTCGACGCCTACACCGCCGCCGCCCTCGGCGACCTCGAACCGGCCGCCGCCGCCGAGGCGCTGGAGCAACTCGCCGCCACCCACCTGGTCACCGAGACCGACGGCGACCGCTACACCCTGCACGACCTGGTATGGCTGTACGCCCGCGAACTCGGCAGCCGCACCGAGCCCACCGCACAGCGCCTGGCCCGGGAACGGCTCGCCGACCAGTACCTGTACACCGGCCTGGCCGCCGCGCAGGCCGCCGAGCCCGGCAGCAAGCCCTGCTGCGAACCCCCGGCGGGCAGTCACCGGCCGCGCGCCGTCACCGAGTTCGCCACCGCCGACGACGCCATCCGCTGGCTCGGCGCGCACCGCGAGACCCTCGCCCAGGTGATCGCCACCGCCTCCCCGGACCGGGTCTGGCGACTCGTCCTCACCCAGTGGCCGCTGATCCTGCGCCGCCTGCGCGACGGCTGGGTGTCCCAGTTGGAACACGCCCTGGACGCCGCCCTGGAGTGCGGCGACCTGAACGGCGAGAGCCAGGTGCGGGCGATGCTCGGCTGGGTGCTGGTCTCCAACCGCCGTCTGCCCGAGGCCGTCACCTGCCTGGCCCCGGCCGCCGAACTCGCCGCCCGGGCCGGCAACCAGGTCGGCCGCGCCGTCGCCCTGGTCAACCTGGCCGCCGTACAGGCCGAACTCGGCGACACCGCCGCGGCCGGCAGCAACCTCACCCAGGCCCTGGAGATCGCCCTCGCCATCGGCCACACCCACACCGTCACCCTCGCCCTCCAGCACCTGGCCCGTCACCTGCTGGACACCGGCCGGCCCGCCCAGGCCATCGAACGCTCGCTGCACGGGCTGGAGTTGATGGCCGAACAGGTTCCGTCCTCGCGCCGGGTCCTGCTGCACACCACCTGCGGCGAGGCACTCTCCGCGCTCGGCCGGCACGGAGAGGCCCGCAGCCGGCTGACGGCGGCCCTCGCCGAGGCCGAGCAGATCGGCCACGACGAGGCCACCGCCGAGGTGCTCGGCGCCCTCGCCGCCGCGGAGGACGCCGCCGGCCTGGCCACCTCCGCCTCCGCCCACCGCCGGCGCGCGGAGGAGCTCGGGCCGCACTGAGCCCGCGCCGACCACCCGGGCGGCGCCGGTCACCGGGGCGGCCACGAGGCGGTCCGGAGCCGATCCCGAGCCGGCCGTTCGTGCCCGCGAACCCGGTCTGCGTATACGCACGTTCGGCTCCTGGCAAGGGCGACGGCGACGCGTTAGTGAGGCGCAAGCGGAAGGCAAACGGCGAAAGCCAGGATGATCGGGTGCGGCAGCCGCGGGTGCGCGGGACTGCCCGTGGCACCGCTCGCCCCAGAGGGCCTCGTTCACCCGGTCGCCCGGATCCCTGCAACGCGCCGTCCCCGGCCCGCACTTGTCGCGGAGCAGTCATGGGGAGAGGGCGGAAGACGGATGGCCGGCGACGGCGTGAACATCGACCTGGACGAGGTCCAGGCGGCAGCCAAGACGATCGGGGCCCTGCTGGACGAACTCCAGGGCCCGTTCGCCCAGTTGGAAGCCCGGATCAACATGGTCGAGGACTCGGTCTACGGGACTGACCTGCTGGGCAAGTCGCTGACCGGCGGCAGCTCCTCGGTCGGCGGCTTCAACAAGCACCAGAAGGACGTGCTGGCCGGCATCAAGCTGCTGCTCAGCAACGCCACCACCATGGGCGCCAACCTCAGCACCATGGCCGCCCGCCACCAGGCCAACGACGAGGACCACGCCAGCACGCTGAGCCGGATCACCACCGGCGAGGGCGCCCCGCTCACCCCGCTGACGCCCTCCACGCCGGCCGGCTCGCCGACGCCCACCCCGGCGCCGAACCCCGCACCCGCCCCGGCGCCCGCACCCGCGCCGACCCCGGCACCGGACGCCGGCGGCTACCACACCCAGGACGGGCCGTCGCTGGACTACAACAAGCCGAAGCCCCCGCCGGAGCCGCACACCGGCGGCGGCGGTCCCGGCCGCAACCTGATCTGACCACCGACGCACCCCCGCACCACGGCGGCTGATCCGGTGTCAGCCGCCGACGCACCCACCATCCGAGAGAGCTTCCCGCCATGATCGAGCTGCCGGCCGACCTCGCCGAAGTACTCAAGACCGTGCAGAAGAACGAGAACGGCAAGGACATCTCGTTCCCCGACGGCAACGAGGACCTGATCAGCGACCTCGCCGCCGCGTGGGACAAGTGGAACCAGATCGCGGACACCCACATCCGCGGCATCGCCCAGGCCGCCCAGCGCGCCATGTCCTGCATGTCCGGCGCCGCCGCCGACAGTTTCGCCCAGTACCTGCAGAAGTTCGCGGGCGGCGACGCCTCGCACGTGGCCACCACCGTCAAGGCCGGTACCGACATCGCCCGCAGCCTGCACGGCGCGCACCAGGCGATGATCGACACCAAGAACGAGATGATCCGCGAACTCGACTACGCCAAGACGTACATGGCGCAGAACCCGGCGGGCAAGAAGGACGACATCGCCAACTCCGAGGGCATCAAGCAGGCCGCCACCCTCTACCACCAGTACGTCAGCGGCGTCAGCTCGCAGGTCGACGGCATGCTGCGCAACAACGCCAACCAGATCGCCGACATGAACGGCATCGGCAAGACCTGCACCCTCAACGGCGGGGCCGGAGGCGGCGGCGGGGCCGGCGGCGGCAGCGGACTGCCCGGCAACCTCGACGGTGCGGGCGGCCTCCCCGGCGGCCTGGACGGAGCCGGCGGCGACGGTGCGGGCGGCGCCGGTGGCGGTGCGGGCGGTGGCGCCGGCGGCGGGGCCGGTGGCGGTGCGGGCGGTTCCGGCGGTGGCGCCGGCGGCCACGGCCCGAAGACGCCCAGCATCCTGAAGCCGCTGACGCCCCCGACGATCCCGGACATCACCTCCGGCCACGGCGCCGGCAACCCGCCGACCTTCACCCCCCTCCCGCTCAGCCCGAAGAACTCGCTCAACCTGGCCGGCCTCTCCGACCTCGGCTCCACCGGCACCGGCCTGGGCGTCGGCGGCTCCGCGCTCGGCGGCGCCGGCGGCGGCGGACTGTCCGCGTTCGGCGGCGGCGGTGGCGGCGGTCTCGGGGGCGGCGGCCTCGGCGGGGCGTTCGGCGGCGCGGGCGGGATGAGCGCCGGCTCCTTCGGCAGTGCGATGGGCGCGATGGGCCGGGCCGGCGGTGCACTCGCCGGCGGCGGCGCGGGCACCGGCGGGCGGACCGGCGGTGCGGGCAGCGGCATGCGCTCCGGCGGCGCGGCCGGTGCGGGCGCTCGGGGCGCGGCCGGCATGGGCGGCGCGGCCGGTGCCCACGGCGGCGGCATGGGCGGCGCGGGCGGACGCGGCGGCAAGGGCGAGAAGAAGGGCGCCAACCGCTTCCTCGGACCCACCCGCTTCGGACCCGAAGGCGCGGAAGAAGGAGAGGCGCTGCTGCACGACAGCGGCATCCTCGGCCAGGCCGGCGAGGTCGACCCGCGCGACCGCAACTGGCAGCGGGCCCGCCGCCGTTGGCTGGACGACGCGCGCGCCGAGGGCGTCCTCACCGCGCCCGAGCCGGAACCGGTCGCGGCCGAGACCGCTGCGGCCCCCGCCAGCGAACAGGCCGTCCTCAACCAGCTCGCGGGCGTCCTGCTCGGCACCCCCGCGCCCGGTGAGGGCGAAGCGGCCGGGACGGCGACGACCGGTACCGAGACGGCCGCCGCGACGGTGGGCGAGACGGTGACGGCACGTCAGGAGAGCGTCGCCGCGACGTCGACCGGGGCGTCCGGCACGTCCGGCACGGCCGGCTCCGCCGGGGCGGCGGACGGCTCGAAGTCCGGCTCGGACGAGGACTACCTGGAGCGGGCGCGGAGCGCAGCCGCCCGGCGGGGCCACGGCGAGACCGCGGCCACACCGGCTGCTGCCGCAGCAGCACCGGCTGCCGCCGCAGCGGCGCTCAAGCCGGCCCCGATCCGGGAGGAGGGCGGCTACCAGGTCCCCAGCCCCTTCCTGCGCGCCGCACTCACCCGCCTCGCCGCACCCGCTGCGGACTGACCGCCGCGCCACCCGCTCCGCGCCGATCCGCACTCCCTAAGGAACACCCATGAGCAACGACGTGCCCTGGTTCGCCATCGACCCCGACGTCGAACCCGCGCACACCATGCGCATCCCCGCCGGGGAGCGGATCGGCGTGGAAGCCCCCACCTTCGGCGAGGCCGCACAGGTGGGGTGGGTGGAGCCGGATGTGATTCCGGCTCAGCGGTTCGATGGCGGTGGTGCGCCGTTCTCGGAGGCTGCACAGGTGGGGTGGGTGGAGCCGGATGTGATTCCGGCTCAGCGGTTCGATGGCGGCAGTGCGCCGTTCTCGGAGGCTGCGCGGGTGGGGTGGGTGGAGCCGGATGTGATTCCGGCTCAGCGGTTCGATGGCGGCAGTGCGCCGTTCTCGGAGGCTGCGCGGGTGGGGTTCGCGCCGGACGAGATGCCTGCTCAGCGGATGGACGGCGGTGGTTCGCCGTTCTCGGAGGCTGCACAGGTGGGGTGGGTGGAGCCGGATGTGATTTCGGCTCAGCGGTTCGATGGCGGCAGTGCGCCGTTCTCGGAGGCTGCGCGGATGGGGTTCGCCCCGGACGAGATGCCTGCGTACCGGGTGGGCACGACCCTTGGCGAGCCGATGGAGTCGGGGCGTTTGAGGGCGTTCGAGGGTGTGCCGCTCGGTGACACGGTTCCGGCGATGCCCGCCGAGTCGGGACGGATGCGGGCGTTCGAGGGTGAGTCGATCCCGGCGATGCCTGCGGAGTCCGCGCGTTTGAGGGCGTCGGAGGGTGTGCCGCTGGGTGACACGGTTCCGGCGATGCCCGCGGAGAGCGCGCGTTTGAGGGCGTCGGAGGGTGTGCCGCTGGGTGACACGGTTCCGGCGATGCCTGCGGAGAGCGCGCGTTTGAGGGCGTCGGAGGGTGTGCCGCTGGGTGACACGGTTCCGGCGATGCCTGCGGAGAGCGCGCGTTTGAAGGCGTCGGAGGGTGTGCCACTGGGCGACACGATTCCGGCGATGCCCGCCGAGGCGGGGCAGCTGAAGTCGCGTGGTGTGCCGTCGGGGGAGGGGGTGCCGGCTGACGGGACGGTCGCGGCGGTGCCCAAGTCGGGGACTCCGCTCGGGGAGATGACGCCGCGGAAGGCGACCGAGGCGGGGTCGCGGACGGGTGCGGCCAACGGCACCAAGGCGGGCTCGGACTCGGGTGGCGGCAATGCCGGGCAGGGGTTCGTGGTGAGCCCCGAGCAGTACAAGGCGGCGGTGTCGCCGGTGCGCGCGGCGGCGGAGCAGATCGCCTCGCTGGCCTCCTCGATGTCGTCGTACCTGCCCTCGTTGGAGAGTCAGAACCCGTGGGGCAACGACGAGTCGGGCAAGCAGTTCGCCGAGGGTGAGAAGGGCTACCTGACCTACAGCCACAACACCCTCAAGACGCTCCAGAGCCTCGTGAAGGAGGTCGGCGGCATCGCCGACGGTCTGCAGCGGATGGGCGAGAACTACGAGGCCGCGGAAGAGGGCACCACGACGTCCTTCACCGGCATGGACGGCAGCCAGGCTCCGATGCCGCCCTCGCCCGGTACCGCGCCGACCGTGCCGACGCACGTCCGCCCGATGTTCACCCCCGGCACCACCGGCTCGACTGGAAGGCACTGACCCATGGCTGTCGAACTCCCGGAGCCCCTCCAGTGGGTGCTCCTGCTGCTCGCCGGCTGCCGCTGGCCGGAAGCAGACGAAGATCAGCTCCGTGACATGTCCGACCACTGCCGCAAGGCGGCGGAGACGCTGAAGGACGCCACCCAGGGGGCGGACGCGGCGATCAAGCGGGCGTTGGAGGGCCAGCAGGGCAATGCCGCCGAGGCGCTGAACAAGTTCTGGGCCTCGTACACGGTCGGCAAGGGCACCGAGGACGACCCGGGCCGACTGACCGCGACCATCAACGCGCTCAACGGCATGGGCGACATGCTGGAGCAGATGGCCAACTCGGCCGAGACGGCGAAGATTCAGATCGTCGCCCAGCTCGGCATCCTGGCCTTCGAGCTGGCGACCGCCGAGGCCGAGGCGGTGGTCACCGCCGGTGCGTCGATGGCCCAGGTGCCGGGCTTCATCGCGGCGGCGCGGGCGTTCGTCCAGACGACGCTGAAGAACCTGCTCAAGGACATGGTCAAGATGGCCGCCAAGCAGGCTGCCCAGATGGCCGCGATCAACCTGATGGCCCAGGGCATCGAACTGGCCGAGGGCCACCGCAAGAGCATCGACTGGAAGGAAGTCGGCGAGAACGCCAAGGGCGGCGCGATCGGCGGTGCCGCGGGCCACGTGATCGGTGCGGGCCTGGGCGGCGCGGCCGCCAAGATGGGCCTGGGCAACGCGGCCAAGTCGGCCGGCGGCAAGATGGTCATCGGTGGCGCCACCGGCGTCGGTGCGGACGCGGCCACCCAGTACATCACCACGGGCAAGGTCGACACCTCCTCGCTGCTCGGCTCCGGACTCTCCGGCGGCGCGGGCGCGGGCCTCAGCCACATGGCCCAGAACCGGGCCGGCGCACACCCGCCCGCGCCCAAGCCCGGCGACGCCCCGCACATCCCCGACCCGGTCGGCCCCGGCCAGGGCGGCCGGCAGGACGGGCCGCCGAAGTTCACCAAGCCCGACACCTCGTCCGGCGACGGCGGCGGCTCCTACCAGGGCCCCTCCGGCGACGGCCCCAACTCCACCGGCACGAAGTCGCGTTCCGACGGCTGGGACGACGCGGGTAGCTCGGGCGGCACGAAGTCGCGTTCGGACGGCTGGGACGACGCGGGCAGCTCGGGCGGCAGCAAGTCCCGTTCGGATGGCTGGGACGACGCGGGCAGCTCCAACGCCGGTGCGGGCAGGTCCCGTTCGGACGGCTTCAACCCGGGCTCGGACTCCGGTGCCGGGCGGTCGGGCGACTCCAAGGTCGACGGCCTGTCCCCGTTCGGCTCCGGCCGCAGCGGTGGCAGTGACACCCCGCCGCCGTCCCACTCCGAGGCGACGGGCGGCGGATCCCGTGCAGAGGCCCCGCCGGCGCACGAGCAGCCGACGCACCAACCCGCGCGCGAGCAGTCGTCGTACCAGCAGCCCGCGCACGAGCAGCCCGCGCACGAGCAGGCGAGCGGCAGCGGCCGGAACCACGAGCAGGCGGAGGCGGTCCGGCCCACGCGCGAGCCGCTCACGGAGCAGACCCCGTCGCGCCCGGCGCACGAGGAGGCCCAGTCGGTCCGGCCGACGCACGAGCCGGTCGCGGAGCAGCAGCCGAGCCGTCCGGCGCACGAGCAGCCGGTGCGCAACGAGGCGGAGGGGCAGGCGACCCGTCCCGAGTCGCGGGAGTCCGGCACGGCGCCGGTCCGCGAGGAGGCGCAGTCGGTCCGGCCGACCCGGGAGCCGGTCGCGGAGCAGCAGCAGGGCCGTCCGGTGCACGACGGGGCGGCGAGTGCGCCCGTCCACGACAGCAACCCGGCCGCCGGGCGCGAGAGTTCGGCGACCGACCGGGACACCGTGCAGCCGTCGGGCGACGACAACGTGTCGCGTCCGGCCGGTGCGGGTTCGGTGCCGAACCTGGCCGGTGTGATGGGCGGGGCCGCGAGCCTCGCGGGGGCGGCGTCCTCGTCCGGCCACGGTGGTGGCAGCGGCGGCACGCACCTCGACGGTGCGCGCAGCGCCACCCTGCCCCGACCCGACGCGGCGACCGTCCCGGGCCAGGGCGTGCCCGACGGCCTGGGCGACGGCATGCCGAACTCCGGTGCGCAGAACCCGAACCAGACGGTCGTCCCCCCGATGGGCGGCGGCTTCACCCCGGCCGGCGGCGGCAGCCACATCGGCGGCGGCAGCACCCGTCCCGACGCCCCGTCAACCTCTGCTGCTCCCAGGCCCGCTCCCAGTGGCACCGTCGGCGGCGGCGGCCACCAGCAGGGCGGCGGCACCCTCCGCCCCGGCGGCGGCCGGGGCTCCCGACCCGAGCCGGAGACCACGCCGAAGACGGACTCCGGCAAGACGACCGACCCGGTCAACGCCGATCGGCAACGGCAGGACCGGCCGCCGCTGAAGGTCGACGAGGGACCGGCGGAGGCGGCGAACCAGCACTCGGCCGACTCGGCTCCGCCGACCGGCCACGATGCGCAGCCCGGGCCGGTGCACCCGCAGTTGGAGCAGGTGGGGAAGTTCTCCGGCAACCCGGACCCGCACGCCAACCAGCAGCTCGCGGACCGGATGTCGGCGCTGCAGATGCACACCGAGCAGGTGTACGAGCAGATCCGGGAGAACCTGGGCAAGGTCGGACTGGGCGACGAGACCCTGACGGGCCGGCCGGGCCAGTCGCCCGACAAGCTCCAGTACAGCCTGTGGTCGGGATCGAAGGACGCCGCGTCCAGCCCGTCGCTCGGCGAGCGGTACGGCAACGACCCGCGTCTGACGGGCGAGGGCCGGGCCGAGGACTCCGGCGGCTACATGCTCAGCCAGATGCCCGAACACCAGCGCGCGGAGCACGAGTTCGAGATCGCCTACCCGGAGAAGGACGGCGGCCGGGACCCGAAGTACCAGCAGGAGTTCTACAAGGAGCTGGCGAAGCGGGAGAAGGCCAGGGAGGAAGCCGGGCTGCCCTACGACCCGGAGGCCGTGCAGAAGCTGTTCGACGAGTACCGGGCGAAGGCCGGTTCGCACGACGGCACGGTGTACGGGCCCGACGGCATGATCGAGGTCGGCCAGCACACCGCGCACTTCCAGAACATCTGGGGCCGGCCGTCCGAAGAGGTGGCGCGGCACGCGGCGCTGTCGATGTCCGGCGTGGCGAGCTTCGGCCTCGACGAGGTCAACCTCAAGACCGGTGACGGCACCGCCCACCCGAACCCGATGGACACCATCCAGGTCAAGGACGAGATCCCGACCGTCCAGAAGGTCGTCCACGACGTCGCCGACACCCTGCACGAGAACCTGAACGTCCGTCGGGAGATCGCCGACGCCGCGGGCGACCCGGAGCTGAAGAAGCAGCTGAACGACCTTGCCGACAAGGCCGAGCAGGGCATCCAGAAGTTCACCGGCGGTGCCGACAAGCTCAGCCCCGAGCTGTCGCCCGAGCAGCGGCGCAACAGCGCCTCCGACATGATCGCCGGACGCAGCGAATTCCTGGACGCGATCGGCGAGTTCGACAAGAAGCTCAACGACCTCGGCGTCCCGGCGGCCGGCAACGGCGACAAGCAGCCGACCACGCCTGACCACGCCACCCCGGACCACGGCACGCCTGACCACGCCACCCCGGACCACCCCACGCCGGACCGCGCCACCCAGGACCACACCACGCCGGACCGCACTGCGCCGGACGGCCCCGACAGTCCGAAGGCGACCGAGCACGAAACCCCGGCACCGCCGCACGAGAAGCCGTCGGGCCCTGCCGCGACGCACCCCGACTCCGCGCCGGCGGGCGTCCTGCGCCCGGACCCGGAGCCGGCCGGGCTGGGCGGCTCGAAGAAGCCGCTGATCACCGATCAGGGGCTCACCCCCGACGGGCGGAAGCTGCTCCACCAGAACCCGGACGGGCCGTCGATCGTCTACCCGCCGGTCAACAGCAGGCTGGAGCAGGCCGGAAAGGCGCTGTCGAACAAGTTCCGGCCCGATCCTGCCCTGGCCAGCCTCGGCAAGCTCATCACCAACGACACGACCTACACGTCCGGCCCGGTCCAGTCGGCGGGCACCACGGCGAGCGGCAAGCCGAACGTCAAGATCAAGGACAACACCTTCAAGGCCTACCTCGACCCGGCGACCATGACGGCCGTCGAACAGGGCGCCGCCTACGGCCTCCAGGGCCCGCTGAAGAACGCCTCGGGTCTGGGCACGAACGCTCCGGTGGGCAACAAGCTGCTCGAACAGGCCGCCAACTTCGACTTCCGGTCCCGGCCGACCCACGAGCAGCAGCAGGAGCGCCGGCAGCTGTTGAAGGACCTCGCGGACCAGAAGGCGCAGGACGGCGTCTGGGTCGACCGCGACCGGATCGCGGGGCAGGTGGGCGACCACCAGTCCGCGATGGAGGGCGTGGACCGGCTGCTCAACGGCCACGGGGACGGCGCCGGCTTCCCGGGCCTCGTCATGGGCGAGGCGCACCGCAGTTCCCCGAACTGGAACTTCCTCCGGGACAACATGGCCCAGCTGCACGCCAGCGGGGTCGACACGATCTACCTGGAGGCGCTGCGCGACGACTCCTTCCAACACGAGCTGGACAACTTCCTGGCCTCGCCGCCCGGAACGGCCATGCCCCACAACCTGGAGAGGATGGTCGGCAGGTACGACACCCACAACCATGCCGACCTGCGTGGCACCCTGCAGGCGGCGAAGGAGCACGGCGTCAGGGTCCGTGCGGTGGACGGCTATCCGGCGCGGGACGACTCGGCGGACGGCGGACTCCCCGAGCGGAACCGCCTGATGAACGTGTACGCCCACGACGTGATCGCCGCGGACGCTCCCCAACGCGGCAACAAGTACCTGGTCGTGCTGGGTTCGGAGCACGCCCACTCCAAGGCCGACCAGGGCTTCGGGCGGATACCCGGCACGGCGGACCTGCTGGGCGTCCCGGCCGTGCACCTGATCGACGGCACCGCCCCGCACACGGGCGAGCCGGGCACGGCGACGAACACCACGCCGCCCGGAGACTTCCGCGTCCACCCCCTCCCGCTCCCGGAACACCACCAGCCGGTCGGCGACCCGAACGCCGCCCACGGCTCCGCCGCGTCGGCCCCCGGCGGGCTCGGCCCGGTCCGGCCCGACACCGCGGCTCCCCACCCGGAGTCCCAGCACCAGGGCGGCCCCACGCCGCACGACGGCACGGGACAGCACGACAACACCGGGCAGCACGACGGACCGTCGCAGCAGCACGAGCAGCAGCCCCACGAGCAGCAGTCGGCCCACGAGCAGTCGGCCCAGGACCAGGCGTCGCACGAACAGGCGTCGCACGAACAGCCGTCGCACGAGCGGCCGTTGGCGGAGCACGAGGACGGCGGTCCGCGCTACCCGGCGACGGACGGGCGGCCGTTCGACGTCGAAGGCGGGTTGAAGCGGCCGTCCGAGCACGAGGTGAAGCAGCTTCAGGACGCCGTCCCGCACAATGCGGACGGCACCCCGCAGCGGCACCCGGACCCGTTCCAGGGCGACTGGGTGAAGAAGCTGAACGGCGACGGCCTGGGCGCGCCCGGCCGGGCCAACAACTGTGCGGACGCGGCGCTCTCGGTGATCGACACCTACAACGGCCACCCGACGGTGGCGGCGCCGCGCGTCGAGAACAACGCGGCCGGCGAGAAGGGCAGCCGGGACCGGATCGAGCAGGCGCTCGGTGCGAAGTTCGAGAAGCTCGGCGCGGGGCCGGCCGGTCACGAGAAGTTGGCGCAGACGCTGCTGGAGAGCGGCCCGGGGTCGTCGGCGGTGATCATCAGCCACGACAGCGAGGGCCGCGCCCACGCCTGGAACGCGATGAACCACGACGGCAAGATCGTGTACGTCGACGGCCAGATGGGCCGCGTCAGCGAGACGCCGCTGTACCAGGGCGAGGGCGGCCTGTTCGCCGTCCCGCTCACCCCCGACCGCGCCCCCCTGCACCCCGCAGGCGGCAACGGCCACCAGGCCGGTCCGCGTCCGGACGTCCAGCCGAGCTCCCGGAGCACCTCGAACGCCGACGCCCAACGGCCGGACTCCTCACCGGGGTTGCCTCCCGAGCGGCCGCTGCCCGGGCTCGATGTGCCGCCGACGGACGCGGAGCTGGCCAAGCTCCACCAGGACCCGCCCGGTCCGGCCGTGATCCACCCGGCGGCCCACAGCCCGGAGGCGCTCGCGCAGTACAAGAGCGACAACAAGTTCAAGTTCAAACTGCCCGAGGACCTGGCCTACGCCGCCAACCAGCTGCCGCACAGCAGCCTGGGCCGTCGCCACTCCGGCTACTTCACGGAGGACGGCAAGCCCGACACGCGGATCAGCCCGTACTCGCAGAGCTTCAAGACGTACAACGACGCGTCGACGCTGAAGGCGCTCCACCCCGAGCTGGTCAGGAAGCTGAACAGCCCGATGTTCGAGGCGCTGTACGACGCGGGCGACCCGGCGGCCCTGCAGTACAAGGGGAACAAGGTCACGGAGGAGGCCGGCAAGCTCGACTTCCGGACCGAACCGAACTACCAGGCCCAGCGCGAGCGCCGGAACGTGCTGGAACGGCTGGCCCGCCAGAACTCGGCGGTGACCTGGCACACGCTCGACAGCCAGCCGATCCGGGACCGACTCGCCGGCCAGAACAACGTGACGGACGGCGCCCTCGGCCTGCTCCAGGGGAACGGGGACCACCCGGGGCACCCCGGGATCGTGCTCGGCGAGAAGCACGAGGCGTCGCCCAGCTGGGGCTTCCTCAGGGACAACATGCAGGCGCTGAAGCGGGCCGGCGTCGACACCGTCTACATCGAGGCGCTCCGCAACGACTCCGCCCAGCACGACCTGGACGCCTACCTGCGGACCGGCGACAAGATGTCGCCGAAGCTGTCGGACCTGGTCAGCGCCTACGACAAGGACCAGAAGTCCCCGCAGGGTGCCGGTCTGCGCGAAACACTGGAGGCCGCGAAGGCCAACGGCATGCGGGTCAAGGCCATCGACGGGTACCCGGCGCGCACCCCGAACGACGGGGCCGACATGTACGAGCAGCGGGCCCGACTGATGAACTCGTACGCCCACGACGTGATCGTCAAGGACCGGGAGGGGCAGGACGGGAAGTACGTCGTCGTCACCGGTTCCTCCCACGCGATCCGGCACAGCACCAAGAACGGCCACGGCACGCCGATCCACGGGCTGGCCGACATGCTCGGTGCGCCCCCGGTGCGCCTGAACACTCCGGGCGGGGCGGAGGCGGTCGGCTACCACAGGTCGACCGACCTCCGGCTGGGCTACCTCGAAGCGGATCCGCAGCGCGGCCACTGGGTGCCCGGAGAGGACGCCCCGCAGGGGAACAACCCGCCGCCCGGACACCAGCCCGGTGCCGACGCGGGCGCGCCGCACCAGCCGGTCAACGAGAACCAGGCCAACCCGGACATCATCGACCCGGCCGGTCTCGGGAGCGCCCCGCACGACGGGACGGCCCCGCAGCACGAGCAGCAGCCCTCGCACGAGCAGCAGCCTTCGCACGAGCGGGAGTCGGTGCAGCACGAGGACGGCGGTCCGCGCCACCCGGCGACGGACGGGCGGCCGTTCGACGTCGAGGGCGGGTTGAAGCACCCGTCCGAGCACGAGCTGAAGCAGCTTCAGGAGGCTGTCCCGCACAATGCGGACGGCACCCCGCAGCGGCATCCGGACCCGCTCTCCGGCGACTGGGTGAAGAAGCTGAACGGCGACGGCCTGGGCGCGCCCGGCCGGGCCAACAACTGTGCGGACGCCGCGCTCTCGCTGGTCGACACGTACGACGGCCGGCCGACGGTGGCCGCCCCGCGCACGGAGCACAACTCCGTGGGCGAGAAGGGCGGCCGGGACCGGATCGAGCAGGCGCTCGGCGGCAGGTTCGAGAACCTGGGCACGGGCCAGGCCGGGCACGAGAAGCTGGCGAAGACGCTGCTCGACAGCGGCCACGGCTCGCAGGCCGTGATCATCACCCGCGACGGCGAGGGGCGCACCCACGCCTGGAACGCCATGAACCACAACGGCAAGATCGTGTACGCGGACCCGCAGCTGGGCCGCACCAGCGAGACGCCGCTGTACCAGGGCGAGGGCGGCCTGTTCGCCGTCCCGCTCACCCCCGACCGCGCCCCCCTCCACCCGTCCGCCCCGCCGACCACCACCGCAAACCCGCAGCACGGCCCGCGCCCTGACGGCGCGTCGGCCCGCACGGTCAACAGGCCGGGAGAGGACCAGCGGCCCGGCGACTCGCCGGGCGCCACCGACCACGCCGGCTCCTCGCAGCTCGGCGGCGACTCCGTCCAGCAGCACGGCGACGACGCCACGCAGCAGCACACCGACGGCGACACCGAGCAGCACCACGACGGCGGCACCGAGCACCCGCCGGTCGTGCCCGAGGAACTGCCGCCGGTCGGCACGCCGGAGCACGGGATCATGCACCACCCCGCCGAGTTCCTGCAGGACAACCGGGTGTCCGTGGACTTCGCCGAGGGTGTCCGGAAGCGGATGTCCGGGCTGAGGCCCTACGAGGAGGCCGTCCTGCTCAGGGAGATGCGCGGCCGCGACCAGCACTGGTTCGCCATGGTGCCGGACGGCAACAACGGCTACCACCTGGTGCCCGCGTGGGAGAAGTACGTCGAGCACTATGCCGACTTCCCCCGGCCCAGCGGCAGCCTGCCGCCGGTGAAGGAGGACAGCCACTACGTCCGCGGCGCCTACGTGCCCTACGAGAGCAACAAGCGGCCCAGCCTCGACGACGAGAGCACCATCGGCCACGCCCAGGTCCCGCTGCACCCGAACCCGGCCCGCCCGCGGGAAGGGCTGGTGATCACCGATGCGATGAACGGCTGCGCGCTGGTGGCCACCGTCGAACCGGGTAGCGACACCTTCACGGCCTGGCACTTCCAGTCGTACTCGTCCGCCGGGAACCTCCAGACGGCCGCCGACTTCCGCGTCCAGAAGACCGTCACCAGCTGGATCGGCACCGGCGACTACGCCGCGCCGCTGCCGCCGGCCCACTCGCCCGCTGCGACCAACATGCTGCACCACGGGCCGAACGGCTGGGAGGTCGTCAGCCAGGAGGTGCAGAAGGACCTGCTGCACCCGCAGGCGCCGCCGCGGCTCTCCCAGCAGTCGGTCCGGCCGTTCGAGGTCGGCACGCCGACGCCGGAGAGCATCGTCAAGATGACGGTCGACCCCTACCACGTCAACGCGAAGGAGCAGTTGGGGAACTTCGACCAGGCCGCCATCGACCTGACCAGGCGGGCCAAGCTCGGAAACCCCGAGACCAACGTCCTGAACGGGCACATCAACGGCCTGCGGGAGAAGCTCCAGGAGCAGAAGGACCTGGTGGCCCGGCTGGAGAACCCGAACACCAGCCTGGAGGACGTCCGGGACACCGCGGCCCGACTGCGGCAGAACCACCGGGAGAACCAGGAGTACCTGGCCGCCAACCGGCCCGCCATCGACCAGTTGGTGGGGCGGATGGGCCTGAACGAGAGCGCCGCCAACACCCTCTACTCGGAGTTCGGCAAGTCGCAGTGGATCGACGTGATGCACAGCGAGAGCGTCGCCCAGATCCACAAGCGCGACACCCCGGAGGACCCGGCCGGGCTCTCTCCGGAGGAGTTGCACGCCAACGTGCCGGGCTTCACCGGCAAGGACGACGCCGTGGCGAACCAGGTGGCCGGTGACAAGCTGGTCGCGCTCCGGACGCACACCGAGCAGCTGTACGAGCAGATCCAGAGCAACCTGGGCAAGCTCGGTCTCGGCACGGACGGGCTGACCGGACTGCCCGGGCGGCCGAACGCCGAGCTGGAGTACAGCCTGTGGTCCGGCGGCAAGGGGCTGAAGGACCGTTACGGCAGCGAGGACCTGACGGGTCAGGGCCAGGCCGAGAACTCGAACGGCTTCATGATGAGCCGGACCGCGGAGGACGCCCGGGCCCGGGACGAACTGGCGATGGCCTACGGCAAGGACAACTGGCCGCCGCTGGACCCGCAGTACCAGAAGGACTTCATCGCCTGGATGAAGCAGAA
This sequence comes from Kitasatospora sp. NPDC059646, assembly GCF_042734615.1. NCBI lineage: Bacteria > Bacillati > Actinomycetota > Actinomycetes > Kitasatosporales > Streptomycetaceae > Kitasatospora > Kitasatospora sp. NPDC059646. The sequence goes on from NZ_JBHWDS010000010.1 coordinate 154,775, forward strand.
GGAGAAGGACAACGGGCCGGACCACCAGCACGACTGGGCCGAGGTCCGGGCCAAGTTCTCCGAACTGCGCAGTAAGTCGGAGAACCTCGGCAACGAGGTGACCGAGGACGGCCAGGTCCTCGTCGGCGAGCACGACGCCCGGTTCAAGAACGCCTGGGACCGCGCCTCCGACGACGTGGCCCTGCACGCCGCGCTGGCCATGGCCGGCTTCCGCAGCTACGGCCTGGACGAGCCCCTCGTCGGCGCGCCCGACAAGGTCGCCCACCCGACTCCGGAGGAGACCGTCCAGGTCCGGCAGGAGATCCCGATGGCGCAGAAGGTCGCCGCCGAGGTCACCGGCAAGCTGCACGAGAACGCCGAGGCCCGGCACCAGGTCGCCGAGCTGACGAACGACCCCGAACTCAAGGCCAAGCTGCACGAGCTCGCCGACCGGGCGAAGCAGGGGGCGGACACCTTCAAGTCCGGTGCGGACCAGCTCACTTGGAAGCCCACCAGCACCCAGGAGGAGCGGGCGGCGCTCGCCGACGCGCGGAAGGACTCCGGGGCCACCATGCTCCGCGGCCGCGACGAATTCCTCAGCGCCGTCCGGGACTTCGACAACCTGCTGAGCGAGCACGGCGTCCCCTCGGCGCACTCGGACTACGTCTCCGAGCCCCACCCCTCGGAGAGCCCGGCCGGTTCGACCGACCACCTGGTGCACGAGCAGCAGCCCTCGCACGAGCAGCAGCCGCAGCACGAGCAGCAGCCTTCGCACGAGCGGGAGTCGGTGCAGCACGAGGACGGCGGTCCGCGCCACCCGGCGACGGACGGGCGGCCGTTCGACGTCGAGGGCGGGTTGAAGCACCCGTCCGAGCACGAGCTGAAGCAGCTTCAGGAGGCTGTCCCGCACAACGCGGACGGCACCCCCCAGCGGCATCCGGACCCGAGGTCCGGCGATTGGCTGAAGAAGCTGAACGGCGACGGCCCGGGCGCGCCCGGGCGGGCCAACAACTGTGCGGACGCGGCGCTCTCACTGGTCGACACCTATGACGGGCGTCCGACGGTGGCCGCTCCCCGCACCGAGCACAACAGTCTGGGCGAGAAGGGCGGCCGGGACCGGATCGAGCAGGCGCTCGGCGGCAGGTTCGAGCACCTGGGCAAGGGGCCGGCCGGGCACGACAAGCTGGCACAGACGCTGCTCGACAGCGGTCCCGGTTCGCAGGCGGTGATCATCAGCCACGACAGCGAGGGCCGTGCCCACGCCTGGAACGCGATGAACCACGACGGCAAGATCGTGTACGCGGACCCGCAGTTGGGCCGGGTCAGCGACAAGCCGCTGTACCAGGGCGAGGGCGGCCTGTTCGCCGTTCCGCTCACTCCCGACCGCGCGCCCCTGCACCCGACCGGCCACGCCAACTCCGGCCACGACGGCGGCAGTTCCGCGTCGAGCCGACCCGGGACCCAGAGCAGCACGACCGGATCCGAAGGGTCCTCGGCCGCAGCGTCGAGGCCGGCCAGGCCGAAGCTGCCGCCGGCCGAGACCCGGGTGAAGACGGACGAGCGGATCGCCGCCATGATGGCGAAGGAGTCCACGCCGACCAAGAAGGGCCAGACCCCGAAGAAGGCGTCCGTCGCGGTCACCAGGCCGTACCCCGCCACCAACAGTCCCGCGGTGAGCGCGGACGCGGGGGTGGTCCCGCACGGTGTGAAGTTCATCGACATCGAGATCACCACCGGCGACTACAAGCTGAACATGGCGGACACCTCGGGAAGCGCGCCGGAGGCGGGCGGCAAGTTCGCCACCTCGTTCGGCCGCAGCGTCGACGGCCGGACCTTCGCCGTCGTGATGGAGACCTACAAGGCCGCGGACGAGAAGTCCTACTACGCCAGTGACGGGTTCGCCGCGCAGTGGAAGGCGTTCCACGAGGGCGGGTTGGACCAGGCGCAGGTGAAGGACGCGCTGAAGAACCCCGGCGCCGCCGAGATGCCGCAGGGCGTGCCGGACCACCTGTATCACCAGAACGTGTCCGGGGAGCCCGCCAAGCAGGCGATGTCCGAGGTGCTCGGGCGGCCGTACCCGCAGGAGGAGCGGGCGCCCGGCGACCACAGCGCCTACCGCAAGGAACTGGACCCGGCGAACCCGGAGCACCTGGACGACCTGCGGAAGATCCTGGCGACCGACAACGGCAAGTCCGCCGCGAACCTGATCGACAACCTCAGCGACATGAGCGAAGGCACCAAGTCGGGCGTCAAGAAGGTGGTGGTGATCGAGGACGGCGAGGGCCACTTCCACCTGCGTTTCGACACCGGCGACCGCGCCGAGTCGACGACGATCGGTGCGAAGGGCGAACTCCGGGAACCGGCAGCGCACTCGGACCGGGCGAACCCCGAGCCGGGCGCCGCACCGCACGAGCCGACCGAGCCGGTCGACACCGACGGGACGACGCCGCCGCACGAGACCACCGACACGCACGAGACCACCGACACGCACGAGCCGGCGGTCGACGAGGCGGAGGTGTCACCGGTGACGGAGGCGGTCGGTCGCCTCGCGTACCTCGGCCTCGAAGGCACGCCCGGGGCGGGCGTCTTCGCCAGGCTGGGGGACATCCGGGTCGACGGCCTGACGGGGGAGCAGATCCACGAGGTGATGAAGCAGGCGGTCACGAAGCTCTCCGACGGAGTCGTGGGCCGGCCCAGTGCGCTGATCAGCCCGCAGGAGGCGGAGCTCAGCACGAGCCGGAAGAACCGCCCCGGCTGCGCCGGAGTGGCGTACCTCCGGACCGAGGGCGGTGGAGCGGAGCTGGTGGTCGAGACCGAACCCGTCCCGGCCGCCGAAACCCCCGCGCCGGCCAACCTCTTCGCCAGCACCAGTGCCAAGCACACCGGGGCCAACGCCACGACCATCGAGGGGGTCACCTTCGGGCCGTTCGTCCATCCGCTGCTGCAGGACGCCTACCGCAGCCACCCGAACCCGTACCTCAATACGATCGGCAAGTGCGCCGAGTCGACCATGCTGTCCAAGCTGATCAACCAGCACGACCCCACGCTCGCGGCCGACTTCGAGAACGCGGTGGGCGACCCGGCCCGGCTGGCGGAACTCAGGGCACGGGGACACCAACTGCTCTCCCGGGTCGAGGTGTTCACCGTCGAGCCGGGGAAGCCGACCGATCTGTCCGGGACCGCCCAGCACCTCGAACCGTGCAGCAACTGCTCCCACGTCGTCCTCACGTACGGGATCACTGCGTTGAAGCCCAATGCCGAGGGGCAGCCCGATCCGTTGACAGAAATGAGCCGGAGCGAAGTGATCCAGAGCATCAGAAGGCAATCCCAAATGCTCTATCCGGAGCAGGCGAATCAGCAGAAGTACGCCGATGATTTCTTCCGCGCCTACGGGGAGCACCTCTTTCCGGACAATGCGAACACGGCCGCGGAGTGACGCGTGCCGCCCGCATCGGGGCGGCGGAATTCGGTAGAACCATTGATGACGGTCCGGTCGGCTCGCGACCGCCAGCTACAATCGAGTGTCGGGATCGCGGCCGAACGGCCGTCTGAAAAAGAGGACCTGAACATCTATGCCTGGAGCAATCGACCGGGGCGAGGCCATTGCGTGGCTGGAAGGCCATGGATGGTCGAGCGCCCGTGATATCGGGGAGCGCGCTCAGGACCTGATTTCCGACCGGATCCGGATTTCCGCCGGGCGCGGTGACCGGCCGGCGGAGTCGGAGGCGGCCCGGTCCTTTCTCGCAGGCTTCGGAGAACTGGTGCTGCCGCTGGCCGGCGGCGGCGAGATCGCGCTGGTCCCGACCCCGGCCGCCCCGGGCGGCGACGAGAGCGTGCTGGCCGCGGCGGAGGCGGAGTGGGGCCGCCCGGTGTTCCCGGTCGGCGTCCGGGCCGACGGGGCGGGGCTGCTGCTGGTCACCCCGGAGGGCCGGTTCAGCTACGCGGACCGGACCGGTACCCGCTACCTGGCGGACGAGCCGGTCGAGGCGCTGGCCCGGCTCCGTGACGGCGGCGAACTGCCCACGGTCTCCGAGTACTTGGCGTCCGGTGGCAGCGGCGGAACGGACGGCCGCGGCGCGGAGGGCACCGCGGGGGAGTTGCCGGGCACGGCGTCCTCGCTGCTGGTCGACAGGACGGTGAAGACCAGGACGAACACGGTCGGCGGGGCCGAGCCGGACCTGCACCCGGCGGTCCGGGCGTTCCTGGACGCACTGCCGCCGTACCAGCGGGAGCCGTTCGCCGCCTGGTGCGCGGAGACCTCGCTGATCTCCGACGAACTGCTGCTGCTCGACGAGCGGCGCGGCGACGGTGCGGCGACGACGCTGGACGAGGCGCGCGCGCACTTCACCGGGAGTCAGATCCTCAGCGTGGCGATCCGCGAGGGCGGCGATCCCGAGCACGGAAAGCCGGTGCGGCCGTGCCGCTCGTGCGCCGCGCTGCTGGCGGAGCTGGGTGTCGAGGTGATCACGGGATGAGCGCCGCCGTTCTCTCCGCGGGCCTGCGCGAGTCGCTGGCCGTCGCGGGCCGCCCGGCCGGGCCCGGGGCGCACCGGCGGCTGATGCTCTCGGTCGCCACCGCGACCACCGGCGACGGCGCGGTCGGCCTGACGCCGACGGCGCGGCGATTCCTGGACTCGTACGCGGACCTGACGCTCCCTCGGGCCGGAGCGGGCGTCGAGGTCGCGGCGCACGGCTGCGTGATCGACCCGGCGGCCGCCCGGTACGCCGGGCCCGCGGTGGCCGCACTCGCCGACCGGCTGGGCGTGCCGGCCTTCCCGGTCGGCCGGACCGACGGGGGCGTGCTCGCCCTCGACGGGCGGGGGCGGTTGTTCCGGCAGGGCCGCAGCGGCTGGTGGTACCTCGGCGCCACGCCCGAGGAGGGCCTGGCCCGGCTGGTCGAGGGGTACGCCCCGGCCCTGGTGGACGGCCTCGGGCAGTGGGCGGAGCCCGCCCCGCTGCCGCGTGCGGTGCACGAAGGAGCCTGGACGGACACCGGTCCGGCCAGTGAACTGCTGTCCGCCGCCATGGCGTTGGCCGCCGCGGCCACCCGCCCGCTGCGTCGGCACGGGCTGCCGGCGCTCGGCCGACTGATCCTCACCGTGGACGGGGAGGGCGCCGAACTTCCGGTGCTCTACCGGGAGTTCGACCTCGACGCGGAGGATCCGGAGCGGCGGATCGCCGAGATCGTGGACCGGACGTTCCTGCGTCCGGGGATGCGGCCGGTCAAGGTCACGGTCCGCCTGACCGATTCGCGCGAGGCGGGGGAGGGCGGCTGGGACGTGCTGGTCGTCGCCCACGCCGATCGCAGCCGGCAGCTGATGCTCCGGCACCGCACTCCGGCCGGGGCGCAACTGCCGGACTCGGCCGCCGTCACCGCGACCGTCGCGGCCCTGGCCGCGCTCGGCGCAGCACACCGCACTGTAGGAGGAACCGCATGATCACCCAGGACGAGGCCCTCGCCAAGGCGCAGGCATGGCTGAACGACGGCGCCCCGGAGGGGGCCGAACGGGAGGTCAGGTTCCGGGAGTTCGACCTCGGCTGGGTGGTGTGGGCCGCGCCCGCGCCGCTGGAGGCCGACCCGGCGACCGGCGAGCTGCGGCCGCCGGCCAACCTCGGCGACGCCACGGGCGTGGTGGACCGCGGTACCGGAGAGATCAGCACCTGGCCGTCGATCCCGGTCGACGCGGTGATCGCCGCCTACCAGGAGCGCCGAGCCGGACGGTGACCACCGGTGGGGGTGGATGTCACCGTCCGCGGCCGGGCCCCGGGAGACCCCGGTGCCCGGCCGTTCCGCACTGTTCGCCCGAGGTCGTCGAACCACCCCTGAACTTTCACGATTCCTCCCGGAGGGAGCGCCGCCTGCCGCCACAGGCCCAGAAATTCACGCCGTGAATTTACCAACTGCATACCTTCGAGGCCCTTCAGCCTGCCTGCCGGTCTGCGAAGCTCGTACCGAGGTGACGTCATGTCACCTCGGCGGACGTGCTTGGCCGTTCGCCCGTGGACAGCAAGTAAAGTTGCCTGACAAATGAGCGGGTGCGGCAGCCTGGCGGGTGCCTTCGGCCTGCCCTGGATCCGGCGCGGACACTCCGGTGGACCCGACCGACGGGCAGCCTGGCATGAACCTGACTGCCCGGGGGCGGTGAACCGGGAGGGTACGCGGTGGCGGACGAGACGGTGTGGATCGACCTCGACGAGGTCGAGTCGGCAGCCAAGACGATCATGGGGCTGCTGAAGGAACTCGAGGGCCCGGCCAACCGGCTGGAGGCCAAGGTCAAGCAGGTCGAGGACTCGGTGTACGGCACCGACCTGGTCGGAAAGGCGCTCCAGGGGGCCGGCTCCTCGGTCGGCGGCCTCGGCAAACACCAGGAGCAAGTCCTCGCCGGCATCCGGACGTTGATCCAGAACGCCACCGCGATGGGGCAGAACCTGCAGGCCATGGCAGCCCGCCACCGGGCCAACGACGAGCAGCACGGCGCCGAGATCGGCCGGATCAGCGCCGACGGCGACATGCCGGCCGACCCGCGCCTGCCCGGCAACCTGTCCGCGCCCGTCGGGACGGTGCCCGCCTCGCTGCCGGGCGTACCCGACGAGCCGTCCGTCGACCCCCGGCCGACGCCGCCCCCGCCGCCCGCTCCCGTCGCGCCGATCGGGGACACCGACACCGACACCGACTACCACCGGCCCGACGCGCCCACGCTCGACTACAACCACCACGACGAGGTCGTGGAAGCTCTCCGCGGCGGCGGTGGAGGCGGCTCCCGGCAGCTCATCTGACCTGCTCACCGGGCGACTTGACGCCCGCTGCCGCCGTCGACAGCTGACCGGTCGGGCCGCCCGGACCCGACGCCGCACCGCCGACCGCCACCCCGGGGCGCGCTCACCCGCCCCCGCTCCGACCACGAACGTCCTCCCGGAGAGTCTCCCGCCATGATCGAGCTGCCCGCCGACCTCGCCGAAGTACTGAAGACCGTCCAGAAGAACGAGAACGGGAAGGACATCGCCTTCCCGGACGCCAACGAGGAGCTGCTCGCCGAGCTCGCCGCCGCCTGGGACGACTGGAACAAGGTCGCCGAAACCCACGTGCGGGCGATCAGCGAGGCGGCCCAGCGGGCGATGGCGAGCATGTCCGGTCCCGCCGCCGACAGCTTCCAGCAGTACCTGCAGAAGTTCGCCGGCGGCGAGGAGTCGCACGTCGCCACCACCCTGCAGTCCGGCAACGCGATCGCCACCTCGCTGCACGGCGCGTCCGGCGCGGTGATCGACACCAAGAACGAGATGGTCCGCGAGCTCCAGTACGCCAAGGAGTACATGGAGCAGAACCCGGCCGGCAAGCACGACGACATCGCCAACTCCGAAGGCATCAAGCAGGCCGCCGCGGTCTACCACCAGTACGTCGGACAGGTCGGCAACGACGTCGACGGCATGCTGCGCAAGAGCGCCAACCACATCGCCGACATGACCGGCATGGGCCAGTCCTGCGCCCTCAACGGCGCGGGCGGGGCCGGAGGTTCGGGCGGGGCCGGCGGGGCGGGCATCGGCACCATGTCCGGAGCGGGCTCCCCGTTCGGGATGCCGGCCGGGCTGCGCGAGCCGGGCGCCGCGGGCGACACCCCCGGCGGCGCGCCCGACGGTGTGGGCGTCCCCGGTGCCCCCGGCGCGTTCACCATGCCGGACGCCCCCGGCAGCGCCGGCTCGCACCCCGGCGGGGCCGGATCGCCGGGCGGTGCCGGCCAGTTCGGCGGGGCCGGATCGCCGGGCGGTGCCGGCCAGTTCGGCGGCTCCGGAGGCTCGGGCGGCAGCCCGGCACTGGCGCCGTTCAAGCCGCTCACCCCCACCATGCCGAGCTTCGGCCAGGGCGGATCGGGCGGCGGCGCACCGGTGTTCACCCCGCTCAGCGGCTCCGGCGCGGCTCCGCTGAACATCGCCGGCCTCGGCGACCTCGGCACCCTCGGCCCGGGAGCCGGCGGCTCCTCCGCCCCCTACTCGCCCATCGGCGGCACCTACAGCCCCAACCCCGGACTGACCGGCGGAGCCGGCGGCAGCCCGTACAGCCCGCTCGGCGGCATGCCCAACCTCGGCGGCTACACCGGTAGTTCGGGCACGCCGGGCGGTCGCGGCCTGACCCCGTTCAAGGGCACCACCAGCAACCCGTTCGGCGGCCCGGGCGGTTCGACCGCGCGCGGCGGCATCGGCGGGGTCGGCGGCTCCTCGGCGCGCGGCGCGACGGGCGGCATCGGCGGCTCGGCCCTGCGCGGCGGCCCCGGCGGCAGCGGGATCGGTGGCAGCGGCGGCAGCTCGCTGGCGTCGAGGTCCGGCAGCGGCGCGGGAACCGGTGGTGCCGGGGCCTCCGCCCGCGGCATGTCCGGCGCGTCCTCCGCGGCCGGCCGGGCCGGGGCGAGCGGACCGACCTCCGGCGGAGCAGCCGGCCGCGGCTCGACGACCGGGGCCGCCGGCATGGGCGCGGGCGGCCACATGGGCGGCATGGGTGGCGCGGGCCGCGGTGCCGGCGGCAAGGACGGCAAGCAGGCCAACCGCTTCCTCAGCCCCACCCGCTTCGGCACCGAGGGCGAGGAGGAAGAGGAGCTGTACGGCGACGCCCGCATCCTCGGCCGGGCCGCCGACGTCGACCCGCGCGACCGCAACTGGTCGCGCGCCCGACGCCGTTGGCTGGACGACGCCCGCGCCGACGGCACCTTCACCACCGCCGAACCCGCCGCGGCCCCGGTCGCACCCGCCGGCCCGGCCAGCGAGCAGGAGGTCCTCAGTCAACTGGCGGGCGTGCTGCTCGGCACGGGCGGAGCGACGGGCGCGGGTGACGGCGACCCGGCACCGGACGGTGCGCCCAAGGCGGACACGGTCGCTCCGGCTGCCGCGCCGACGGTGGACCCGACGGCACGCCAGGAGGCGGCCGCCGCGAACGCCGAAGGCCCGGGCGGAATTTCGGACGACGCGTACCTGGAACGGTCGCGCAGCGCCGCCGCGCGACGCGGCCACCCGGACGCGCCTGCGGCGGAGGCCCCGGCCGGTGGCGGTGCGGGCGGTGGCGGTGCAACCGGCGGCGGTGCGGCTGAGGGAGGGACGCCGCAGCGCACCCCGCTGCGCGAAGAGGGCGGCTTCCAGGTGCCCAGCCCGTTCCTGCGCGCGGCCCTCTCCCGGCTGGCCGCCGCGCCCGCCGCGGACTGACCGCGCCCGCCGCCGACCCGACCTGACGGAGGAACAGCATGAGCAACGACGAGCAGGCCTGGTACGCCGCCGCAGCCGAACCCGAGGCCACCACCAGGTTCCGGATCGGCACGGCCGTCCCCGACAGCGTCCCGATGGAGGCCCGGCAGTTGGGCGTCCCGGCCACGGAACGGGAGTGGGTCGCCGCCGAGCCGTTCCAGCGGGCGGAAGCCGGGACTCCCGTGCAGCCGTTCGAGCGGGTCGAGGCGGCGACTCCGCTCCGGCCGTTCGAGCGTGCTGAACCTGCCACGCCGGTGGAGCCGTTCGAGCGGGTGCAGGCGGCGACGCCGGTGGAGCCGTTCGAACGGGCGGAGATGGCGACTCCGCTCCGGCCGTTCGAGCGTGCTGAGCCCGCCACGCCGGTGGAGCCGTTCGAGCGTGCTGAACCTGCCACGCCCGTGCGGCCGTTCGAGCGGGCGGAGGCGGTGACGCCGGTGGAGCCGTTCGAGCGGGCGTCGGCGGGGGTGCCCATGGAGCGGACCCTCGCGCGGCATGCGACGTCCGCGCCGACTGCCCGGACGGCTGCCAGGTCGGCGAGCGCGGGCGACGGATCCGGGAGCGCCGGGAAGGGGTTCCAGGTCGACCCCGGGCAGTACCAGGCGGCGGTGTCGCCGATGCTCGCCGTCTCCGAGCAGGTCGGCTCGCTGTACAGCGCCCTGAGTTCGTTCCTGCCGTCGCTGGAGGCCCAGAACCCGTGGGGCAACGACGAGTCGGGCAAGAAGTTCGCCGAGGGTGAGAAGGGCTACCTGAAGTACAGCAAGGACACCCTCGACGTCATCAAGGGCCTGCCGGCCGCGCTCAAGGGCATCGCCGACGGGTTGAAGGCGATGGCCGACGGCTACCAGAACGCCGACGAGGGCGTCATCTCCGACCTCAACGGCGTGGACCCGGGCAGTGCGCCGATGCCGGTCTCGCCGCAACTGCCCAATGCGGTCCATCTCCCGATCACCCCGCGGATCACCCAGAGCGGAAGGCACTGACCCCGATGGCTGTCGAACTCCCGGAGCCCCTCCAGTGGGTGCTTCTGCTGCTCGCGGGTTGCCGCTGGCCGGAAGCCGACGAGGACCAACTCCGTGACATGGCCGATCACTGCCGCAAGACGGCGGACGGCCTGAAGGACGCCGCGCAGGCCGGCGACGCCACGATCAAGCGCGCGTTGGAGGGTCAACAGGGCGTCGCCGCCGAGGCGTTGGGAAAGTACTGGGAGAAGTACTCGGTCGGCAAGGGCACCCCGGAGGAGCCCGGCTACCTGCCCGGCGCGATCAACGCGCTCAACGGCATGGGCGACATGCTGGAGCAGATGGCCAACTCCGCGGAGACGGCGAAGATCCAGATCATCGCCCAGCTCGGCATCCTGGCCTTCGAGTTGGCGACGGCCGAGGCCGAGGCCCCGTTCACCGCGGGCGCGTCGATGCTGGAGGTGCCCGCGTTCATCGCGGCGACCCGGGCCACGGTCATGGCCACCCTGAAGACGCTGCTGAAGGAAATGCTCGTGATGGCGGCCAAGCAGGCCGCCCAGATGGGCGCGATCAACCTGCTGGCCCAGGGCATCGAACTCGCCGAAGGTCACCGCAAGAGCATCGACATGAAGGAGGTCGGGCAGAACGCGCTCGGCGGCGCGGTCGGCGGCGCGTCCGCCCACCTGATCGGCAAGGGCATCGGCAAGGCCGGCGAGAAGCTCGGGGTGGAGGCCGCCCTCAAGACCACCGGCGGCAAGATGGCCACCGGCGCAGCGATCGGCGTCGGCGCGGACGTCTCCACCCAGCTGATCACCACCGGCAAGGTCGACGGCGAATCCCTGCTCGGCTCCGGCCTCTCCGGCGGCGCGGGTGCGGGCCTGCACGCGGGAGCGTCCGCCGCGAAGGGCCACTTCGCCACGCCGAAGGCCGCGGAGGGACCGAAGCTCCCCGGTGCCGGCGAACACGGCGGCCAGGACGGGCCGCCCACCTTCAACAAGTCGGACAGCCCCGCCGGCGCGAGCGCCTACCACGGCCCCTCCGGCAGCAGCACCACCGGCGGAAGCTCCGGTACCCCGCACACCGCGGACGCGGGTACGTCGATCGGGGCCGGTTCGCACAGCACGGGCTCCGGCACGGGCGAGTCAAAGGTCAACGGGCTGACCCCGTTCGGCGCGGGACGCTCCGCCGACAGCCCGTCCATCGGCGCACAGTCCACCGGCCGCACCGCCACGCCGAGCCACGACGCCACCCCGGCTCCGGCCGCGGCCACGCACCAGCAGGCAGCCTCGCCCACGCACGAGACTCTGCCCCGCCAGGAGGCCGCCGCGCCCACGCGTGAGACGGCGACGCCGCGTACGGAGGCACAGCCTGCTGCGCCTGTGCATGAGTCGGTGCCGCGTCAGGAGGCGGCCGCGCCTGCTCACGAGACTTTGCCTCGGCAGGACGTGGCTGCGCCTGTGCATGAGTCGGTGCCGCGTCAGGAGGCGACGGCGGCTGCTCATGAGACTTTGCCTCGGCAGGAGGCGGCCACGCCTGTGCATGAGTCGGTGCCTCGGCAGAACGTGGCTGCGCCTGTGCACGAGTCGATGCCGCGTCAGGAGGCGACGGTGCCTGCTCACGAGACTTTGCCGCGTCAGGAGGCCGCCGCGCCTGTGCATGAGTCGGTGCCTCGGCAGGACGTGGCTGCGCCTGTGCACGAGTCGATGCCGCGTCAGGAGGCGACGGCGCCTGCTCACGAGACTTTGCCTCGGCAGGAGGCCTCCGCGCCTGCGCACGAGTCGGTGTCCCGTCAGGAGACGGTCGCGCCGGCGCACGAGGCGGTGACGCCGCGTACGGAGCCTCAGCAGCCTGCCGGTCAGACGCACGAGTCGGTTCCGCGGCAGGAGTCCGTCGCGGCGCAGCCGCACGCTGCCGCCCCCGTGCCTGCGCACGAGTCGGTGCCGGTCGCGCCGTTGCATGAGTCGGCGCCCCGGCAGGAGAGTGTCGCAGCGGTGCACGACCCGGCGCAGCCGCCCGCCGCGCCGCCTGCGCGAGAGTCCGTGTCGCGCCAGGAGCCCGTCAATCCGACGGTGCCGCAAGAGAGTTCGCCCGTCCGTGAGTCCGTCGTCCAGGGCGACGCGCAGGCGGCGCGGCCGACCGGTGCGGGCGGGATGCCCAATCTGTCGGGAGTTCTCGGTGGTGGCGGGACGCATCTGGACGGGGGGACGCGGCTCTCCGCCGGGCCGGCTGCGCCGCGGCCGACGGCGGGGCCGGAGCACGTGCCGGGGCAGATCGGGCCGGACGGAGCGGGAGAGGTTCCGGCGGCGGCGAGTGCCACGCAGAATCCGACGGCGGGCGGGTTCACGCCCGGGCCGGTCGGCGGGGCGGGTGGGCACGGCGGGGCCGGGGCTTCGGGCCATGCCGCGCCGTCCTCGGCGGTGCCGCGGCAGGGGCGGGACGGTCAGGCGGTCACCGGTCCGAACCGTACGGGCGCGGTCCCGGCTCCGGCCGGTGGCACGATCCGCCCGGGTGCGGGCCGGGTCTCCGAGTCCGGGGCGGGCACGCCGTCGCGCAATCCGGGCGAGGCGAACCCGGCGACGTCCCGGCCGGTCTCCGAGCAGGCGCACGACCGGCTGTTGGAACGTCAGCGGCAGGAGCGCGAGGCGGAGCTGAGGGGGCTCGGCGAGAAGCCGTCCGTTCGGGACGCGGTCGATCAACTCGGCGGCCGGCAGCGGCCGGTGGCGACCCGTCCGGTCGACGCGGACCGGCTGCGGCAGGACCTGCCGGGCATGACGCCGCACGAGCGGGCCCAGGAGATCGCCAATCTGAAGCCGGAGAACCGGCGTTGGCTGGCCCGCGATCCGCAGTTCGTGGACTCGCTGAAGTCGACGCTGCCGCCGGAGGACTTCGCGCGGACCGCCGCACAGCTGATCGTGCACGTGGACCCGCGCGCCGAGCAGGCCGCGTCCGCGCGGCTGGAGGCGCAGCAGCAGGTCGCCCGGATGCTCCAACACCCGGACACTGCGGCGAGGTTGCTGAAGAACGGCGCGGACGTGGTGATCGTGCCGAAGGACGTCCGGATGACCGACGTTCCGGACCTGCACGGCCTGGCCGGCGCGCACAACACCAGCGAGGCGGGCGGCGGTCGCGGCTACGACGACATGCGCGGCTCGGGCGGCCGCCACTCGGCCGTCACCGAGGAGAACCTGCTCGGCGAGCACACCTCGGTCGGCAACGACCCGCACTACCAGGACGGTTACTCGACCACCACGCACGAGTTCAGCCACACCGTGCACCGGTTCGGGTTGGAGGAGCACGACCAGAAGCTGATCACCGACGCCTTCGCCAAGAAGTCGAAGGACCCGAAGGCGCAGTGGCCGGACGGTCCGCTGCGCGGCGCCAACGGCGAGAAGAACTACTCCGCGCGGGACGAGCAGGAGTACTTCGCCCAGGTCACCAACGCGTACCTGGGGACCAACCACGGCACCGACCCGTTCACCGGCCACCCGCGCAACAACGGCGAGGCGTGGGTGCGGAAGAACGAGCCCGAACTGCTGCCGCTGCTGGAGAAGTTGTACGGCGGGAAGCCGGCCGCGATCCACGAGGGCCGGGCGAATCCGGTGCACCGGACCGCGGCGGAGAACGCCGCGTACGACGGATTCCGCGAGTTCATGGACCACGTCGACGGCAACGGGGCCACCGCCGCGGCCGGGCACCAGCCTCCGGCGGCCGAGCACCGGCCCCCGGCCGAGAGCCGGCCGCAGCGCGCCGGGACCCCGAACGAGGACCTTCCGGCCCCGCCGCCGCCGTCCCACAGCAATGCTGCACAGGGGAGTTCGGGTCAGGCGAGCCACACGCCGGACGGTGACTACGAGCACAAGATCGACGGCCAGAAGACCTTCGACACCATCGAGTCCTTCCTCGGCCACTCGCCGGAGTTCCAACAGGTCCGCGCCGACCTGGAGACCTACGCGCGGGCCGATCTGGAGAGCGGCGACACCAATGCGATCCTGAACCAGTACCGGAACGAGAAGCTCCAGCACGTCGACGTGGTGTCGAGGGCGAACGCCCGGTTGGACGAGCAATTGCGGGCGGTCGAAGTCGAGTTGCGGAAGGGCAACCACCAGCCCGACCGGCTCGCCGAACTCCAGGAGCAGCACGGCCGACTGGAGACCGCGAAGGCCGCCATGCGGGAACAGCGCGACCGGTTGGCGATCTTCGAGCACGAGCGGATCAAGGACGCCGACCCGGCCCGGCCCGACCTGGCCGACCGGCTGCGGGCACGTCAGGAGGCGGAGCTCAGGGTCCTGCCGGACACCATCCAGCGGATCAGGGCCGAGGAAGCCGCCAATGACAAACTGCTGGCCCAGGCCGAGCAGCGCAAGACCGACGCGGAGGCGGCCGGCACGGCCTCCGGCGTCCACGACAAGCGGATCGCGGACCTCGAACTCCGGAAGGAGACGCTGCAGAAGGACCGCGAGGCCCGCGAGCAGGCCCTGCAGGACGCCGACGCGGCGATCCAGCAGAACGCACCGCACCCGACCGGCGGCACCCGGCCCGGCGGCGTGTCGGCACCGGCCAAGAAGGCCGACTGGACGCTGTTCGACCGTGCCTACCGCGAGGCGTACGCCTACTCCGACCACGGCGTGATGAGCCAGCAGCCGCACGCCGAGAAGGTCACCGAGCGGATGCTGAAGAACGACGTCAAGCTGGAGCGGGCGGTCGCCAACCGCAACCACGTGATCGCCGACTACATGGTGCACAAGTACGTGACGGCGGCGGTGTTCAAGGCCCGCGCGATGGACGAGGGAAGCCACCGGGCGGCCTCGGACGCGTTCGGCGACTTCGTCACCGCGATGGCACCGGACCGGCACCGCATCTACGACTCGTTCGGCAAGAAGGCCGAGGCGCGGCTCGCCGTCGGCCTGCCGGAGGAAGCGGTGCTGGCACGCCGCGACCTGACCGCCACGCCCGACACCGTCGACCTCAAGGCCACCTACGGCAGCGACCGGCTGCCGGAGGCGTTCGAGACGCACGGCATCACCGACCGCACCAGCGCCGACGAGGCCGCGGCGAACCTGGAACGCGAACTCGGCCGGCCCGGCCTGGACGTGTTCGCCCGGCCGGAACTCGACCGGCTGGCCGCCGCGGTGGCCAAGGTCGACCCGCACGCCCCGAGCGGCGATCAGCTCGCCGCCGTGCACGACGCGATGGGCGCGGTCCGCCAGAAGGTCAACGAGCGGGCGGTCGACGACCTGGCCCTCGTCAACGGCGTCACCGGTCCGCAGAAGCTGGACGACGCGTCCGCCGTGCTGCGCGCCGTCGCCGACGGCCGGCACGGGCCGCTGACGCCCCCACAGCAGAAGCGGCTGGCCGGCCAGTTGGACGACCTGGCCGGGCACCTCCAGAACGCCCGCAAGGACCCGAAGGCCCTGCGCGACCTGGCCGCCGACCTGCGGACCCGGCCCGACCTGGCCACCCCGGACCGGTACCGCAGCGCCGCCGAGCAGTTGGCGAACGACCGCGCCGCGCTGCGCAAGCACGAGATCGACCAGCGGCTGTCCGAGCTGGCCGACCCCGCCAAGGGCACCAAGCGGCCGGTGACCGTCGCGGGCGACGAACTGAAAGCGGCAGAGGAGGCGGTGGCGACCCGCAAGAACGACATCGCCACCTACGAGAAGGAACTCGCGGACGCCAACGACCTCCACGACGCCGCCAAGCAGAAGGCCGAGGACTCCGCGAAGGCCGCGAAGGGCTCGACGGACCAGGCGAAGAAGGACGAAGCGAAGAAGGACGCCAAGGCTGCGCGGGAAGCCAGGGCGGCCGCCGGCAAGCTCCGGGACAAGCTCGACGAGGCGCGGGCCAAGCTGCCCGGCGACGAGCGGGACGTGCTCACCGCCAAGGCGGTGGACGACCGGGTGACGGAGCTGTACGACAAGGAGATCGCGGACACGGCCGCCGCCAAGGGCAAGCCCGTCTCCAAGCTCACCGCCAAGGACAAGACGGTCGCCGCCCGGGTGGCCTGGGCGCGGGCCGACGTGGAACTGGTCGGACAGCAGTACGGCGGCGCGTTCGCGCGGGCCGGGGCGGGCGAGAACCACCCCGCCGCCATGTTCGACCGGGCGCTGACCGCGAAGGTCGAGGACGTGCCCGCGCTGATCGAGCAGATCACCGCCGGCCTGTCCAACAGCGGCTCCAACCTGCGGTTCGGCGACGAGCTGGTCAACAAGTGGATCCAGAACTACCTGGACCCGCACGTCATCCGCGACCCGGACCTGCTGACCGCCGTCGCCCACGAGCAACTGCCCCCGGAAGTGCTGTACGCGCCGCACACCGCCGACCTGCTCCAGGCGGTGCGCAGCCTGGAGGCCAACGGCCTGGTGCCGCCCGAGCTGCGCGACATCATGGCGCCGAAGACCCAGGACGACCTGGAGCAGTTGGTGACGGCCAACAAGCTCAGCCCGAGCGCGGAGATCGTCACCGACGACCTCGGCGTCCCGTCCCCGCACGCCGGCAAACTCCCGGTCTCCTCGTCCGGCGACCACACCGCCCGCGCGGGCGCCGCCAAGCTGACGGACGACCAACTGGCCAGGCTCGCCCCCGAGGGCCTCTACCAGCCCGACCGGGTCCCGCAGCCGACGTCCCCGGCGCAGCCGCACCCGCAGCCGACGCCGGACCAGGACGTCGAGATGACCGACGCCGGCCCGCACGACGCCCCCACCGCGACCGTCCACACCCCGGACGGGGACGTGCAGATGCACGACGGGACGGCCGACGCCGGGCGCCCCGGCCTGAAGCGCCGCCGGGAGGACAGCGACTCCGACAGCGACGGCGAGCCCGGCCCGAGCACCGTCCGCCGCAGACTGGCCGGCCTCGACCTGAACGGACCGACGCCGCCGCCCCCGCCCCCGCCGCCCGCGACCACCGGGCACGGCTTCGGCGCACCGGCCACCGGCCACCGGCCCCCGCCCCCGCCGCCCGCCGCACACGACGGGGCGTCAGGAGCCGTGTCGCAGACGCCCGTTCACGGGCAGCCCTCGCACGACGCGCCCTCCCCGGCGGAGCACGTCACCGACCGCGACAGCGAGCCGATGGACGTCGACACGCCGCCGGCCGCGAGGCCGCACACCCCGCCGGTCGAGCACGTCGCCGGTCGGGACGGTGAGCCGATGGACGTGGAGACGCCTCCGGCAGCCATCGGGCAGACGCCGCCGGTCGAGCAGGTCGCGGGTCGGGACGGTGAGCCGATGGACATCGAGACGCCGCCGACGGAGCACATCGCGGGTCGGGACGGTGAGCCGATGGACGTCGAGACGCCGCCGGCGGCCGGCGCGCACACGCCGCCGGTCGAGCACTCCACCGCGCAGGGCGACGAGGCCGCGACGCCGCAACCGCAGCCCCGCAACGACCGCAAGCGCGGCCGGGAGGACGAGGAGGTGACGCTCCGCCGCGAAACGGACCCGGCCGTGCAGGACGGGCGGGACGCCAAACGGCAGCGCACCCCCGCGTACGAGAACTCCGAAGCGGTGATGCACGACCGCGGGTACCAGGCGGTCGGCCCGCAGCACGAGCTGACCGGTCGGCTGATCGAATACCTGGGCGGCGCACCGAAGGTGCACCCGCCGATGAGCAACCTGCTGCTGCACCAGGTCAATCCGCACCAGTCGCCGGTGCGCCCCGCCGAGGGCTTCCGGCCGGGCGACGACCTGAAGGCCTGCCTGGAGAACGTCGAGGCGTACCGGGACACCCACTTCGGGCGGCCCCGGGTCTCGGGGCAGACGGTGCACGGCACGGTCGAGCCCATCCCCGGCGACGTGCTGTGGAAGCGCCACGACCCGCCCGCGCGGTTCGGCGAAGGCCCGGACGCGCTGCGGCAGTTGATCGACACCGTGAAGAGCGGCGGGCGCGGAAGCTTCGCCACCGTCCTGGGCGCCGGCCCGACCGGTGCGGGGCATGCCGTCGCACTGGTCCACGACCGGGACGGCAACGTGCGCTGGGCGGACCTGACGGAACGCAAGGTCTATCCCGCCGTCAGCTGGCAGACCCCGCCCGGCTTCCGGCCCGAGTGGACGGTGTGGGCCTCCGTCGCCGGCCCGCGCGAGGACAACATCTCCGGGACGCCCGACCCGGCGTTCATGGAGCGCTACAGCACGCTCGTCCGGGCCGAGCCGCGCGACACGTCCGAGCCGATGGACATCGACGACGGCTTCGGCGGCAGCAGCCGCCCCGGCGCCGACGTGCCGCCCCGGACCGAGGTGCTGGAGGAACACCGCGGCGGAACACCGAAGGACGGGACGCCGCAGAACGACGCCACGCCGCAGCCCGACGTCCCGCCGCAGACGGACCGGACGGCGCCCGGCGGTGGCCGGTCGGAGCTGCCGCAGACCGGTCCGGTGGGAGGAGCGAGCCGTCCCCGATCGGCCTCGGCCCCGGCCGAGTTGGGCCCGCGCACCGTCACTCCGGGCCGGTCGGAGACGGTGACCGAGCCCCGGGAAAGCCTGCGCTCGCCCTCCCCGGCGGAGGCGGAGCACACCGCACCGCGCACCCCGAAGAGCGAGCAGCCGGCCGGCGCGGAGTTCCCGCCGCCCGGACCGCGGGTGCCGGTGGCCGGAGACGGCTACTGCCTGCTCCGGTCCGTCGCGGTCGGCGCGCCCGAGCTGACGGGCCCGCGCACGGCCGGCGCCGAGGACCCGGCGCAGCGACTGCAGACCGCGGTCGGCGACCACTTCCGGGCCCTGCGCCCGGACGAGTGGCCGACCGAGGTCGTCGCCAACTACCGCGGCACACTGCTCAGCCGGCCGGACCTGCGGGCGGAGGACCTGCTCAACTACCTTCCGGCGCAGGACCGGGAGGCCTTCACGGGGCTCTCCGTCGAGCAGCTGCGGGACTCCGTGGGCCGACACCTCACCGACAACCCGCCACCGCCGACGGCGCACGAGCGGGAGGCACTGCTCCGGACCGTCCAGGGGTGGGACACCCGGTGGCGGTCCACCGAGGGCGAGATGCTTCCGGCGGCGACCGCCCACGCGCTGGGCCTCCGGCTCCGCGTGGTCGATCACGACGGCATCACCCAGGCGGTCTTCGGCCCGTCCGACGGCCGCCCGGTGACGGTGTACCGGCAGAGCGACCACTACGACGGCAGCGAACCGCCACCGGTCACCGCGACCACCGAGCACACCCCGACAGAACCCAATCCCGCACCCCGCACGGAGCAGACGCCCGACCTCAAGCCCGAGGCCGAGCTCAAGCCTGGCCTTGAGTCGAAGCCCGAACCGCCGACCGCGCCCGAGGCGGAGCCCGAGTTCGGAGCTGAGCGCGAGGTGGGGGTGAAGTCGCCGGCCGAGGCCGAGCTCAAGCCTGGGCCTGAGTCGAAGCCCGAACCGCCGACCGGGCCCGAGGCGAAGCCCGAGTCGAAGCCGGAGGTCCGGCCCGAGGCCGAGGTTAAGCCTGAGCCTCAGTCAAAGTCCGAACCGCCGACCGAGTCCGAACCGAAGCCCGAGGCTGAGCCCGAGTCCCGGCCCGAGGCTGAGTTCAAGTCTGAGCCCGAGTCAAAGTCCGAGCCCGAGCCGAAGCCGCAGCCGGAGGCCGTCGCGCCGAGGCCGATCGCCGGGACGGACCTGGTGGTCGGGTTGACCGGGCACGAGGTGGCTGTCCGGGAGAAGGTCATCGACGTCCTCGCGCGGGCCGTGCCGGGGGACCGGGCGGCGGCGCGGGCCTTCGCGGACGCGTACTTCGGTCCGGCGACGCTGCGGCCGATGCTCGGTGCGCTGTCCCGGGGCGAGGTGTGGACGGCGCCGTTCGAGGGCAACGGCTGGAGCGGAAGCGTTCAACTGCGGGGCAGTGTCACGGAGTCGACGTACCTGCGGACCGACAAGATCGAGTTCGAGAACGGCGCCGACCGGACGGTGGCGACCGGGACGAACCGGGACGCGCAGTGGCAGTTCAACGTCGGTGCCCAGGCCCGGCATGGCCGCGGGATCGGGGAGCCGTCGGAACTCGTCGCGTACTACCACGATCGTGGCCACGGCGAGGTCAACCTCGACCTCGGCGGCATGGTGGCACGTTCGAAGACCAACGAGCCCGCCAAGGTGTTCAGGTCGACGATGCGGCTGGAGCTCGACTTCGGCGACCTGCGCCACCAGGGTGCCCCGGTACGCGGCGAAGCGGCCGGCCGCACCGAGGCGGTGGACGTCGATCTGACCGTCGCCGTGCCGGTGCGGGACGGCGGCACGGCGGCCGGCGAACTGCGGGTGCCCCCGCAGCGGCTGCTGGACGGCCGGGTCGGCGGCCAGGAGATCGTGCTGGACCTCGCGCCGCGCGGCACGTCCGGGAACCGGCCGCCGGTGGCGGCGCTGCTCGACCACGTGGAGGCCGCGGCCAGGCAGGAGTTCGGCGGTGACTGGCCGGCGCTGCGTGAGAAGGTCCTCGCCGAGGTGGACTTCGCGCGTCTGCAGCGGGACGTGAAGAGCATGACGGCGGGCGAGCCGGTCTCCGTGACGCTCACGGACCGGCGCGGGCGGCCCCTCGGCACGGTCGACATCACCGCCCGGGTGGGGGAGCTGAAGCAGTCCGGCACCACCAAGGAGACCGAGTTCAACATCGGCACCACGGTGCAGCAGGTGCGGAGCACGTCCTCGAACCGCGGCAACGCGGGGCAGTTCGGGTTCTCGGCGGCGGTCAAGCCGGGCACCGGACTGATCGGCGGAGGCGGAGCCGGGCGGCTCGGCCGCGACCACGTGGAGATCTCCGGCGACGCCCGGACCTCCCAGCTGACCAGCAAGTCGAAGGTGCCCGGCGTGCTCTACGACGGCACCGTCCACTTCGAGTTGTCGTTCAACGGCAAGAACGTCGCGCACGACGCGGGCACGGCGGACATCCGCCTGCTGGTCGACCGCGCCGACACCACCGCACCGCCGGTCACCCCGGACGGCGGCACGGCCGAACCGGCCGGGGCGAAGCCGGCCGAGCCGGCCGGTGCGGAGCCGGAGTTGCACGAGGTGGCCGGCCCGCCGCAGAGCGTCTGGCACGGCGGCGACGATCGGGGCGGGCTCGGTGAGACCGTGGTCGTCCGCGACGTGGAGAGCACCGCGGCGCTGCGCGAGGCGCTGGACGCCAAGGGACGGGAGCGGTTCGGCGACGACTGGAACGCCGTCCGCGACCAGGTGATGCAGGGGTTCAGCCAGCCGAACCTGGCGGCCCGGCTGACCGGGATGACCCGCGGCGAGGCGCTGGAGGTGAAGGTCCCCGGAAAGGAGGGCCTGGTCGTCACGGCGGTGGCCCGGGTGGAGTCGATGACCTACCGCAGGGAGGACGGCAAGGCCGAGCTCAACACCGTGAACGAGACCAGCTCGTTCGCCGTGGACCGGCGGCTGGGCGCCCGCACCACCATCGAGCAGGGCCAGGTGGGCGGCACCGCCGCCAAGGGCACGCCGGGTGTCGACCTGGTCGCCGCCGGCTCCGGCCAGCAGCGGCAGCGCGTCGGCGGGCAGGGCCGGCAGGCCGACCGGGTGTACGCCAACGGCAAGTACGGTGCGCCGCAGGCGATCTACGGCGCCGAGCTGCGGGTGGACCTGCACGTCGGCCGCCCCGGCGAGGCACCCGGGGCCGGTCCGGACGTGTCGGCGCCGCTACGCGTCGAGGTCGGCCTGGACGCCCGGGACACCGTCAAGGTGCAGGCGCCGCGCAGCGAGGACGGTTCGGTCGCCTTCCGGCGGCCGGAGCGGAAGCCGCAGGCCGAGCCGAAGCCCGCGAGCACCGAGCCGGCCACCCACACCGCGCCGCGCCGGATGCGCGAGCGGCACGAGCTGAACGCGTCGTACGTGGTGCACACCCTCAGCGGCGCGGACCAGGTCCGCACGGTCGTGGAGGACGCGGTGCGGACGAAGTACGGCGAGCCGTCGGAGGAGGTCAAGCAGCGGATCGGCGCGAGCTTCGACCGGATCGCGCTCAAGGCCCAGCTGTCCCAACTCACCCGCGGCGGGCGGATCACCGAGACCGTCTCCGGGAAGACCTGGTCCGCGGAGGTCACCGTCACGGCCCGGCTGGGGGAGTCGACCTTCCACTCCCGGACGGACAAGTACGAGTTCGAGTCCGGCACCCGCACCTCCAGCGGCCAGGGCGCGGTCCGCGACCACCGCAACCGGACCGACGGCGGCGGCCAACTCAAGGTCAAGGCCCCCTTCGTGGACGTCACCGGCGGCTACGCGTACCGGGTGGACCGCAGCTACGGCCAGTCGGCGGAGACCGTCGGCTCGGCGTCGAACCGCGGCAAGCACGTCGAGCCGGCCGTGCTCTTCGACGTCGCCGCGCCCTACGACGTGACGGTCACCTTCAAGCGGCTGAACGTGCCCGACGGCTCGCACACCGCGACGGTGGACACGGTGGCGCGGGTGGCCGTGCCGATGCGCGACGCCGACCCGGTGGCCGGGCCGGTCGAGCGGACCACCGCGAAGCAGCCGAAGGGCTTCGTGGAGGGACGGCGGCTGGACTCCTCGGCGATCGTCACCGACGTTCACGCCCTGCCCAACGCGGCGGAGAACAACGGCAGTTCGACCGGGCGGCGGATGTTCGGCGAGTCGGTCCTGTCGCAGGTCGAGTCGGGCTGGAAGCCCGGCGGGCTGCGCCTGCCCGGCGGGAAGGCGCCCGGGCAGCAGAAGCTGGAGCGCAACCCGTTCGACAGCGACTGGGCGGGCATCCGGCGCAAGCTGGACGCCGAACTCACCCCGGACCGGCTGCAGTCCAGGCTCAAGGGCATGACGGCGGGCGACGAGATCGTGGTGCGGCACGGGCGGACCACCGTCCGGGTCGGTGCCGTGCTCCGCGACCGGATGGAGCACCTGGGCGACTCCGGCACCACCGAGTTCAACGCCGGCACCGACGTGCAGCGCAGCTTCGCCCGCACCGACGGCACCGGCACCAACCACCAGGGCACGCTCGGCGCGGTGGCCTCCGTTCCGGTGCCGGCCGCGCCCGGGGTCTCGGTGACCGGCGGTCTGACCGGCACCGGCGGCCGGGGCCACGACCGGGTGGACGTGCAGACCCGGAGCACCGCGGCCGGGTCGGCGACCAAGGCGAAGCTGCCCGGCAGCGCCTACGCCGGCGAGGCGGAGCTCCAGTTCACCATCACGCGGCGGCCGTGGATCGGCGCCCAGGTGCACCAGCGGCGCACGGCGGCGATCGGCTTCGAGTCGCTGGTGGAGACCGGCGAGACCGTGCCCGTCCCGTCGAAGTCCGGTACGGCGGCGGGGAGTGACGGGGCGTCGGAGTCCGGTGCGGCGGCGGCGAGTGACGGGGCGTCGAGGACCGTCACGGTCCGGCCGCCCGAGCCGGTCACCGTCCAGGTCCCGCCGGAGCGGGTCTGGGAGTCCGGCCTGCGCGACACCGACGTGCTGCGCTGGCTGGGCGACGTCGGCGGCGTCCAGGACCTGGTGCGACTGCGCGGGCCGGAGTACTTCGGCGCCTCGGCGTGGCAGGAACTGGCGCCGGTGGTCGGCACCGTGACCTCGCACAGCCACCTGTCGGCGCTGTTCGGCACCGCCACCCAGGGCGCGGAGGTGGCGGCGAGCGTCCCGTCCAGGCGGGTGACGCTCGGCGGCGGCAAGGGCGTCGAGGTCGGGGTGAAGGTGGTCTCGCTCGAACACCGGGCGGTGGACGACAAGGTCGAGCTGAGTCCGGCCAACGGCACCACCGCGGGCAGCACCCGGTACGACCTGGCGGCGAAGAACGCGGGCGTCCAGGGCCAGCTCGGCGCCAAGATCACCGGCGATGTCACCAACAGCCCGGGGATCGTCGGCGGCGCCCAGCACCTGTGGCGCGACGGCGGCGGCCACGGCGACTCGGGGCAGGTGGTCTCCAACGGCAAGTTCGCCACCCCGATGGCCCGTTACGCGGGCCACGCCGAGGTCGAGGTGACGCTCTTCGACGGGTCGCGCAACCCCGTCAAGGAGAAGGGGATCGTCCCGTTCGCCGTGGACATCCCGCTGTCGGAGACCACCGGCTCGCAGATCCCGGGCGACCACTACCTGGCGTTCACCGGGGAGCACCAGGGCGGCGAGCTGCGCGTCACCGAGGGCGGGTGGCGGCTGGAGGAGGTGCACCGGGTGGTGTCGCCGGACGCCGACGGGCCGTCCGGCCCGGCCGCCCGCAGCCGCGCCGAGCACGAGCAGCTGATCGGCACCGTGCGGCTCGGACGGGCGGTCTTCGAGCGGGAGTTCACCGCGGGCACCGAGGAGGGCGCGGCCCGGATCCGGGCCACCCACCGGCTGGTCGAGCTGGGCGGCGGCACCTCGGCCGGCACGTCCGCGCTGCTCGGCGAACTGCTCGGCACACCGGACGGGGAGCCGGTCCGGGCCGACCAGGTGCGCCGGGTGATCGACTGGGTCGGGCGGCGGAGCGCCGACGGCCCGGTCGGCCGGGACGACCTGGCCGCCGGGGCACGCAGCGGCTGGGCCGGGCCGGAGGAGTCCGCCTGACGGGGCGGCCGCGCGGGGCCCCGGGGCGGGGGCCCGCGGCCGGGGGGCGCCCAACAAAGGTGATACAGGGGGGCCATGACAGCCCAAGACAAGGTTCGGTCTATATCTGACCCCCG
>NZ_JBHWDS010000011.1:0-3582 GCF_042734615.1 Kitasatospora sp. NPDC059646
GGGTCAACGTCCTGTGGGCGCTGATCCGTGACCGACGGTGCTACCACGTCACACCTCCAGTGACCGAGACAGCTTGACAACGACATTAGGAAGCGGTGTTGTTGCGGCAGGCGGTGAAGTCCCCGGCGACGCCGTGGCGGCCGCGGGCACGGCGACGCCCGGCGGGCGTGCCGGCCTGCCGGGCGTCGTAGGTGTCGGACGGGTTGTGGGGCGTCAGGTCCAGATGTCGTTGAGCGGGGTCGCGTACTGGTCGTTCTGGGTCAGGCGGCCGGGGAGGCGCAGGCCGTCCTCGATGGTGCGCAGGACGCTGTAGTGGTTGTACTGGGTGGCGGAGCGGTAGCCGGTTTTGGTGAGGCCGGGGGAGCCTGCCACGAGGGTGGGGATGCGCTGGCCGTGGCTGTCGTCGTCCTCGTCGAAGGTGACGACGAGCAGCGAGCGCTGCTGCGTCCAGGCGGGGGAGGCGAACAGCTTCGGGAGGTTGGCCTGCATCCAGGTGTCGCCGGTCGTGACGCTGCAATTGTGCATGGTGTTGCAGCTGTTGGGCTCGAACCAGACGAACTCGGGTGTGGTGGCGGTGCTCTGCAGGTCGGACCAGAGCCGGGTGATCGGCTGCAGCTTGTCCTGGCAGCGGGCCGCGTTGCCGGTGACGTCCTTGAAGTACACGAACGGGACGTTGTCGGCGTCGTAGTTGCCGTTGGAGCTCAGGTTGCACGGCGACTTCATGTCCTCGACGTAGCCGCGCCAGGACTTGCCGGCCTGCTCCACCAGGTTGCCGAGGTGCGGGGCGGTGACCGCTCCGGTCAGCGCGGGGTAGGGGTTGTCGGTCCGGCCGAAGGTCGAACCGCCCGCCACGGCAAGGTAGTTGGGGTCGCTGGGGTGCACGACGCCGTAGGACTGGGTGAGCGTGACGTTGCTGTTGGCCAGCTGGGTCAGGTAGGGCGCGGCGGAGTTGCCGATCACCTGGTCGAACGAGCGGTTCTCCAGCATCACGAAGAACACGTGGTCCAGGGCCGGGACGTGGGAGGCGACCGGCGCCGGCACGGCGGGCGCGGGGACGGCGGCCGACAGGGTGAGCGAGAGGTTGTCCGCGTAGGCGTCGTTGTAGGCCTTGCCGGTGCGGCTCGCCTCGCGGGTCAGCTGGAGGGCGATGCCGATGCTGCGGGTGCCGGCGGGCAGGGTGCCGGTGGCGGTGCGCTGGAGCAGCGCGGTGGACAGGCCGCGGTCGGTGGCGGTGACCGGGCCGATCCGGCTGCTGCCGAGGGAGGCTCCGCTGCCGTTCAGGAAGGTCGCCGTGAGGGTGGCGGTGGAGTTCTCCGTGGCGTAGCCGCCCAGCCAGCCCGAGAGGTTGTAGGTCACGCCGCCGCCGTCGATCTGCCCGGCCGCCGCCGACACGTCGGCGGTCTGGGTGAGCGCCGAACTGCCGACCGGGCCGCCGGAGAAGAACGCGCCGCCGCGGTTGCCCGGCCCGGCGGTGCTGTTCGACGGGAAGCCGTTCGGTGCGCCGTACGCCACGGCGGTGGGCACGCCGGTGGCCTGCCAGCCGGGGAGCGTCACGGCGTCGTAGCCGCTCACGGAGGCGTCCGCGCACTCGGCGTCGCCGTTGACGATCAGGTTGGGGCTGTCGGCGCCGGGCGCGGTGACGGTGAAGCGGGCGGGACGGGCGAGCGCCGTGTAGCCGTCGTCGGCGAGGTAGTCGGCGACGTACGCGCCCGGGGCGAGGGCGTCGGTGGCGAGCACCACCGAGCCGGTGCCGTTCGGCGCGTAGCTCCAGACGAGCGCGGGGCTGCCGCCGGGCTGTGTGCCGTTGTCGGGGTAGAGGCCGATCCAGTTGGTCGCGGACACCCGGCCGGTGCCGTAGGAGGCCGTCACCGGCACGCCCTGCGGGACGGTGGCCCGGCCGAGGCACAGCATGCTGTTCTGGGTGCCGAGCACGGTCGCGGACGTCACGGTGAACAGCACCGGCGGGGCCAGCGGCGTGTAGCCGTTGTCGGCGAGCAGGTAGGCCAGGTAGCTGCCGGGCTGCAGCGAGCCCGCAGCCACGGTCACCGTGCCGCTGCTGTTCGGGGCGTACGCCCAGGCCAGCGAGGCCGTTCCGCTGCCGGGGCCCTTGGCGGGGTCGGTCGAGTAGATGCCGACCCAGTTGGTGGACGAGGCCCGGGCAGTGCTGTACGTGACCGCCAGCGCCGAGGTCTGCCCCTGGACGTAGCTGGTGGCGGGAAGGCCGATCGAGCTGCCCGCGGCCGCGGCCGGGGTCGACACGGCCGGTGCGAGCAGGGCCACGACGGCGAGCAGCAGCAGGGGCAGCCGCCGGTGGCGCCGGTGTGCGGACAACTTCCGCATGGGGAGGGCCTCCTGAGGGTGGGAGGGGTGGACGGGTGGCGCGCGTCAGGATGGCAGGCCGGACGGTGCCGGCTCAAGAAGTGCCGGCCGTCGAGGAGGCGTCGGTTCGAGCAACATTGCGGGGCGCCCGGGTGAAGAGTTGTCCGGCCAACTGGAGCGCCCCGAGGGCCCCGCACCTGCGCGATCCCGGTGCCCGCCCGCCCGTCGGACGGTCCGGCCGAGGCGCGGCGCGGGCGCGCAACTGCCGCGGTGCAGCGTCGATTTCCTTGTTCGCACGGCGGATCGGCGAGACGGCGACAGGCTGGGCGGCGGCCCGCATGCCGCCGACCGGGCGCCGTGCCGCCGGGGTCGGCAGCCGGGGCGGGGCGCCGCCATGTGGGCGGCGACCAGAGGGCCGCAAGTCCGGTGTGCCGCCGTCCTATTGATGCGCCGTCAGTGCCGCCGGAAGGATCCGCGGCTATGACTACACGCGTAAAGCCTCTGTCGCGGTGGCTGGTCGCCCCGCTGCGGTGGGCCGCCCTGCTGTCGGTGCTGGTCTCGGTCGGCGTGTTCTTCGCCGGCGCCCAGGCGGCCCGGGCCGCGCCCGCCTGCGGGGTGCTGTCCACCGGCGCGGCGTCGCAGGCGACCGCCGCCGTCCGCTCCGCCTGCGGGCTGATCGGCACCCCGTACTCGTGGGGCGGCGGCCACGGCTCGCAGCCCGGCCCGACGTACGGGCTCTGCGACCCGTCCAACGGCGCCCCGAACGACTGCAACGTCCGCGGCCTGGACTGCTCCGGCATGGTCCGCTACGCCTACTACCTGGCGGTCGGCGCGGACGTCATCAACGGCACCACCCGGACCCAGTGGCCGACCTCCAGGGCCGTCGCCCGCTACTACCGGGCCGACGGCACCGCGCCGCTACTCCCCGGCGACCTGGTGTTCTTCGGCGGCACCGCCTCCACCATCCACCACGTGGCGATGTACCTCGGGCAGGGCTGGATCGTCGAGGCCCCGTACTCCGGCGGCCACGTCCAGGTGGCGGCGCTGTCCTCGCACGGCGACTACTACGGCGCCATCCGGCTCTACGGGGCCGGCAACTCCGCCCCGGTGCCGAACCCGCCCCCGGCGGGCGGCGGCCAGTACTGGGTGGACACCTTCGCCGACGCGCCGGTGTACGGTTCGCCGACCTCGACCACCGGCACCGGGACGCTGTACCAGGGCACCAACTACGTGTACTGCAAGGCGTGGGGCCGTGAGGTGTCG
>NZ_JBHWDS010000011.1:3682-53549 GCF_042734615.1 Kitasatospora sp. NPDC059646
AGCGGCGGGAGCTTCAACCACTGGTGGTTGAAGACGGATCCGGACGTCGGTCCGGCGGGTCAGTGGGTGTCGGCGTTCTACCTGTCCAGGTGGGGCAACGACGTGGCCAAGGACAACAACGGCGCCACCGTCCCCGACTGCTCGGGCGGCAGCAACCCCCCGCCCCCGAGCGGCAAGTACTGGGTGGACACCTTCGCCAATGCGGCGGTCCACGCCTCCCCGACCGCCACCGGCGCGACCGCGACCGGGACGCTGTACCAGGGCACCAACTACGTGTACTGCAAGGCGTGGGGCCGTGAGGTGTCGAGCGGCGGGAGCTTCAACCACTGGTGGTTGAAGACGGATCCGGACGTCGGTCCGGCGGGTCAGTGGGTGTCGGCGTTCTACCTGTCCAGGTGGGGAAACGACGTGGCGAAGGACAACAACGGCGCCACCGTTCCCGACTGCTAGCGCCGCGGCCGGAGTTCTCCGCTCCCGGGCCGTCGGGCCGCGGGAGCGGAGAGCGGGGCCTCAGCTGTCGAAGCCGAGGCCGAACCGGTCGAGGGTGCGCAGCCACAGGTTGCGGTGCCCGGCGTTGGCGTCGGCGCGGGTGAGCGCCCACTGGGTGATGCCGATGCCGATCGACCTGGCCGGCTCGGGCGGGAACGGCAGCGGCTTGCGGCGGACCATCTCCAGCGCGGTGCGTTCGGTGCGGGCGCCGTCCAGCAGGTCGAGCATCACCTCGGCCCCGAAGCGGGTGGCGCCGACGCCCAGCCCGGTGTAGCCGGCCGCGTAGGCGACCCGGCCGTCGTGGGAGAGGTCGAAGAAGGCGCTGAACCGGGTGCAGGTGTCGATGGCGCCGCCCCAGGCGTGGCTGAACCGGACGTCCGCCAGCTGCGGGAAGGTCTGGAAGAAGTGCCGGGCGAGGGTGGCGAAGGTCTCCGGCCGCTGGTCGCGCTCGGCCCGCACCCCGCCGCGGAACCGGTGGACCACGTCGTAGCCGCCGAACAGGATCCGGTTGTCGGCCGACAGCCGCACGTAGTGGAAGTGGTTGGCACTGTCGGCGAACCCCTGCCGGTTGCGCCAGCCCACCGAGGCGAGCTGTTGCTCCGTCAGCGGCTCGGTCATCAGCGCGTAGTCGTAGACCGGCACGGTGTACGGGCGGTGGCGGCGCAGCAGCGACGGGAAGGCGTTGGTGGCCAGCGCCACCCGGCGGGCGCCGACGCGGCCGTACGGGGTGCGGACGGTGATGCCGTGCGGGGAGTCGGTGAGGCCGGTCGCGCGGGTGTGCTCGAAGATCCGCACGCCCTGGTCGAGGCAGGCCTGCCGCAGGCCCCAGGCGAGGCGGGCGGGGTTGAGCATGGCGACGCCCTCGCGGTCCCACAGCGCGCCGAGGAAGGTGGGGGAGTCGATCTCGGCGCGTACGGCGTCCTGGTCGAGCAGGTCGAGCCGGCTGCCGTACCGGGCGGCGAGTTCGGCGAACTCCGCCAGGCCGTCGACCTGGTAGGGCTCGGTGGCGACGACGAGGGAGCCGGTGCGCTCCCAGTCGCAGTCGATGCCGTGGCGCTCGATGCTGTCCTGCATGGCCTGCAGGTTGGCGGTGCCGAGCCGCTCCAGCGTGCCGAGTTCGCCGGGCCAGCGCTGGTACCCGTTGGCGAGGCCGTGGGTCAGGCTGGCCTCGCAGAAGCCGCCGTTGCGGCCGGAGGCGGCCCAGCCGGCCTGCTGCGCCTCGATCAGGACGACGTCGAGCGAGGGGTCGCGCTCCTTGGCGATGAGCGCGGTCCACAGTCCGCTGTAGCCGCCGCCGACCACCAGCAGGTCGCAGCGCACGTCGCCGACCAGGGCGGATGCGGCGGCGGGCCGGGCCGGGTCGTCGAGCCAGAACGGAACGGGCTGGGCGTCCTTCAGCGCGCGGACGGGATCGGCCATGGCGGTGGCTCCTTTGTACATGGCTGCGGTGCACGGAGGTCTCAGGGCTCCGTGGTCCGCCATCAGACCCTCGCGGCACCATCAACGTCAATGCCGTTGACATAAGGGGCCCGGAGCGGCCCGGAAGCCGGTGCGCGGGGCCGGTCGGCCGCCTCAGTCGGTGGTGCGGGGCGGCAGGGCGGTGCCGGAGGCGGACAGCGCCCGGTAGAGGCGGTCGAGGTGGCGGTGCAGCTGGGCGGGCATGTCGACCGCCTCCGGGTCGAGCACCCACTGGAGCTGCAGGCCGTCCATCATCGCCAGCAGCTGCCGGGCCTCGGCCGGGCAGTCGGTGTCGGGGCGCAGTTCGCCGCTGTCCACGCCGCGGCGCAGCGACTGCGCGGCGTCCTCGGCCAGGGTGCGGTAGCGGCGGGTGAAGAAGGCGTGCGCCGGGTGCTCGGGGTCGCCGGACTCGCCGACCAGGGCGTTGAACATCCGGGTCCGGCCGGGCCGGCGGGCGTTGTGGGCGGTCAGGTCGAGCAGGCGGTGGAACCATTCGGCGACGGTGGCGCACTCC
This sequence comes from Kitasatospora sp. NPDC059646, assembly GCF_042734615.1. Classification (NCBI taxonomy): domain Bacteria; kingdom Bacillati; phylum Actinomycetota; class Actinomycetes; order Kitasatosporales; family Streptomycetaceae; genus Kitasatospora; species Kitasatospora sp. NPDC059646. The sequence continues at coordinate 6,144 of NZ_JBHWDS010000011.1, forward strand.
TCGGCGAAGAAGCGTTCGATGTCGTGTTCGTCGCTGGCCTCCAGTACCGACACCAACAGGGCTTCCTTGGTGCGGAAATGGTGCAGCAGGCCGCCCTGGGTGATGCCGACGTCCTTGGCGATCCGGGCCAGCGAGGCGGCGTGGAAGCCCCATTGGGCGAAGTGCTCGACGGCGGTGTCCAGGATCCGCGAGCGCCGCTCGTCGCCCACCGCGTAGGTGCCGCGTGCCGTGCCGCGGGTCGTCGGCCTGCCCTTGACGTCCATGACCGTCACCTTAGCCAACCGGTGCGGACGGCCCGGTCCGGTGTGATCCGGGCCACAGAACAAAAACCTACTGCCCACTCGGTTTTCGTGGTTCGCTGTGTGCGCACCCCGGACGGCGCCCCCGAGCCGCTCCGGTCGGCCCACCCGCTCGCCGACCGGAGCAGAGCCGCGCCCGCCCCGGGCACCCCCCGAGACTTCCCGCGACGCACGGGACCTGTGGCCACCCAGGAGGCCGGTCATGACCACCACCGACACCGCCGTCGGCGACCCGAGAACCGGCCCCGGAGCGCCGCCCCCGGCCGCCGGGAACCGACGGCTGATGCCGATGCTCACCCTCGGCAACGCCGCGCTGTACCTGGTCTACCTGGGCGTCGGCGGAGTCCTGCTGCCCGCCCAGATCGAACTGCTCGACCCGGACGGGAAGGTCGGCAGCCTCGGCCTGGTCTCCGGCATCGCCGCCGTGTTCGCCACCCTCCTCAACCCGCTGGCCGGCCTGCTCTCCGACCGCTCCCGCCGCCGCAACCCGTGGATCCTCGCCGGCGGCCTCGCCGCCTTCGGCACGCTCGCGCTGCTCGGACAGGTCCGCACGCTCCTGCTGGTCACCCTCGTCTGGTGCCTGGTGCAGGCCGCGATGAACGTCTACCAGGCCGCCCTCACCGCGATCGTCCCCGACCGGGTCCCGCCGGGGCGCCGCGGCCTGGCCTCCGCGATGGTCGGCATCGGCACCCCGATCGGGTCGGTGGTCGGCGTCATGCTGGCCACCCGCTACGTCCCGGACTCCCTCGGCACCGGCTACCTGGTGATCGGCGCGGTGATCGGCATGATCGCCGTGCTGTTCACCGCACTGGTCCGCGAGGAGAAGCCGCCGCCGGTCGAAGCCGTCCCGCTGCGCCGCCAACTGGCCGCCTTCGCCGAGACGTTGAAGGTCCCGGACTTCCGCTGGGCGTTCATCGGCCGGTTCCTGATGATGCTCGGCTTCTTCGCGGTCTCGCTGTTCCAGTTCTACATCCTGCAGGACCACATCGACCTGCCCGACGGCATGGACGCGGCCGGCGCGCAGGCCGTCCTGGCGCCCGTCGACGCCGTCTCCACGCTGGCCGCCACCGCCCTCGGCGGCTGGCTGTCGGACCGGATCGGGCGGCGCAAGCCGTTCGTCGCGGTCTCCTGCGTGCTGGCCGCGATCACCATGGCCGTCCCCGTGGTGATGCCCGACTGGACCGGCATCCTGCTGTTCACCGTCCTCGCCGGGATCGCCTTCGGCTGCTTCATGGCCGTGGACACCGCCCTGGTCACGCTGGTGCTGCCGAGCGCCGCCGACGCCGCCCGCGACCTCGGCGTGCTGAACATCGCCAACGCCGGACCGCAGATCCTCGCCCCCTTCGTGGCCTCGCTGGTGGTCGGCGCCGCCGGCTACGACGCCCTCTACCTGACCGCCGCGCTGATCATCCTGATCGGCGCGCTCGCGGTCGTACCGATCAGGACCGTCCGCTGACGACCCGTCCGCCCCGACCCTCCCCGGAGACCCCGCCCGTGCGCACCACCACCACAACCGTCCACCCGTACCAGGACCCCAACCGGCCCGTCGACGAACGGGTCGCCGACCTGCTGGCCCGGATGACCCTGGAGGAGAAGGCCGGCCTGCTCTTCCACACCATGATCCCGATGCACCCCGACGGCCGCCCGGTCGAGGCGGCCGACGGCGACGACCCCGACTTCCCCGCCGACACCAGCGGACTGATCCGCCGTCAGGGACTCAACCACTTCAACCTGATCGGCACCGCCGGCCCCCGGCAGCTCGCCGAATGGCACAACGCCGTGCAGCGGATCGCCGCCGACACCCGGCTCGGCATCCCGGTGACCGTCTCCACCGACCCCCGGCACTCCTTCACCCTCAACATCGGCGCCTCCATCCACGCCGGCGCCTTCTCCGCCTGGCCCGAGGCGCTCGGCCTCGCCGCCGTCCGCGACCCCGAACTGGTCCACCGCTTCGCCGACACCGCCCGCCAGGAGTACCTCGCCGTCGGACTGCGGGTCGCGCTGCACCCGCAGATCGACCTCGCCACCGAGCCCCGCTGGTCCCGCCAGCTGGGCACCTTCGGCGCCGACGCCGCCCTCACCTCCGAACTCGTCCAGGCCTACATCCGCGGCTTCCAGGGCGAACGACTCGGCCCGGACAGCGTCGCCACCATGGTCAAGCACTTCCCCGGCGGCGGCCCGCAGAAGGACGGCGAGGACCCGCACTTCCCGCACGGCAAGGAGCAGGTGTACCCGGGCGGCCTGCGCGACCTGCACCTCGCGCCGTTCCGCGCCGCGATCGCCGCCGGCGCCGCCCAGATGATGCCCTACTACGGCCAGCCGATCGGCACCGACTGGGAGGAGGTCGGCTTCGGATTCAACCGCGGCGTCGTCACCGGCCTGCTCCGCGAGCAGCTCGGCTTCGACGGCATCATCTGCACCGACTGGGGACTGCTCAACGACGACGAGATCCTCGGCGAACCGCACCGCGCCCGGGCCTGGGGCGTCGAGCACCTCACCGTCGCCGAACGCGCCGCCAAGGCCCTCGACGCGGGCGTCGACCAGTTCGGCGGCGAGGAGTGCCCCGAGGTGGTCGTCGAACTGGTCCGCTCCGGCCGGATCGACGAACAGCGCATCGACCGCTCCGCCCGCCGGCTGCTGCGCGAGAAGTTCGTGCTCGGGCTGTTCGACGAACGGCGCTTCGTCGACCCCGACGCCGCCGAGGAGACCGTCGGCCGGGCGGACTTCCGCGCCGCCGGAGCCGCCGCCCAGCGCCGCTCGCTCACCGTCCTGACCAACCGCGACCGCACCCTCCCGGTCACCCGGACCGCCCCCCGCCTCTACACCGAGGGCCTCGACCCCGCCGCCGTCGCCCGCCACGGCCGCCCGGCCGCCACCCCGGCCGAGGCCGACCTCGCCCTGCTGCGCCTGTTCACCCCGTACGAGCACCGCGAGAACCGCTTCGAGTCGATGTTCCACTCCGGCCGCCTCGACTTCCCCGAGGACGAGCTCGCCGCCGTCCTGCGGGTGCTCGACACCGTGCCGACCGTCGTCCTGATCAACCTCGAACGGCCCGCCGTCATCCCGGAGATCGCCGCCCGCGCCGCCGCCCTGATCGCCGACTGGGGCGCGAGCGACGAGGCGATGCTCGACGTCGTCTTCGGCCGCGCCCGCGCCGAGGGGCGGCTGCCCTTCGAACTGCCGCGCTCGATGGCCGCCGTCGAAGCCTCCCGCCCGGACGTCCCGCACGACACCGCCGACCCGGTCTTCCCGTACGGCGCCGGCCTCGACCTGGAAGGACCGCCCGCGTGAGACCCGCCGCCCGCAAGACCCTCGCCGCCGCGGCCGCCGCAGCCGCACTCGCCGGCAGCGCCACCGCCTCCGCCGCCGAACCCGCCGCCCGGCCCCGCCCGCTGGCCGGCCTGCGGGTGCTGCTCACCAACGACGACTCCATGCAGGCCGCCAAGGCCTCCCACTCCGACGGCCTCGGCCTGTACGAGGTGCGCCGCGCCCTCTGCGCCGCCGGGGCGGACGTCGTGGTGATGGCGCCCTGGCGGGAGCAGTCCGGCAAGGGCACGGCCGTCAGCAACACCGGCACCCTCACCCTGAGCCGCCGCGCCGACCTCCCGGCCGGCTACCGGGACGACTGCGCCGGGGCACCGTCCGGCGCCCCGGTCTACGGGGTCTGCCTCGCCGCCGGCCCGTGCGGCCCCGACAGCCCCAGCGCCACCCCCGTCGACACCGTGAAACTCGCCCTGCGGGCCGGCCTCGCCGCCAAGGCCGGCTGGACGGACGGCCCCGACCTGGTCGTCACCGGCATCAACTCCGGCCCCAACGTGAGCGCCCAGGTCAGCGACTCCGGCACGGTCGGCGCCGCACTGGCCGCCGTCGAGGAGGGCGTCCCGGCCGTCGCCCTCTCCTCGGCCGGCGACGACAGCGGCGCCTCCTTCCCGACCGCCGACTACCGCGCCGCCGCCGACCACGCCGCCCGCCTGCTGGCCGGCCTGCGCGACCGGCACCTGCTGAGCACCCGCCTCGCGCTCAAGGTCGACTACCCCGACATCACCGCCGGCCGCCCCGCCGGGCCCGCCCGCTGGACCACCGTCGGCCGCGGCCGCGAAGTGTGGCACGCCTACGAACCCGCCGGAGCGGACAGCTTCGCCGTCACCCTCGGCCTCTGCGAGCACCTGCCCGGCGACCCCTGCACCGAGACCGACCCCGACGCCGACGCGCTCGCCCTGCTGCGCGACGGCCGGATCTCCGTCACCCCCGTCACCCCCGACCGGACCTACGGTGTCCGCACGGCCGACCCGCAGGAGCTGAACCGGCTCCGGCACTACATCGACCACGAGGCGCCGCGCCCGTGACCCGCACCGGAGGACCCGCATGACCACCCCCGACCACCCCGTCGTCCAGACCCGCCCGGGCCCGGTGCGCGGCGAGCGCCGGGCCGACGGCAGCATCCGCTTCCTGGGCATCCCGTACGCCCAACCGCCGGTCGGTGCCCTGCGGTTCGCCGCGCCCGAGCCGCCCCGGCCGTGGACCGCGCCGCTCGACGCGACCGCCTACGGACCGACCGCCCAGCGCCGGCCGTTCGCCGAGATCACCACCATCCCCGAGCCGACGATCCCCGGCGCGGACATCCTCAACCTCAACGTGTTCACCCCGGACCTCGCCCCGGCCGCCGGACTGCCGGTGCTGGTGTGGATCCACGGCGGCGGCTTCGTCGCCGGCAGCCAGGCCAGCCCCTGGTACGACGGCGCGGCCTTCAACCGGGACGGCGTGGTCGTCGTCTCGATCGGCTACCGGCTCGGCATCGAGGGCTTCCTGCACCTGCCCGACGCCCCCGACAACCGGGGCGTGCGGGACTGGATCGCCGCCCTGGAATGGGTGCGGGACAACATCGCCGCCTTCGGCGGGGACCCGGCGAAGGTCACCGTCGCCGGGCAGTCGGCGGGCGGCGGCGCCGTCCAGACGCTGCTGGCCGCGCCGGCCGCCCGCGGGCTGTTCCGGGCGGCGATCTCGGCCTCCGGCGCGGTGATGCGCCCGCAGGACCGGGCCGCCGCCGAGGCCGTCACCCGGGCCTTCGCCGACCGCACCGGCGTCCCCGCCACGGCCGCCGCCCTGCGCGACGCCACCGACGCCGACCTGCTGGCCCTCCAGGACGCGCTCGCCGAGGGCGACGACCTGCCGCCGCTGCACCTCGCCCCGTTCGCCGACGGCGACCAGGTCCCGGTCCCGGTGCCCGAGGCGCTGGCCGACGCGGACGTGCCGCTGCTGCTCGGCTTCACCGCGGACGAGTTCGCCGCCCCGGCCGGCGAGGAGCCCCCGCCCTCGGACGCCGAACTCCTCGGCCTGCTCGGAGCGTTCGGCCTGGACGACGCCCGCGCCGCCCGCTTCCTCGCCGAACGCCCCGGCGCGGACGGCCGCGCCGCGATCACCGACTGGCTGTTCCGCGCCCCGGCGCTGGCCGCCGCCGAGGCCCGCGCCGAACGCCGACGACCCACCTGGCTCTACCAGTTCGACTGGTCGGGCACCGCACCCGGCCGCGCCGGGCAGGCCTACCACTGCACCGACCTGCCGTTCGCCTTCGACCTGCTGGCCGCCGAGGGCGTCGACGCGGCCCTCGGCGCCGACCCGCCGCAGGCCCTGGCCGACGCCGTCCACGCGGCGTGGACCGCCTTCGTCCGCGACCTCGACCCGGGCGCCGACTGGCCCCCGTACGGGGACGGCCGCACCACCATGCGCTGGTCCGCCCGGCCCCGGGCCGAGCGCGACCCGCTGCGCACCGTCCGGGAGGTCTGGCTGCCCTGACGCGCGTCGGCCCCCGTCCGCCGGGGACGGGGGCCGACGCGTCGCCCGGCCGTGCTACGACGGGCAGTTCTCGTCGATCTTGTACTGCAGGGCGCTCGGGTAGTCGTGCCGGTTGAGGCGGACACGGGCCAGCACCGGGGAGTGGTTGAGGTCGTTGCCGGGATCGGCGAGGCTCCCCAGGAGGGAGTCGAGCTCGTCGTGGGTGGAGAGTTCGAAGCCGTGCATGCGGTCCTTCTCCGAGCCGAAGACCTCGGCGAGCTTCTCGTAGCGCCACGGGTGCAGCACGTTGTAGAAGTCGGCGCCGTCGGACTGCCCGCCCTTGAAGTAGCAGGGGTCGACCAGCATCTGCTCGATGCCGTAGAAGCCCTCGTTGTCCAGCACGAAGAACACCGGAGCCAGGTGCTGGCGGACCTGGGTGGACAGCTCCTGGCAGATCTCCTGGAACGAGCCGTCGCCGACGAAGACCAGCGGGCGCTTCATGGCCTGCTGCCGGCCCAGCGCCACGCCGGTGGCCGCGCCGACCGAGTAGCCGATGGACAGCCAACTGTTCTGCGCCAGGTAGCCGGAGCGGTCGTTGATGCGCAGGTTCATCGAGCCGAGCAGCGCGAACGCCGCGTCGGAGACGACGGTGAACGGCGAGGGCGCGTCCGGGTCGCCGCCGGTGGCCCGGTTCTCCAGGAAGAAGTTGACGTGCTTGAAGAAGCTGTCGTACGTCAGCTCGGTCGGGTGCTCGTCGGAGCTCAGCGAGTCCAGGAACGCGGAGGTGGTGGCGGGAACGTCCAGGCCGGCCGCGCGGGCCAGCGCGAAGTGGTCGGCGGGGAACGTCTGCCCCTCCAGGGCGTCCTTCAACGCCGGGACGAACTGCCGGAGTTGGACGTCGGGGAAGTACTTGGCGCCGACGCTCAGGCCGCCGCGCGCCGCCACGATCCAGTCGTCGCCGATGTTCTGCTCGCCGTTGAGGTTCTTGGACGTGGACCAGGTGCCGAGACCGATCCGGCAGCCGGCGTTCTTGAAAGTGGCGCGGATCTCCTTGAGGCTGGCCTTGCCGTTGTAGACGCCGGCGAACAGCGGGTGCCGCTCCGAGACCACGGACTTGGCGCCGACCGTGGTGCAGAACTGGATCCGGGTGGCCTCCACGAACTCCAGCAGCTCGCCCTCCAGGCGCTGGCGGACCAGCTCCTCGCCGGCCCAGACGATCGGGGTGCCGAACTTCCGGATCAGCTCCACCGCCGCGGCGACCGCCCGGTTCAGGATCTCCTGGTTGCGGGCGGTGAACGGCCGCTCGTGCGCCCGGAGTTCGCCCTTCGGCGGCTCGCAGGGCGCCTCCCAGACGTCCTCCATGACCTCCAGGTAGACCGGCTTGCGCTCGGTCAGGCAGGCGGTGATCGCACTGTCGATCTGCGAGGGCGCGAGCCCGGGGTTGGAGAGCACCTGGGCGTCCACCGTGACCTGCCGGTAGACGTCCAGGTTGCTCTCCCGGCGCGGGCTCATGTGCGAGGTGAGCAGGCCGACCGCCTGGAAGTTGAGCCACTGCTCGTACGACGGGCCGGCGTTGATCGCGATCAGCGGGACGTCCTCGACGTACGCCCCGCCGACGGTGTTGAGCAGGCTGAACGCGCCCACGCTGTACGTCACCGCGACCGCCGCGACGCCCCGTGCGGGGTCGTCCGCGGCGGCGTCGGCGGCCCGTACCCGGGCGTAGCCGTCCGCGGCGTAGCCGGCGCCCATCTCGGTCGGGGTGCCGACCCAGCGCACGGCGGTGGTGTTCTGCATGATCGTCAGGAACGGGCCGAGGAAGTCCCCCGGCACGCCGAACAGGTGCCGGATGCCCAGCTGTTCGAGCCTGGTGGCCAGGTAGCGGCCGACCGTCCACTCGTCATCGGTGCTCATCTGTGCGATGCCTCCTTCTGGTGCGGGGTGACGGCGGGTCGGGCGCCGCTGGACCGGCGGGGCAGGTCCTGGCCCTCGGCGAGCAGCCGCAGGGTGCTGATCGACGGGGCGACGGCGTACGGCGCGCCCGTGGTGCGGACGAAGCGCCTCACGTCGACCGTGCCGCGAGTGCCGTCCGCCCGTGCGATCCCGGCCGGTCCGCCGGGCCGGGCGGCCTCGTCGAGGCCGGTCGGGGCGTCCTCGTCGGCCTTCGGGCCGCCGGGGGTGAACGCCGGTCGGTGGTGAGGAGCGCGGAGAGCCGGCCCCGGCCGCGGCCCCTGGCGGCGTCCGGGAAGGGGCAGGTGGCGGAAGTCGGGGGAGTCGGGGGAGTCGGGGAAGTCCTTGTCGACCGCCGCCGGGATGCTGCCCAGCAGGTCGGCGCTGGTCCGCAGTCCCGGCTGCGGCAGCTGGGCGACGGACGGGACGGCGGCGGGGCGGGCGGAGGTCGTGGTCACGCTCGGCTCCTCGGTGGGCATGGCTGATCACGCGATGCGGTCGGCTCAGCACTCCACGTTGCTGCGTCGCCGAGCGGCCCGCCAACCGGGCATCGGCCTTTCGAAGCCCCCGGGGCGCGGCCGAGGCCTTCGCACCGGCAGATGGTGTGCCGTCGAACGGATCCGCGGGCGCACGTCGCGGCCCGCAGGCAGCCGCACCCCGCGGGTGGTGATCCACGGCCGGGGCGACCGCGCCGGCGCGCCCCGACCGGCGCTCGACCCGGTGGCCGCCGCGGTCGTGGTGCTGCGCCTCCGGTCGATCGTCGCCCAGGAGCTCTCCCGCTCCGGGCAGCTGGTGCTCACCGTCGGCTCTTCGGACGCCGTGGCGCAGGCAAACGCGACCCGGCCGGGGCGCTCTCGTGGTGAGGGTGCGGGTCGTCGCCAGGGACGTGCTGGAGCGTGCCCGCCCTGTATCGCCGTCCGACGGGTCGTTGTCGGCGAGGCCGCCGGCTCCGGTTGCCCGCGAGCGGGAGACCTGGGAGTTCGCCCGCTCCGGGCAGAGCTGGTGGTCGCCGTCGGCTCTCCGGAAGCGGTGGCGCAGGGCAAATGTGATCCCCGGTCGGGGTGCCCTCGTGGTGAGGGTGCGGGTCGTCGCCAGGGACGTGCTGGAGCGTGCCCGCCCTGCATCGCCGTCCGACGGGTCGTTGTCGGCGAGGCCGCCGGCTCCGGTTGCCCGTGAGCCGGAGACCTGGGAGCTCGCCCGCTCCGGTGTCAACCTGCCGGGTGCCGTCGTCGCCCGGTAACTGCGCGCCGCGGATCGGGAGTTGTTCGGACCGGCCGATCCGGGTCACCGACCGGTCGTCGGCCCTGGTCCCCGAGGGCGTGCCGCTGTTCGGCCGCGTCGGTGAAGGGCTGTCCGGTGTGTCCGTCATCCGCGCCGCCTGCCGGATGCTCGGCACGGCCGGCCCCGAGCAGTGGGCCGCCGCTCCTGGCGCCGGAGCCGCACAGAAACCAGCCGCCCTGCCCTGCCCGCCGGTCACTCGCCCGGGTTCCGGCCCCTCTGCGCACGGGCTGCCACCCTGTCCTGCCGAGGCGGGCCCCGGGCCAGCTCCTCGGGGCAGGGGCCGCCGGGCGTCCGGCGCGGGAAGCGGTTACGGCCGCTCGGCGGGTGAGTCGAAGGAGATCCAGACGTCGGGTGGGAGATCGGGCCGGTTCGGCACCCCGCGCCGCTCCTCGGTCCAGTCGTCCCCGGCGACGTCGGAGGCGACGCGGCGCCAGAAGCGCACCGCCCTCGCGTTGGCGTCCTGGAACGCGACCTCCCACGGCCCCGGATGCCCGGCCAGGATCTCCCGCACCGCCCGCAGGCCGACCCCGCTGCGCCGGGCGGCGCGCACCACGAAGAAGCTGTTCAACACCCGCTTCGGGCCGGTCAGTCCCCGGACGAACGCGAACCCGGCCGCGCCCCCACCCTCGCCCGTCAGCAGGTACGGCACCCAGTCGGGATCGGAGAACGCCAGGTGCAGCCGCTCACTGCGGAACGTCCCGTCGGCGTTCGGCAACGTGCCGTTGAACTCCGACATGTCGTGGTGGAACATCAGCCACAGCCGCTCCACGGCGGGGCGGTCGGCGGTGCCTGCGAGGCGGACGGACACGTCTGGCACGGGACTCCTCCACGGATCGACCGAGCGGGCCCGGGCCGGGCCAGGCCGCTCGGCCCGAAGCGCAGCCGCCGTCGAACTCGGCGACCGTTGGAGAACCTACCAGCAGCCCGCGACTGCCAAAGGCGGTCAAATCCGTCCGAAATGCGGGCAGTTCGGGGCGGCGGGCACCCGCCCGCCGTCGGACCCGACGCCGAGTACTCCGCACACGACGCCGTCACCGCCCACCACGCTGCTCGGCGGCCCGACGGCGTTCGCGCCGCCACTGTCGTCGGCGCCGTCGTCGATGCGGGCTCCGTCCTCGCGTACTCGCCGTCCGGCACCTGCTCCCCGCGGTGCCGGACCTGAGCTGCCGTCAGGTTCTCCGGCCCGGAAGGAAGATCGTTTCGGTCCGGGGCGGCGGCGCGGCCGGGGGTGAATCGAGGGAGTCGCCGAACCGTGACGTGCCGAACGGCCCGCAGCCGCCGGCGGCGGCGCATACTGGCAGGGATGAGGAAAAGCGAAGCAGTCCACCGGCACCTGCCCACCAGCCCCTTCAAGCCGCGGGTCGAGCCGCCCCGCAAGGAGTTCGCGGTCGGCGACCGCGTCACCCACGACACCTACGGCCTCGGCCGGGCCATCGCCGTCGAGGGCGACACCGCCGTCCTGGTCGACTTCGGCACCCGCCAGGAGCGGATCACCCAGCCGTTCACCGGGATGTTCAAGCTCTGACCCGCCGGGAGGCGCGATGACCTGCTGCCCGACCCGCCCGACCGACCCTCGGATCGCCCTCGGCGCCGTCGCCCTGGTCGCCGCGGTCACTTGGCTCCAGACCAAGATCGACCTCCACCTCCGCCGCACCGAAGGCCGCACCGACTACGACCTCCGCATCGGCAAACAGGCCACCGACCCCACCACCGTCCACACCCTCGCCGACCTGGCCGCCAGGCACTGACCGCTGCGCGGGGAGTTCGAGCTGTCCGGGCGGGAGCCCTGGCGGGCGCTGGTGGCGGCGCTGATCGGGACCAGTGCGATCATCCGGGCGAAGTACCGGTGGATCGAGGCGGGCACGACGGTGCTGCTGGTCGCGCTGGTGCAGTTCGGGGTGGTGCTGGGGGCCGGCTGACGTGCCGCAGCCCCGGCCGGGTGGGCCGGGGCTGCGGGGGAGCCGGGAGGGTCAGGCGGCGGCGGGGGCCGTGACGTCGAGGCCGCGGGCGGTGACCACGTGGGCGGTGCCGTCGACCAGGCGGTAGGAGAGGCCGACGACCGCGGTGCGCCCCGCGGCGACCGCGTCCGAGAGGATGCGCGACCGCTCCATCAGGAGGGTCACGGTGTGCTTTATGTGCTCGTCGATGAAGTGGGAGTTGTCGGTGTGTCCGGCGGCGTTCGCGGCGAGCACGCTCGGGGTGACCCGCTCGATCACGTCGCGGACGAAGCCCTCGACGGTGGTGCCGGCGGCGACCGCCTCACGGGTGGCGGCGACGGCGCCGCAGGAGTCGTGGCCGAGGACCACGACGAGCGGGGTGCCGAGCAGGCTCACGCCGTACTCGATGCTGCCGAGGACCTCGGTGCCGATCACGTGGCCGGCGGTGCGGACCACGAAGAGGTCGCCGAGGCCCTGGTCGAAGATGATCTCGGCAGCGAGTCGGGAGTCCGAGCACCCGAACAGCACCGCGAAGGGTGCCTGCGACGGTGCGGTCTGGGCTCGGCGGGCGGCGTCCTGGTTCGGGTGCTGGGGGCCGCCGGCGACGAACCGGCTGTTGCCTGCCAGCAGCAAATCGAAGGCTTCCGTGGGAGTGAGCTGCGCGGCATCTGTCATGCCCGCAGACTACGTCCCCGGCCCGCCCCAGGTCTTGCCCGGGCCACCTCCTGGACGTCCGCAGGACCTGAGCGAAGCGGGGCGAAACGGTCGAGAACGACCGGAATCGTCCGGATAACGCTGTTGTGGTGGCGATAATCATGCAGCGGGTTGCACCGTCGGTGCGGCCCTCGTGGACCTTGCGGACCGTCCCGGCGGCGGCGTTGACGCCCCCTGACGTCCGGCGGCGTTGACGCCCCCGGGTGTCCGGCGGCGTTGACGCCCCCGGACCCCCGCGGGCCGGCCGGTCAGTAGCAGCGGTAGTCGCGGGATCCCTCGTTGGTGTCGCCGAAGTTGTTCCGGAACACCACGTTGTAGTGGCCGTACCGGTAGCCGTTGCCGCCCGTGTAGGTGTACGTCAGCGTCTGCACGAAGCCGCCGTTGCCGTAGTAGTTGGTGTACGAGGTGGGGCAGCCCATGCCGGACAGGTCGGCGATCGGGGCGGCGGAGGCGTTGCCGGCCGGCCCGAGCGCCAGGGCGCCGCCGAGGGCGAGGGCGGATGCGGCCTTGGCGGCGCGACGGACGGCCATGCGGGGGCTCCTCGGGCTTCCGGGGGATCGACAGGGGCGATCTTGCCCGACTTGAGTTGATCGCGTCAATGGTATGGACCAATTGAGGGGTGGGTGGCCGGATCGCGGTGCGTGGCCCGGACGGTCGGTCAGTTCCGTTGCGGCGAACGGCAGTCGGGGCGGGCGAGGACGGGGCGGGCGACTGTGAACAGCAGGTGCCTACGCCCGGTCGGGGCGCGGCAGGAGCGGAAAAGGCCTGGACCGGGCGGACCGCCCGGGCGTATCAAAGTGGCCGAACACAACATCCGGGCGGGCGAGCCGAGGGCGACACGTCCCGCAGGACCGGTCGGGACGGGCGCGCTGCTCTCCCGGACCACTCGGCAGGAGGTCAGGTGGATGGTGCGGCGGAGCGGGACGGGCCGGGGCGGCCGCGGGGACGCCGGGGTCGGCCGGTGACCGACTCCTGGGACTCCATCGCCGACTGGTACGCGGCGCTGCTGCGGGACGGCTCTGCGATGCACGTCTTCAACCGCGACGTGCTGCTCGGCCAGTTGCCCGCGCGCCTCGACGGGCAGCGCGTCCTCGACCTGGGCTGCGGTGAGGGGATCATCGCGCGCGCCGTGGCGGCCCGTGGGGCGACCGTGCTGGGCATCGACCCGTCGCCCGCGATGATCGAGCACGCCCGGGCGCGCGGGGGCGGGGCGGTCTACGCGGTGGACGACGGCTGCGCGTTGCGGACCGTCGCCGACGGCTCCGTGGACTTGGTCACCGCCGGGCTGTCGCTCAACAACGTGCCCGACCTGGACGCCGCGCTCGCCGCCGTCCGACGCGTGCTCGTCCCGCACGGCTCACTCGTCCTGACGATCCCGCACCCCTGCTTCGAAGCGCCGCACGCGAGTTGGACGACGGGGCCCGACGGCACCGCCCGCCGCGTCGTCGGCCACTACCTCACCGAGGGCTTCTGGCGCTCCGTCAACCCCGAGGGCGCCCGCCGGGCCGGCAACCAGCACCGTACGCTCGCCGGCTACCTCGCCGCGCTGCTCCGCCACGGCTTCGTCCTGGACGCCGTCGCCGAGCCGGCCCCGACACCCGCCCTGGTGGCCGCCCAGCCCCGACGGGCCGGGCTTCCGCCGTTCCTCGCGGCCCGCGTCCACCGGGGCGGTTGTCAGGCGGCTTCGCGGTAGAGGAGGAGGGTGGCACCGGTGAGGGCGGCGGCGAGGACGAGGGCCCAGGGGAGGTGGTGGTGGAGGACCAGGACCGCGCCGGGGACGGTGCCGGCGGTCATGGTGAGGGTGGCGAGGAGGCGGCGGCGCTGGCGCGGGGAGGGCCGGCCGGAGAGGCGGGTGTCGGCGGCCAGGCCGGTGAGGGTCATGGTGAGGACGGTGGTGGTGAGGTCGGGGACGCCGAGGCTGCGGACGGTGGCGTTGCGCAGTCCCATGGCCAGGGCGAGCAGGGCGATCAGTCCGTACTGGAGGAGCGCGCCGTGGGTGCCCCGGGCGAAGACGACGGCGGCGGCCGCGAGGTGGAGCAGGGTCTCCGCGGCGAGGGCGGGGCGCAGGCGGCCGGTGGTGAGGCGGCCGGCGAGCGCGGCGCCGAGCAGGAACGCGGCCAGCGAGGTGAGGGAGCCGAGGACGGAGAACCCGGGCGCGCCGGCCAGCGCGAAACCGATGACGACCACGTTGCCGGTCATGTTGGCGGCGAACACGTGGTCCAGGCCGAGATAGCTGACGGCGTCGATCAGGCCGCTGACCGCCGTGAGCCCGAACAGGGCCAGGGCCAGTGGGTCGCCGTCCTCGGTGGTCGCGCCGATCGGGTCGGACGGCGGCGGTGGCGACGGCGGGGCGGCGGCGGACACGGCACTCCTCTGCGACGTCGGGCGGGCGGTCAGTAGCCTGCCAGAGCAGTACCGCGCGGAGAGGGAACCCGCCGACGGAAATCCGCCGAGACGTGCTGTCGAACGGCCGGATGCGGACGGCGAACACGTCCCGTCGAACTGCCGGGGGAGCGGAGCCGATCGTCGATCGCGGCAGAAGGGGATGACGAGACGTCAGGAGTCCCAGCCGTACCGACAATCGGACCGGAAGGGGCGCCGTGCGGGGGCACCGTCCTTCCGAGGCACCGGTCAGGTCCCAGGGGGAGTCAGCAGCGGTCGGGGAAGCGGTGGGCGAGGTCCGCCTCCGGGTCGCGGGCGGTGCGGTGCGGGACGGGTGGCAGGCCGATGGCGTGCCGGGCGTCGGTGAGGGCGGACGCCCAGTCGCCGGTGAAGCGGATCGCCCGGTCGTCGATGTAGACGGCGGCGCCCAGCTTCTTGTTCGTCACCAGCAGGCAGTCGCCCTGCCAGTAGGCGCGCTCCGGATCCTCGTCGACGATGGTCTCCAGGCCCGTGTGGGTGCGCAGCCAGCCCGCGACGGCGGGGTGGAAGCGGCGCGGGCGGGCGGTCATGATGAACACCGACCGGACCTTGTTCAGCGCGTGCAGCGACTCGATCGCCCCCGGGATCGGCTTGCCGTAGATGCGGCCGTCCTGCCATCCGTCGTCGTGGGCCACCAGGGTCTGGTCGAAGTCGATGCCCACGGCGTGCGAGGCGGGCGAAGCGGGGTCGAGCGGAACGACGGTCATGGAGCTTTCCCCTTCACGTTCACGAGAGGCGCGCCCCTGCGGGCCGCGCGATCGGCACCGGCTGCTGACCGGCTCGTGGGGGATGAGTCCCGTCCGACCGTCCGCTTACCGCGTTTCCGTACCCAAGGTGACTGATCCACCCCTTGGGGTGACGGCAACGCTCCGGCGAACCGCCGACTCCGCCCGGGGAAGGGGGAGCCGACCGCCCGTCACGGCCCCGCCACCGGCCCGGTCAGGCGGCGCGGGGCGACGGCGCGCCGAACCAGCGGGTCAGGGCGGCCGCCAGCCCGGCCTGGTCGTCCCCGAGCCAGGCCACGTGGCCGTCGGGGCGCAACAGGACCGCGGGGGCCGCCAGTTCGGGGCACTCGTCGCGGACCAGGTCGACCCGGTCGGGCCAGTCGCCGGCCGACAGACCGCCCGTACGGTCCAGCAGGAGGCCGCGGCCGGCGTGCATCCGGCCGTACAGGCGGCCGTCGGCGAGCGCGACGTCCCGCTGGCGGCGGCCGAGCAACTCCGGGCCCTCGCCGAAGTCGTAGCGGATGTCCACCGCCGTGATGACGCCCGTGATGTGACGGTTCACCTCGGTGAAGTCCATCAGGCGGGCGAACAGTTCGCGCAGCGCGGCGGCGCCGGGACCGTCGTCGAGCAGGGTGATCTGCGCCCGGGTGTTGGCCAGCACGGACGCGCCCACCGGGTGGCGCTCCGCGTGGTAGGAGTCCAACAGGCCCGCCGGGGCCCAGCCGTTGACCTCCGCGGCCAGCTTCCAGCCCAGATTGAACGCGTCCTGCACGCCCAGGTTCAGGCCCTGGCCGCCCGTCGGCGGATGGATGTGCGCGGCATCGCCCGCCAGCAGCACCCGGCCCACCCGGTACCGCTCGGCCTGGCGCGTCGCGTCCCCGAAGCGGGACAGCCAGCGCGGCGAGTGCACGCCGAAGTCCGTGCCCGCCACCGCGCACAGCTGCCGCCGGAACTCCTCCAGCGTCGGCGCCGCCCGGTCCTCCGACACGCCGTCGGCCGGCACCACCACCCGGTACTGCCCGTCGCCCTCCGGCTGCACGCCGAACCGCAACTGGGTACGCCGCACCTCCGCCACCACCTCGGCGATCCGGTCCGGATCCTCCGTCGCCGACATCTGCCCGAGCAGCGTCTCCACCGTCGCAGGCTCACCCGGGAACGCCACGCCCGCCAGCCGGCGCACCGTGCTGCGCCCGCCGTCGCAGCCCACCAGCCAGCGCGCCCGCAGCCGCGAGCCGTCCGCCGTCCCGACCTCCACCCCTTCCTCGTCCTGCGCCAGCTCCACCACGTCGCAGCCGCGCCGCAGCTCGACGCCCAACTCCGCGGCGCGCTCCGCCAGCAGACGCTCCGTCACCGGCTGGGGCGTCGCCAGCCCGTACGGGTGCGCCGTGTCCATCCCCTCCGGCCAGTCCTTCACCACGCCGCCGAACAGGCCGCCCGCCCGGAACTCCGGACTCACCGCCCGGAACCGCTCCAGCAGCCCGCGCTGATCCATCACCTCCACGCTGCGCGTGTGCAGACCCTGACCCCGCGACTCCCCGGTCGGAGCCGTCAACCGCTCGAGAACCACCACCTCCACCCCGTGCAGCCGCAACTCGCACGCCAGCATCAGCCCGGTCGGCCCGCCGCCGACCACCAGCACGTCGATCATCAATCCTCCGAAATCGCCCGGCAAGTGATTTTCCGTCAGAACCCGGACGTTCCACGCGTACCGCGCGCATCCCGGCCTCGGCCGGACATTCTGCGCCACCACCCGGGCCTTGCCACAAGCCCCCCGTCGCGCTATAGCTTGAGAGTGGCAGGAGCGGCCCGACCGCCCTGCCGTTGCTGTGCCCGCCGCCGACGCCACCGGTGCGGCGCGGGTGCGACGGGGAACCGCCCCCGGATGCGGCGTGTGCGCGGCGTGTGCGCGGCCGGGAACCGGACAAACCGTGGCCGAGACGCCGGCGAACCGCCCGCGGCCGCGCACCCATGGTGACCGCCCGGATACGATGGCGGCACATCAGGTCCGACGGCGGGGAGCCGGCCGGACGCGAGCCGGGGAGGGCGGGGATGCGCAGAGCCGTGCTGCCGATCGGGCTGCTGCTCGTCGCCCTGGTCGCCTCCCTCCTGGTCGGACTGACGGTCGGTCAGCCGGCGGACCGGTCGCCGTCGGCGGTCCGGCCCGCCCCCACCGCCGGCCCCGCCGGCAGCACGGTGGAGGAGGAGCCGGAGAGCGAACGCGGCCGCGGCTCCACCGCCCCCGGCACGCCCGAGCGCCACGACACCCGGACGCCCGGAACGCTCCGGACCTCCCGGGCCGCGGCCGGATTCGCCGCCTGCCCCGGATGCGCACGCTCCGCAGACCGCGCCGCCGAGGCCGACGCCCCGCGCACGCCGCCCGATACCGCCGGCCGTCGGGCCCGGGCCGTCCGCCCGGCCGACCCGGCCGCTCTGCAGGTCTTCCGCTGCTGAGCGGACCCCCGGGCCCGCGCGCCCGTGCGGGCCTAGCCCGCGTCGGAGCCGGAGCCGGAGCCGGAGCCGGAGCCGGAGCCCGAGCCTGCGTCCACGTCGCCGCCCGCGTCGGCGCACACGCCGGACCGGTCGGCGGAGCACAGGCCGGACCGTGCGGCAGCAGAGCCCGCGCGGAAGCCCGACAGCGGCGACGGAGCTGAACCCGGCCCGCCCGGCCCGGCCCTGACGCGCCGTCACCGCCACCCGCCAGCCGTCACCCGATCACCGCCCGTCCACCACGCAACGCCACACCACGCCACACCACGCAACGCCAGGTCGCGCCGCGAGCCTTCGTCTCGCGCGCCCTCCCGCACGCCCTCGTCCGGCCCCGCCCCCGCGGCGCGCCCGGGGCGGGGCCGTGCCCGCACCACCGGAAGTCCCCGTCACTGCTACGTCCGAGGACCCGCCATGCCCTGGAACCCCGCCCGGGTGCGCGCCGTGCTGCGCACCGACCTGCCCGCCTCGATCACCGTCTTCCTGGTCGCCGTCCCGCTCTGCGTCGGCGTCTCCGTCGCCTCCGGCGCGCCCGCCGAACTCGGCCTGGTCACCGGCATCGTCGGCGGCCTGGTGGCCGGCGCGCTGCCCGGCAGCAGCCTGCAGGTCAGCGGGCCGGCCGCCGGACTGACCGTGCTGGTCCACTCCGCCGTCACCGCCTTCGGACTGCCCGCACTCGGCGTGCTCGTGCTGACCGCCGGCCTGGTGCAGGTGCTGCTCGCCCTGCTCCGCCTGGGCCGCTGGTTCCGGGCCGTCTCCTCGGCCGTGGTGGAGGGGATGCTCACCGGCATCGGCATCGTGCTGATCTCCTCCCAGGCGTACGTGCTGCTGGGCCGCAAGTCCGGCGGGAAAGCGCTTGCCGACCTCGCCGGGCTGCCCGCCGCGGCCGTCCGGGCGGTCGGCACCGCGGCCGGCGGCGCGTCCCTCGCCGTCGGCGCCGGGGTGATCGCCGTCCTGGTGCTGTGGAAGCACGTCCCGCGCCGGCTCGCGCTGCTGCCCGGCCCGCTGGTCGCCGTGGTGCTCGCCGCGGCCGCCGTCCGGCTGCTGCACCTGCCGGTGCCGACCGTCCGGGTCGACGGGCTGCTCGGCACCCTGCAGCCGCCGGGCGCCGAGCAGTTCGCGATGCTCGGGCGGCCCGACGTGTGGGGCACCGTGCTGGCGTTCGCGCTGATCGCGTCCGCCGAGAGCCTGTTCAGCGCGTCCGCCGTCGACCACATGCACGCCGGGCGGCGCACCGACTACAACCGGGAGCTGCTCGCCCAGGGCGTCGGCAACACCGTGGCCGGGGCGCTCGGCGCGCTGCCGATGACCGCGGTGATCGTCCGCAGTGCCGCCAACGTCCAGGCGGGGGCGCGGACCAAGGCCTCGCGGGTCCTGCACGGCGTGTGGCTGCTGCTGTTCGCGCTGGTGCTGCCCGGCCTGCTGCACCTGGTGCCGCTGGCCGCGCTCGCCGGCCTGCTGGTCCACGCGGGCGGCAAGCTGGTCGCGCCCCGGGCCCGGCTGCGGCTGTGGCGCACCGACCGCTCCGAGGCGCTCGTCCTGCTCGCCACCGCGACCGGCATCGTCACCCTCAACCTGCTGGAGGGCGTGGCCATCGGCCTGGTCGCCGCGCTCGCCAAGACCGCCTGGGACGTCACCCACATCCGGCTGCACGTCGAACAGTCACCGGCCGGCACCGTGGTCCGGGTGCACGGGAACGCCACGTTCGTCAAACTCCCCACCCTGGTCGACCGGTTGGAGGACGTCACGCCGACCGGCCCGGTCGAGCTCGACCTGTCCGCCCTCACCCACCTCGACGCGGCCTGCCGCCAGGCCCTGACGGCCTGGGCCGACCAGCACCGCCGACGCGGCGTCCCCGTCACCGTCACGCCCGAGGCCGAGTTGGTCCGCACCGCCTGACGGACCGTCAAAAACACGCTCGGCACCACCGTGGACGGGTGTCCACGGTGTTGCCGGGCGGCCGGTGCTCAGGCGGTGGTACGGCCGACCAGGCGGTAGACCAGCAGGACCAGCGCGGCCGAGACGACCAGCAGCAGCCCGCCCTCGACGAGCTGCATCGGGGCGAAGTGCGAGAGCGGGTGGTAGCTGCCCCAGGCCAGGTCGGACGCCGAGCACGCGTCGCCGTGGCGGTAGCACTCGCTCTCCGACAGCCGGGTGCCGTCGGCCAGCACCGGCCCGTGGTCCACCAGCCAGGCGTTGCTGCGCCACGCCTCGGGCGGAACGACGTGCTGGGCCCGGCCGCCCGGGATCGCGTACGTGGCCACCGACGGCGTGACGAAGTGCACCCGGACGGACTGCACCAGCACCTGCGCCCCCAGCACCAGCACGCCGGTCACCAGCACCGACGCCACGGTGCGGCGCACCAGTTGACCGACCGCCACGCCCAGGGCGAGCGCGAACAGCGACCAGGCGAGCGGCGCCAGGCCGATCGTCGCGTAGGTGAAGCCCGGGAACACCTCGTCGCCGGCGAAGCGCAGGCGGTGCATGTCGTACCAGAGCCAGGTGTTCACGGCCGCGAACAGCCCGACCGCGACGGTCACCAGCAGGGCGGGCGCGGCGAGCCGGGCCGTCAGCCAGCGCAGCGGCGAGACCGACTGCGAACGGATCATCAGCAGGGTGCCGCGCTCGTGCTCCTGGGCGAGCAGCGGGGCGCCCAGGAACATGCCGACCAGCGCGGGCAGGAGGAAGAAGGGCTTGTGCGTCACCCGGGCGTACAGGTCCATCAGGTCGGCGCGGTCCGCGGTGATCGTGGCGCAGGCCGGGTCGTTCCAGCTGCCGGCGGGGGCGCAGCGGCCGAGGGTCAGCGAGATCACGTCCTGGAACTGCCAGTGCAGGACGAACAGTCCGACGGACACCAGCAGCAGGGCGCCGCCCAGCGTCCACACCGCGAGGCGGTTCTGCCGCCAGGCCAGCCAGGCCAGGCCGTGCAGGCGGGAGCGCCGGGCCGGGGCCGGGGCGGGCGACGTGCCGGGCGCGGTGGGTGCGGTCAGCTGTGCGGTGCTCATGCGGCGGCCTCGCGGGTGGTCGAAGGGCGGTCCGGGCAAGCGCTTTCCGTTCCCGGTGCGGACGGCCCGGCGGGGCCGGCCGGGTTGCGCAGGTGGGCCAGCAGCAGTTCGTCGAAGCGTGGCCTGACCGCCTCCCACGGGGCCGGAACCGGCTCCGCCGGGGCGCCGGAGGCTCCGGTGCGGATCAGGCCGGTGGCCTGGCGGCCGGTGACCCGCCACTCGACCACCTGCCCGGCGGGGCGCTCGGCGTCGGCGAGTCCGGTCACCAGGCGGTGCGCGTCCAGGAGTTCGTCCAGGTCGCCGGCCAGGCGGATGCCCCCGGACTGCACCAGCAGCACGTGGTCGAGCACGTCCTCCAGCTCGGAGACCAGGTGGGAGGAGATCAGCACCGTGGTGCCGTGCTCGGCGGCCCGGGCGAGCAGGATGCCGGTCAGCTCGTGCCGGGCCAGCGGGTCCAGGTCCGCGAACGGCTCGTCCAGCAGCAGGAGTTCGGCCCGCTTGCCGAGCGCGAGCGCCAGCGCGACCCGGCTGCGCTGGCCGCCGGAGAGCGCGCCGACCCGTGCGGTCTGCGGCAACTCGCCCAGATCGATCACGCGTCGGGCGGTCTCCTCGTCCCAGTGCGGGTTCAGCTCGCGGCCGAGCCGGAGCGTCTCGGCCACCGTGAACGTCCGGTACAGCGGCTTCTCCTGCGTCACGTGGGCGACCCTGGCGCGGAGTTCGGGCGTCGCCCGGACCGCCACCGACTCGCCGAGCACCCGGAGCTCGCCCTCGGACGGCGCGAACAGCCGGGCCGCCAGCCCGAACAGGGTGCTCTTGCCCGCCCCGTTCGGCCCCACCACGCCGCTGATCCGGCCGGTCGGAACCGTGAAGTCGCAGTGCCTGAGCGCCCATTGACCGGACCGGTAGCTCTTGCCCAGGTCCTTCGCCGCCAGCGCGAGCGGTCCGTCCATCGCTGCTGTCATTCCTCCCCCTTGCCCAGTGCGGTCCGCTCCGCCGGGCCGACCCCGGTCTCGAAGCGCTGATCCAGTACGGAGGCCATCAGCGCCGTGATGTCCTCCCGGTCGAGCCCGGCCTCCCGGGCCCCGTCCACCCATGCCGTCAACTGCGCCCGCAGCGGCCCGCCCTCGGCGGTCTCCGGCCGGGACAGCGACCGCAGGACGAACGTCCCGAGGCCCGGCCGCGGCGCGACCAGCCCCTCGCGTTCCAGCTCCCGGTACGCCTTCAGCACGGTGTTCGGGTTGACGGCCGTGCGCTCCACCACCTCCCGGGCGGTCGGCAGCCGATCCCCGGGCTGCAGGGCGCCGAGCCGCAGCGCGTGCCTGGTCTGCTGCACGATCTGCTGATACGTCGGGACGCCGCTGCGCCGATCGAGGCGGTACTCGATCACCGGCACCACCACCCTTTCACTAATTGATTAGTGGAATGGTGGCGGAGTGCCGTCCGGCGGGTCAAGTCGCCTGATGAGAGCGGTGTTTGACGGTGGATCGGGCAACGGGAGCGATCGTCAGGAGGCGTCGGCGAGCCGGGCCGCGCACTCCAGCAGCAGCGCGTGGACGAAGGACTGCGGGAGGTTGCCGCGGAGTTGGCGCTGGGTGACGTCGAACTCCTCGGCGAACAGGCCGGCGGGGCCGCAGGCGGCGCGGTTGCGCTCGAACCAGCGGAAGGCCTCCGGGAGGTCGTGCCGGTCGAGCCGGGAGAGGGCGACCAGGAAGCCGCAGAGCAGGAAAGCGCCTTCCGCGTCCGCGAGCGGGCGCTCGTCGTGGCGGAAGCGGTAGCAGAAGTGATCGTCCGTCAGCTCCGCCTGGACGGCGGCCAGGGTGGCGCGGGCGACCGGCGCGTCCGGAGGAACGGCCCCCCGCAGGGCGGGCAGCAGCAGCGCCGCGTCGACCGCCGGGTCGGACGGCGAGCGCTGCCAACGCCCGGACGGATGGCGGGAGTCGGCGAACGCGTCGGCGGTCAGGCGGTCGGCGAGCGGCAGGCAGTCGGCGGCGGGGAGCACCGCCGACCCGGCGGCGGCACGCAGGCCGGCCGCGCAGGTGAGACGGCTGTGGGTCCAGCGGTCGGGGTGGATCTCCCAGATGCCGGAGTCCGGTTCGCGGTGCCGGGCGGCTATCGCGGCGGCGGCGATCCGGGCCGCTCGCCGCCCGTCCCCGTCCAGCAGGTCGTGCCGGGCGGCGGCCGCGAACAGCAGCAGGCACTCGCCGAACGCGTCGAGCTGGAACTGCCGGCGGACCCGGTTGCCCACCACGTCGAACCCGCCCGGGTAGCCCGGAAGATCGAGCGAGCGCAGGTCGGGCACCGGCCCGCCGCGCACCGTGTACGCGGGAGCCAGCCGCGGACCGTGTTCGAGCAGCCGGGCCGCCACGAACCGCGCCGAGCCGGCGAGCAGCGGATGCGGCCCGCAGGCGGCGACGCCCTGCCCGATGTACGCCTGGTCGCGGATCCACACGTACCGGTAGTCGTAGTTGCGCCCCTGCTCGGCCCGCTCCGGCAGGCTGGTGGTCGCCGCCGCGACCGTCCCGCCGTCCGGGCCGGTCAGCCCCGTCAGCACCGCGAACGCGTGCCGCGCGTCCCGCCGCCCCGGCAGTCCCGGGAGCGCGGGGACGTCCGCCGCCCACGCCGACCCGGTGGCGCGCCAGGCCTCCGACGGATCCGACGGAACGTCGATCGGCCGGTCGGCGACGTCCAGCACCAGGTCGTGGTGCGCCCCCGCCGCCAGGCGGAGGACGGCGTGCAGCCCGCCGCAGGGCAGCACGCGGGCGTCCGGCGCGCCCGCCAGCACCGCGCGCAGCGGGCCGCTGTGCAGCGACCAGCGCCCCGCCTCGTCCCGGGCGGCCCGGGCCGGGCCGTGCGCGCCGAACCCGGCGGCCAGGTGCAGCGCGACCTCGACCTCGGCCGGGCCGTCCACCGCGAGGATCCGGCGCAGCAGCACCGCCCGGTGCGAACTGCCCGGCCGGGCAAGGGCCTCGCGGCACTCCACGACCCCGCCCCGGGTGATCCACCGGCTGCGCCGGACCAGCCCGCCGTCCTCGTACCAGCCGCCCGAGACGTGCGTCCCGGTCGGCGCGACCCGGTACCAGCCCGGCCCGCCGATCAGTGCGGAGAGGACCGCGTCACTGTCCCAGTGCGGCGCGCACAGCCACACCACGTCGCCGTCCGGGCCGAGCAGCGCACCCCGGTGGCCGTCGGCGAGCAGCGCGTAGTCGCGCAGGGCGTGCGGGGCGGGAGGGGTGCACGGCATGGCGGAACTCCGGGACGGGGCAGGTCTCGCAGCAGCGCATTGCCGCAGCCCGGACGGCGAAACCTGGGGGCCGGGCGATCGTTTCGCCGGTCGTCGGGAGGGCACACGCGCGGGCGCAGACGTATCCGCGGCCGGGTGGCCCCACTTGGCGCCGCAGCACTCCGATCGGAGGACCGACGATGACCGAGCGCAAGCGCCCGCTGCACGACATGGGAGGCGCGATCGGCCCCGCCGACACCGCCGGCGGCCACGACGAGAAGGGCGACCGGGTACCCGCCCCGATCGGCAAGGGCGACACCCCCAACGTGGCCGGCAGCGACGAACAGCAGCCCGAGATCGCGGAAGGCCCGGTGCCCGGCACCACCCCGGAGGAGTCGGGCGACAGCGGTGGCGACGGGGACGGCGACGGAGGCGACGGGGGGTCGGTGACGCGTCAGGAGCCGGATCCGCCGGGCCCGCCGCGCGCGACCGAACGGGAGATCCCCCCGGACGCCGTGCAGGACGCGCCCGCCGCGATCGACCCCGACCGTGCCCGGCCCGCCGACCCCGGCGCGGCCCCCGAGGACGAGGGCCTGCCCGACCTCGCCGACGGCTCGCCCACCGCCGCCCGCGCCTCCGACCCGCAGCGCCCGCCCGTCCCCGGCGACCGGCCGGTGGCGGCGGAGTCGTACGGGGTGACGGGCGACGAGCAGGCGCGCGGCGAGTCGCTGGACGCCAAGCTCGCGGCGGAACGCCCGGACGTGACCGGCGCCGGGACGGGCGAGCCGGACGACCCGGCGGGCCAGATCGCCCTCTCCGACCCGCGGACCGACCTGCGCGGCGAGGAGAGCGGCCCCCGGCCGGGACTCTCGGCCGAGGAGGAGGCGGTGCGGGTCCGGTCGGAGGAGGCGGAGGACTAGCTGGGGCCCCGTCGCGGGGGATGGGCTGACTGGCCGTCGGCGGAGGTTCCGGCGCTCGGTGCACGGCAGGCCGGGGCGGTGCTTCCGCGGCGGCCGGCCGTCGCGTCCGGGCGGCGGAGCGTTCGGTCACGCGGCGGTGGGGCCCGGGGAACTGACGTCCTGCCAGGCCGGAGCGGCGATCGGGCACGGTCGGCCGTGCTGCGGTCGGGCCCTGGGCGGCTCCCTGCTGGCGGAGCTGTCCTGACCGTGTTCAGATCTGCACATCCAAGGCTTTTCGGGCATGCCGCGCGCGTGTTGCCGCTGCCCGGTGTGCGGGGTGCGCCCGGAGGCCGAACACCCAGGGAGGACAGCTTGAGACGGAAACACACTGCCCTGCTGCGACGTGCGGCCCTGCCCGTGCTGGTCGGCGCGCTGCTGATGGGAACGGCCTCGACCCGGGCCGTCGCCGGCGGCGAAGAGGGCCACGGAGGGGACGGCAGCTGCGCGGACAGCTGCTCGCACGGAAGGCCGGGGCCGCCCGGACCTCCCGGACCCGAGGGTCCTCCCGGCCCTCCCGGGCCGGCGGGCCCTCCCGGACCGACGCTGCCGACCCGGATCGTGCAGCAGACCTACCCGTTGGTGTACGGGCTCAACTCGGGAACCGCGACCTGCCCGTCGGGCACCGTCATCACGGGCGGCGGCCTGCGGACGCCCCTCGGGGGCAACAACCTCACGGCCCAGCTGTACGAGTCCTACCCCTCCGCCGACAACAGCTGGACGGTGTCCTTCAACAACTCGGCCGGTACCGCGGGCACGTACGACGTCTACGCCGTCTGTCTCCCGGTGACGCCGGTGGCCTGATCCGACCGCGGCCGGTGTCGTCCGGGTGCCGCACGCTTCGCGTCGAAGCGTGCGGCACCCGTCTTTGGACGGTCGGCCGGTCGCCTGCGCGGGGACGGGGTGACGGGCCGTCAGGGCCGGCGGCGCAGGGTGGTGGTCGGGGTGGTGCGGAAGGTGTCGCGGTAGTGGGCGGCGAAGTGGCCGGGGTGGGCGAAGCCCCAGCGCATGGCGACGGCGGTGACGGTGGTGGTGGCGGGGTCGGCGGCGAGCAGGTCGCGGTGGGCGGCGTGCAGGCGGACCTGGCGCAGGTGGGCGAGGGGGGTGGTGCCGAGGTGGCGGCGGAACGCGTACTGCAGGGCGCGGGGCGTGACGTACGAGGCGCGGGCGATGTCGGCGACGGTGATGTTGTCCTGCTGGGCGTGCGCGTCGATCCAGGAGAGGGCGCGGCGCAGCGTGGCGGGGGTGGCGTCGCGGCTGTCGGTGCGGGTGGGTTCGGTGCGGGCGCTGTGCGGCAGGGCGGCGAGGGCCGCGGCCGCGAGGTGCTGGGCGGCGGTGGCGGCGAGCAGGTCGGTGGGCGGGGCGGCGGCGTCGCCGAGGACGTGGTCGCGCAGGTAGGCGATGGTCGAGCCGAGGGCGTGGCCGGCGGCGGGGGTGAGCGGGCGGGCGCCGGTGAGCCGGACCGGGCCGGGGGAGTCCGAGCCGGCGGGGGCGAGCGCGTCCAACAGGTCGGCGTCGAACATCGCGATGGTGTACCGGGCGGAGCGGACCTCGCCCCGGTAGGGCGTCCCGGGCGGGGTCAGCAGGAACGTCTCGCCGGGGCCGTAGACGCGCTCCTCGCCGCCGGTCCGGTCGACCAGGGTGCCGCTGTGCATGCTGATCAGGCAGACGCCGGGCAGGCCGTTCGCGTCGAAGGCCATGTCGTAGCCGAAGCTGAGCCGGTCGATGCTGAACTGCTGGACCGCGTGGCGGTCGATCCGGACCCGGGCGTCCTCGACCGGACCGCCGATCCGCATCGGCGTGTACGCCGTCGACAGGAACTCCTCCGTCGCATCGACGCTGGTGCTGTCGAACCGCAGGGTCTGCACGCTGTTGCCACCGGCACGGGGCCGCCGACGGCCGACCCGGCGAATGCCGCCTCCTCTTCGGCCCGAGGGTACGCGTGCCGCCGCGCGGGTGGAACTCGGGGCGTCCCGTTTCGGCCGGGGGCTTCGCTCCGGCGGCTGACGGGAGCCGGCGTTTCGTTCTCGGGGCTGCGCGGGCGCGGCGACTCGGCCACGGTCGAAGGAAGGCCCCAGCGCGGGCGCCCGGCGACCGCGAAAGGAGTCCGGCCATGTACGGGGAACAGCCGAAGGAACCGCGTCGTGAACCGGCGACAGGACTGCGGATCACCCACCGCCCCGGCCCGTCGGGCACCTGCGTCGTCGAGGTGGCCGGCGAGGCCGACATGGACACCGCCCCCGCACTCGCCCAGGCGCTGCGCGGGGCGCTGGACGGACGGCCCGCGCCGCGCGCCGTGGTGGTGGACTGCTCGGAGCTCGGCTTCTGCTCGTCCTCCGGCCTGAACGAGCTGATCCGCGCCCACCGGGCGGCACTCGACGCGGGCGTGACGTTCCGGATCGGTGCGCCCAGCCCGCAGGTGTCGCGGCTGTTCCAGGTCACCGAGACGGACCGGGTCTTCGACATCGTCGACCGGGTGCCGTAGGCGTCCGGGCCCGGGCACAGCGGATTGACGGGACGTCAGCGGGCGGCCGGCCGCGTTTCCGGGCCGCCCGGCCGGGTAGGCGCGCCGCCCGGGAGGGGAACCCAAGGACCAGTGGACGAGGGGGGAACGGAAAGGACCTCGTCATGGACACCCGTCGATCCACCACTTCGGTGCCGCGGCTTCCGCCGGCCGTACGGCCCGCGGCGCGGCTCGCCGCCGGGCCCGGCGAGCGTCGGCGCGCCTCCCGGGCGGAGACGGCGGCCGCGCCGTCCCGGCACGCTGCGGAGCCGCCGGCGGATCCCACGTCGGACGCGGAACGGTACGCCGTCCTCGGCGAGGACTGACGCCGGGACAGCCGCCGGGACCTCCGGGGGCGGCAGCGACGGAGTTGCGGCCGGACCGAGCTGAGCGGCCGTCAGGACAACGGGCCCCGCGCCGCGGCGAGCGGCGGCGCGGGGCCCGGTGGTGTCCGGGCGCACCCAGGTGCGCTGTGCGCCCGCCGCGGGCCCGGTGCGGCGGGTGTTTGAGCTGCCGGGCACTGGCTAGCCGCTGGGCATGGCCTTCACACCGGAGTCCCGCACACCGCGACCCGCCGCCGCCCGCGTCGCCGGCGGCCGGCCGGTCCCCGAACCGCGACCGTCCGGGCCGGTCGGAGCGGCGCAGGCGGCGCCGTGGATCCGACCGGGGCGCACCGAGCAGCGGCGGGCGGCCGGCCACCGGACCGCGGCCGTCCTGCTGGACCGCGACGGCACCCTGATCGAGGGAATCGCCTACAACGGCGACCCCGGCCGGGTCTATCCGCGGCGCGGCGTCCGGGAGGCCCTCGAAGAACTGCGCGCCCTCGGGCTGCCGCTCGGCGTGGTCACCAACCAGTCCGGCGTGGGCCGGGGCATCCTGACCCGGGACCAGGTGGAGGTCGTCAACCGCCGGGTCGAGGAGATGCTCGGCCCGTTCGACGTCTGGGCGGTCTGCCCGCACACCCCCGCCGACCGGTGCGAGTGCCGCAAGCCCGCGCCCGGGCTCGTCCTGGCCGCCATCCGCGCCCTGCGGGCCGACCCCCGGCACGCCACCGTGATCGGCGACACCGGCGCGGACCTGGCCGCGGCCGCCGCCGCCGGCGCCCACGGCATCCTGGTGCCCAGCCTCGCCACCCTCCCCGAGGAGATCGAAACCGCCGGTCCGCACTGCGCCGCCGACCTGCCCGCCGCCGTACGGAAGCTGCCGGCCGCCGCGACGGCACCGCGCTGAACGCCCGCCTGCCAACAGCCGTAGGGCGGAGCGGACTTGCGGTGGCCCGGCCCCGCCGGTGATGACCCGGCCGGTGCGGTCCGGGGCGGCGCCGTCGAGGGGCGCCGGAAGCGGGGTGGTTCGGGCGAACACCCGGAGGGTATGCGCCGGTTACGGGGCCGGGCGGGGCACGTCGGGTCCCCGGAGCAGCAGCGCCGAGGTGGAGTGATGGACAGCCCGCACGGTTACCGGATCGCCGTACCCGGGCGTCCGGGTTCGCACGCTCCGCAGGAGACGGTGGTGGTGTACCGGACGGACGACACCACCCCGGAGGGCCACGTCGTCTACCTGGGCGAGGGCGGCCTGCGGGTCGTCGTGCACGGTCTGGTGGCCCGCTTCCTGGAGCCCTACCCGGAAGGGCTGTGCCACCCGTTCGGCTACGCGTACCCGCTGGGCGACTGACGGGGCGTCGGCCGGCCTGCGGGCCCGGGTGGCGGGGCGCGCGGTTCAGTCGGCCGTGAGGAGTTGCGGCGACAGCGTCTTGATCATCGTGTTGGTCCAGCGCATCTGCCGGAGCGTCTGCGGGTGGCAGCGGGTGGCGAGGTCGAGCAGGGCGCTGTCGCGGAGGGCCTGCGCGGCCTGGGCGAGCATCTCCCAGTGCAGGGAGTTGCGGGTGGCGTCGAGGTGCAGCGCGCAGAGGTCGTCCAGCAGGGCGAGTTCGGGTGCGGGGCGCGGGGCGAGGTCCTCGGCGGCCTTGCGGCGCAGCCGGGTGAGCGGGGCGGGCTCGGGCGGGCCGGGCAGGTGCAGTCCGCGGTCGGCGGCGGTGTCGGCGATCCGGCGGGCGTGCTCGCCGGACCAGCGGGCCAGGTCGCTCGCCACGTGGCGCAGTTCGGGTTCGTCGCGGTGCCGGTCGGCGGCGGCCAACAGGTCCTGTTGGAGGGCGAGTTCGCCGTGGTGCAGGGTGCGCAGGACGGCGCTGGTGCCGTTCATGGGATGTCCTTCTCGGCGGTGTCGGAGGTGTCGGAGGTGTCGGCGGCGGGGGGCCGGGGCCCGGCGTCCGGGTCCGGCCCGGGGTCGGTCCGCTGGTCGGCACAGGCGTCGGGCCCGCCGGTGGTGGCGGGGACGGCGGCCGGGTCGGCGGGGGCGGAGGCGGTGGTGGTCGGGGCGGGGGACGGGGTGCCGGCGGAGCGTGCCAGCAGGGTGAGGCGGGCCGCGGCGGTCTTGTACAGCGGCTGCTTGGAGACCGGGTCCCAGTCGGTGACGGTGGTCTCGTTGGCGGCCCGCCCGCCCTCGGGACCGGGGCCGGTGCGGCCGGGGGTGTCCCAGTAGCCGTAGTGGAAGGGCAGGAACAGCAGTCCGTCGCGGATCGCGGTGATCCGCAGCCGGGCGCGGACGGTGCCGCGCCGCGTGCCGACCTCGACCAGGTCGCCCTCCCGCAGGTCCCGCCGCCCGGCCTCGGCGGCGGACAGCTCGACCCACACCTCCGGTGCGGCGGCGTCGAGTTGGGGCACGCGGCCGGTCTTGGTGCGGGTGTGGAAGTGGTACAGGGTACGGCCGGTGGTGAGCTGCAGCGGGTACTGCTCGTCGGTGTCCTCGTGCGGCGGCAGGTACTCGGCGGCCTTCAGCACCGCCCGGCCGTGCGGGTTGAGCGCCCGGTACTCGGTCTCGGAGACGGCCGCGCCGGTGACCAGGTCGCGCCCGTAGGTCTCGCACCGGTCGGGCGCGGCCCAGGAGATGCCGTCGGTGTAGAGGCGCTCGGTGCCCTCGGGGGCGTCGGCGGTGCACGGCCACTGGATGCCGCCGGACTCGCGCAGCCGCGGGTAGGACAGGCCGGTGTAGTCGCACGGGCGGCCGGCCGAGCAGCGCTGCCAGGCGGCGAACGCGGAGGGCGGGTCGTCCCAGCCGATCAGCGGATCGCCGTCGCGGTCGCGGAAGTCCATCCGGCGGGCGTAGTCGAGCAGGATGGCGAGGTCGGAGCGGGCCCCGCCGGGCGGCTCGACGGCCTGTTCGCACAGGTGGACGGTGCGGTCGGCGTTGGTGAAGGTGCCGGTCTTCTCCGCCCAGGTGGCGGCGGGCAGCACCACGTCGGCGAGCAGCGCGGTCTCGGTCGGGTAGATGTCCTGCACCACGGTGAACAGGCCCTCCGAGCGCAGCAGTCGGCGGATCCGGGCGAGTTCGGGCAGCGAGACGGCGGGGTTGGTGCCGGAGATCCACAGCAGCCCGATCGAGCCCTGTTCGGCGTACCGGAAGATCTGCATCGCGGGCGTCGGCGGCCCGTGGTGCGGAATGCGCTCCGGTTCGACGTTCCACAGCTCGGCCAGCTCGGCGACGTGCGAGGCGTTCTCCCAGTTGCGGAAGCCCGGCAGGTCGCCGTCGGCGCCGCACTCGCGGGTGTTCTGGGCGGTCGGCTGGCCGTTCATCTGCAGCACCCCGCAGCCGGGCCGGCCGAGCATGCCGCGCAGCAGGTGCAGGTTGTTCACCTGCACCGCCGCGGCGGTCGCCTGGTGCGACTGGTACACGCCCTGCAGCACGGTGGACAGCAGCGCCCGTGCGTCGCCCAGCAGTTCGGCGGCGCGCTCGATCTCGCGGGCGGGCACGTCGCAGATCGCGGACGCCCAGCGGGGCGTGCAGCGTTCGACGTTCGCGGCCAGCTCGTCGAAGCCGACGGTGTGCGCGTCCAGGAACGCCCGGTCGAGCCGGCCGGTGCGGACGACCTCGTGCAGCAGGGCGTTCAGCAGGGCGACGTTGGTGCCGACCAGGGGCGCCAGGTGCACCTCGGCGCGGGCGGCGACCGGCGTGGGCCGCGGGTCGACGCACAGCAGCCGGGGCGGCGCGGCGCCGGCCAGCCGGTCCAGCACCCGCATCCACAGCACCGGCTGGGTCTCCGCCATGTTGTGCCCGAACAGCGCGAGGGCGTCGCAGTGGTCGACGTCGCGGTACGAGGCGGGCTGGCCGTCGCAGCCGAAGGTCTCCTTCAGCGCCTCGGCGGCGGTCGCGGTGCACAGCCGGGTGTTGCCGTCCAGGTGGCCGGTGCCGATCCCGGCGCGGGCGATCACCGCCAGCGTGTAGTACTCCTCCAGGAACAGCTGCCCGGAGGTGTAGAAGCCGATCGATCCCGGACCGTGCCGCTCCAGGAGCTCCTTCGAACGCCGGACGACCTCGCCCATCGCGGTGTCCCAGTCGGTCTCCACCAGCTGCCCGCCGCGCCGCACCAGCGGCGCGGTCAGCCGGTCGCCGGACCGGTTGGCCTGCCAGCCGAACAGGTCCTTCGGCCCGAGCCGCCCCCGGTTCACCCGGTCCCCGACGCGGCCGCGCACCCCCACGATCCGGCCGTCGCGCACCGCCACGTCCATCGCGTCGCCGTTGGAGTGCAGCAGCGACGCGGCCGGTACCCAGCGCTGCACGTCCCGCTCGGTCAGGCCGTCGGCCAGGTGGGTGTCGCGGCGCACCGGCCACGGCTCCCCCGGTCCGTACGGGGTGCGGTCGCCCCACGGCTCGGCGATCCGGTCCAGTCGTCGGCGCATGACGGCCCTCCTCCACTCGGACGGTGTCGGCACGGCCGCGTGTACCCGGTCGGCGCCGCCTCAGCCCCCCGCCCGGCCACTGCTGCGAACGGACGGAAAACCCGGTGATCCGCGTGCGGACCGCGGCGGCGCGGGCACACGCGAACCATGGTGCGAATCGGATACACGATGATGACGGAGCAGCGCGGACCGACCGACCTGGTGGACGACGCGGTGCGCGCGGAGCGGGCCGGGTTCGACTTCTCGGTGACCTCCGACCACTACTTCCCGTGGCTGGACGAACAGGGCCACGCCCCCAACGCCTGGGCGGTGCTCGGCGCGGCGGCCCGGGCCACCGACGCGCTGCCGCTGATGACGTACGTGACCTGCCCGACCTTCCGCTACCACCCGGTGGTGGTGGCGCAGCAGGCCGCGACCGTCCAGCTGCTCTCCGGCGGCCGGTTCCGGCTCGGGCTGGGCAGCGGCGAGAACCTCAACGAGCACGTGGTGGGCCGGGGTTGGCCGGCCGCCGCGGTGCGTCAGGAGATGCTGGCGGAGGCCGTGGAGATCATCCGGGCGCTGTTCGCCGGCGGGTACGTCACCCACCACGGGCGGCACTTCCAGGTGGACGGCGCGAAACTGTGGGACCTGCCCGATGAGCCCCCGCCGATCGGCGTCGCCGTGTCCGGCCCGGTCTCCTGCGCGCTCGCCGGACGCCTCGCCGACCTGGTGATCGCCGTCCAGCCGGAACGGCGGCTGCTGACCTCGT
The DNA here is from genome assembly GCF_042734615.1 of Kitasatospora sp. NPDC059646. NCBI lineage: Bacteria > Bacillati > Actinomycetota > Actinomycetes > Kitasatosporales > Streptomycetaceae > Kitasatospora > Kitasatospora sp. NPDC059646. Next base: position 38,889 of record NZ_JBHWDS010000011.1, read on the forward strand.
TCGCCGAGCACGGCGGCGCCGGGAAGCCCGCCGTCGGACAGGTGCCGGTCTGCTTCGACCGCGACCGCGACGCCGCCGTCACCCGCGCCCACCAGCAGTTCCGCTGGTTCGGCGGCGGCTGGAAGGTCAACGCCGACATCCCCGGCACCGCCGGCTTCGCCGCCGCCACCGCGTACGTCCGACCCGAGGACGTCGCCGCGTCCATCCCCTGCGGCGACCGGACCGAGGACTTCGTCGACGCCGTCCGCCCCTACGTGGAGGCCGGGTTCGACGAGGTGGCGCTGATCCAGATCGGCGGCGACAGCCAGCCCGCCTTCACGGACTGGGCGGAGCGCGAACTGCTGCCCGCGCTCCGCGAACTCCGACGGCCCGGTCACTGACGGCACGTCACCTCCAGCGACGGGGCGGCACGGTCAGGGCCGGAAGAGCACCTTGACCGCGCCGTCCCGCTTCTGCTGGAACATCTCGTACGCGGCGGGCGCCTCGTCCAGCGGCAGGTGGTGGGTGGCGAAGCCGTCCACGCCGAGCGGGTCGGCGTCGGTGAGCAGCGGCAGCAGGTCGTCCGTCCAGCGGCGGACGTTGGCCTGGCCCATCCGCAACTGGATCTGCTTGTCGAACATGGTGAGCAGCGGCAGCGGGTCGGTCATGCCGCCGTACACGCCCACCACGGAGATCGTGCCGCCGCGGCGCACCAGGTCGACGGCCAGGTGCAGGGCGTGCAGGCGGTCCACGCCGGCACGCTGCATCAGGGCACGGGCCAGGGCGTCCGGCAGCAGCCCGGCGGCGCGCTGCGCGACCGCCGCGCCGGGGGAGCCGTGCGCCTCCATGCCGACCGCGTCGATCACGCTGTCCGCGCCGAGGCCGTCGGTCAGGTCGAGCACCGTCTCCGGCAGCAGCTCGGGCCGGTCGGTCAGGTCCAGGACGATCGCCCCGCGCTCCCGGGCGCGCTCCAGCCGCTCGGGCACCAGGTCCACGCCGATCACCCGCCGCACGCCGGGCCGCTGGAGGGCGATCCGCACGCACATGTCGCCGATCGGCCCGAGCCCGAGCACCAGCAGCGTCCCGCCGTCCGGGACGTCCGCGTACTCGACGGCCTGCCAGGCCGTCGGCAGCACGTCCGACAGGAACACGAACCGGTCGTCCGGCGGCCCCTCCGGCACCTTCACCGGCAGCGTGTCGCCGAACGGGACGCGCAGCAGCTCCGCCTGCCCGCCGGGGACCTGGCCGTACAGCTTGGTGTAGCCGAACAGCGCCGCGCCGCTCCCGTAGTCGCGCACCTGAGTGGTCTCGCACTGCGACTGCAGGCCGGCCGCGCACATCCGGCAGGTGCCGCAGCTGACGTTGAACGGCACCACCACCCGGTCGCCCGGATGCAGGGTGCGCACCTCCGGGCCGGTCTCCCGGACCACGCCCATCGCCTCGTGGCCGAGGATGTCGCCCGGATCGAGGAACGGCCCGAGCACCTCGTACAGGTGCAGGTCGGAACCGCACAGGCCGGTCGACGTCACCTCCACCAGCACATCCGTCGGGTCCTCGATCCGCGGGTCGGGCACCTGCTCCACCCGGACGTCCCGCCTGCCCTGCCACGTCACCGCACGCATCGTGCACTCCCATCGCTCGGCACTCGGCTTCGGGCCCGCGTCTGCCCGGGACGGCCGAAGGCCAAGCGGCCCCGCCGCCGTCCGCACCGACGGCCGGGCATGTCCGGTCGCGGCCGCCCCCGCCGGGCCGGTCGGCGGCAGGGCCGGCGGTTTCCGCTCGCGGCAGGCGGGCAGGCGCGGCGCATGGACCAGTCGCAGGCTCCCGTGCTGGAAGCGCTTTCCGCACTGCACGCCAACCCGCTCACCGCGTTCACGCCGCCCGGCCACAAGCAGGGCCGCGGCACCGACCCCCGGGTGCTGGACGTGCTCGGCGCGGACGTGTTCCGCTCCGACGTCCTCGCCACCGGCGGCCTGGACGACCGCACCGACTCGCACGGCACCCTCCAACGCGCCCAGGAGCTGATGGCCGAAGCCGTCGACGCCGACCACACCTTCTTCTCCACCTGCGGCAGCTCGCTGTCCGTGAAGGCCGCGATGCTGGCCGTCGCCGGACCGCACGAACACCTGCTGGTCGGCCGGGACGCCCACAAGTCGGTGATCGCCGGGCTGATCCTGGCCGGCATCCGCCCGATCTGGGTCGACCCGGCCTGGGACGCCGAACGCCACCTCGCACACCCGCCCACCGCCGACGCCTACCGGGCCGCCCTCGCCGCCCACCCCGAGGCCCGCGGCGCACTCGTCACCTCGCCCACCCCGTACGGCAGTTGCGCCGACCTCCGGGCGATCGCCGACGCCTGCCACGAGCACGGCGTCCCGCTGCTGGTCGACGAGGCATGGGGCGCGCACCTGCCGTTCCACCACCAGCTGCCCGCCTGGGCGATGGACGCCGGCGCCGACCTCTGCGTCACCTCCGTCCACAAGATGGGCTCCGGCCTGGAACAGGGCTCCGTCTTCCACCTGCGCGGCGACCTGATCGACCCCGTCGTGCTCGGCCGGTGCGCCGACCTGCTCGACACCACCAGCCCCAACGTCCTGATCTACGCGGCCCTCGACGGCTGGCGCCGGCAAATGGTCCAGCACGGCCCCCGGCTGTACGACGACGCGCTCGCGCTGGCCGCGCAGACCCGCGACCGGATCGACGCCATCGACGGCATGCACGTCCACGGCCGCGCCGACTTCTGCGGACCCGGCCTCGCCGCCGACCTCGACCCGCTCCAGATCATCATCGACATCACCGCGCTCGGCACCACCGGCTACCGGGCCGGCGACTGGCTGCGCGCCCACCACCAGATCACCGCCCACCTGTGCGACCACCGCCGGATCAGCGCCCAACTCACTCACGCCGACGACCCGGTGAGCACCGGCGCCCTGCTCGACGCGCTCGCCGAACTCGCCGTCCACGCCCCGGAACTGACCCCCGCCCAGCAGGTCGACGTCCCCGATCCCAAGGAACTCCGGCTGGAACAGGCCGAGTTGCCGCGCGACGCGTTCTTCGGACCGGTCGAGACGGTCGAACTCACCGACGCGGACGGCCGGATCGCCGCCGAGATGCTCACCCCCTACCCGCCCGGCATCCCCGCCGCACTGCCCGGCGAACGGCTGAACCGCCCCGTCCTCGACTACCTGCGCACCGGCCGCGCCGCCGGCATGCTCGTCCCGGACGCCGCCGACCCGGAGCTGCGCACCGTCCGCGTGGCGGCGAGAAGCTGACGCAGGGTCACGACCGCGGCCGACGCCCGGACCGGACGGCCGTCAGAGGGCGAGGCGGCGGGCCTCGGCCACGACCTCCTCGTCGATCTCCGACCGCGACCCCGGACACCCGTGGCCGAGCACGTCGTACGCCTCGTCGAGCGCGGCGAGCTGCTCCACCAACGGCGGCTCGTGGCCGAAGTGCCGGTGGATCCGCGACGCGAGCTGCCGGGCGGTCAGCTCACCGGCGAGCATCCGGCGGGCGAGGGCCCGGGCGGCGGCCTCCCGGCCGGGAACGGTGTTGGCGGGAGGCAGGACGTCGGCGGGAGGCAGGAGGAGGCCGAGTTCGGCGAAGGCGGCAGGGAGCAGGTCGGGCACCTCGCGGTCGGCTTCGGCGCGGGTGCAGGCCGCGAGCTCCCGCAGGCCGGGGCTGTCGAGGCGATTTCGAGCGGGGCTCAAGGTCGACTGCGGGGGCCGTGCGGGTGGTGCGGGGCGGGGCAGGGCGGTTGGTGGGGCGGGCGGTTTGGTGGCCGGGGTGAGGTCGGTCGGGGCTCAAGATCCCTGGGCTCCGGGCTCGTTGGTCCGGCCGGCCGCGCGGTCCGCGAGGGTGGTGAGGGCCGGGACGAGGCGGCCGGTGCGGCGGGCGGCCTCGTGGCCCGGGCAGTTGTGGTCCGGGTCCGGGCCGGGTCCCGGGAGCAGCCGGCCGGCGAAGGCGAGCAGCCGGCCGGTGGTCGCGGGGGCGACGCCCTGGAGGCGGGTGGCGAGCTTCGCGGCCGGGGTCAGGGTCAGCTCGGCCCGGCCGGACTCGGCGGCGCGGACGATGCGCCGGGCGGCGCGGCCCGCGTCCATGGACAGCAGCGGCGCGCCGGACGCGGTGGCGAACCAGGAGTACTCGTGCCGGGCCCGGCCCGAGAACCGGGCGGCCAGGTGGGAGCCGGTCCGCATCAGTCCCGGTGTCACCGTGGTGACCTGGACCCCGGTGCCGGACAGCTCCACCCGCAGGCCGCGGGAGAGCGCGGCCAGCGCGGCCTTCGCCGTGTCGTACGGCAGCAGGTGCGGGGCGGGCACGGGGCCGCCGATCGAGGCGATGGTCACCAGCGAGCCCGTGCCGCGTTCGCGCATGCCGGGCAGGACGGCCAGGATCAGTTCGAGCGGGGCGCGGACCATGGTGTCCCAGGCGGTGCGGAAGTCGTCCTCGTCCAGGGCGGCCAGCGGGCCGACCTGGATCACCCCGGCGTTGTTGACCAGCAGGTCGATCGGCCCGAGCCGGGCGGTCACCCGTTCCACGAGGTCGCGTGGCGCGCCGGGTGCCGTCAGGTCGCACTCCAGGGCCGCGAAGCCGGTGGTCAGTTCCGCCAACCGCCGCTCGGCGACCAGGAGTTGCTGCCGGTCGCGGGCGCACACGGCGACCCGGCAGCCGCGCCGGGCCAGCTCCTCGGCGATCAGCAGGCCCAGCCCGCGCGAGCCGCCCGTCACCAGCGCCGTCCTCCCTGCCAGATCCACCCGTGCCACGGCCGCCACCTCTCCTTCGCCGGTTTCTGTCGCTTCCTGTGCGGCGCGCCTGCCCGAGCCGGGCGGGGCAGAAACGGCAGCGGGACGGATCCGGCGGAGCCGGCAGCCGGCGGGCACGACGGCGACCGACCGGCGGAACCGCACCGGGCGCGGCCGGGTGCGGAAGGGGATTTCACCCGATGAGTCCCGTTTCCTGTTCCGCTCGGCCGGTTAGCCGTGTCGATGAGCGTGACGCCCGCCGGCCGGATCCGACGGGCCACCGACCACGTCCCGGAGGAGAACCTCATGCACGGCGAAGACACCCATCCCGACGTCCCAGGCGCGCCGACGTCCGAGGAGCCGACGGTGCAGGAGCCGACGGAGCCGCGCGAGCCGCTGCCGCCCAAGCCGGACCAGGGCGCTCCGGCCCCGCTCTCCGCGACCGGTCGCGGCCCGCAGGACGGTACGGCGGCCAGGTCGCAGGACGGTGCGTACCTGACGAACGCCCAGGGCACCCGGCTGCCGGACTCCGACCACTCGCTGAAGGCCGGCCCGCGCGGGCCGGTGCTGCTCCAGGACCACCACCTGCGCGAGAAGATCACCCACTTCGACCACGAGCGGATCCCCGAGCGGGTCGTCCACGCCCGCGGGGCCGCCGCGCACGGCGTCTTCGAGTCGTACGGGGCGGGCGCCGGGATCACCCGTGCCGCGTTCCTCGCCGCCGGGGCCCGGACCCCGGTGTTCGTGCGGTTCTCCACCGTGCTCGGCTCGCGCGGCTCCGCCGACACCGTCCGCGACACCCGCGGCTTCGCGACCAAGTTCTACACCGACGAGGGCGTGTTCGACCTGGTCGGCAACAACATCCCGGTGTTCTTCATCCAGGACGCGATCAAGTTCCCGGACGTCATCCATGCGGGCAAGCCGCACCCGGACCGGGAGATCCCGCAGGCGCAGTCCGCCCACGACACGTTCTGGGACTTCGTCTCGCTGCACACCGAGGCCACCCACCACACGCTGTGGAACATGTCCGACCGGGGCATCCCGCGTTCCTACCGGATGATGGAGGGCTTCGGCATCCACACCTTCCGGCTGGTCGCCGAGGACGGCTCCACCTGCCTGGTCAAGTGGCACTGGAAGCCGAAGCTCGGCGTGCACTCGCTGACCTGGGACGAGGCCCAGCAACTCGGCGGCCTCGACCCGGACTTCCACCGCCGCGACCTCGCCGACGCGATCGAGGCCGGCGCGTTCCCGCAGTGGGAGCTGGGCGTCCAGGTCATGCCCGACACGCCGGAGCAGACCTTCGAGGGCATCGACCTGCTCGACCCGACCAAGATCGTCCCCGAGGAGCTGGTCCCGGTCCGGCCGCTCGGCCTGATGACGCTCAACGCCAACCCCACCAACTTCTTCGCCGAGACCGAACAGGTCGCCTTCCACCCCGGGCACCTCGTCCCCGGCATCGACATCACCGACGACCCGCTGCTGTCCGGGCGGCTGTTCTCCTACCTGGACACCCAGATCACCCGGCTCGGCGGCCCCAACTTCGCGCAGATCCCGATCAACCGCACCCACGCGCCCGTCAACGACATGCTGCGCGACGGCTTCCACCAGGACGCCGTCCACACCGGCGTCGCCCCGTACAAGCCCAACTCGCTGGACGGCGGCTGCCCGTTCTTCGCCGGCGCCGACGAGCACGCGTTCATCGAACACCCGCTGCCCGTCGCCGAGTCGAAGAAGGTACGGGAGTCCCCGGCGTCCTTCGCCGACCACTTCAGCCAGCCCCGGCAGTTCTGGCTGAGCATGACGCCCGTCGAGCAGGAACACATCATCGCCGCCTACACCTTCGAACTCGGCAAGTGCCGGGAGCCCGCCGTCCGCGAACGCACCCTGCTCGCCCTCGCCCGGATCGACGCCCGGCTCTGCGCCCAGGTCGCCGACGGCCTCGGCCTGCCCGCACCCGAGGCCGAGACCGTCGACATCGACCCCAGTCCCGCGCTGTCCCAGCTCGGCGGACGCTGGCCGGTCGCCGGGCGCACCGTCGGCATCCTCACCGGGCCCGACACCGATCCCGACGCGCTCGCCGCCGTCCGCGAGGCCGCCCTCGCCGCCGACCTCGTCCCCCTGGTGGTCGCCGCCACCGGCGGCGACCCCGACAGCGTCCAGCGCAGCTTCGCCACCGCCCGGTCCGTCGAGTTCGACGCCGTCCTGCTGGCCGGCACCCCCGCCCCCGCGGGCGACGCCACGCCCGCCCGCGACGCCCGCGCCGCCGGCCCCGACGACACCGTCGACCCGCGCATCGTCCTGCTGCTCGGCGAAGCCTGGCGCCACGCCAAGGCCATCGGCGGCTGGGGCCCGGCCCGCGACGCCCTCGCCGCCGCCGGCCTGCCCGCCGACGGCGAGGGCGTGGTGCTGGGCGACGACCCCGTACGGGTGCTGCGCGAGGTGGCCGATCTGCTCGCCGAGCACCGGGTGTGGAAGCGCTTTCCCGCTCCGGGCGGGGACGGGCAGTGAGTGACGGGGCGTCCGGTCGGCCGCCGAGCAGCAGCCGCCTCCCGACCGGGTAGACGTCCCGGGCCCCGGTGTCGCCGTACGCCCCGTAGCGGACGGCGACACCGGGGCCTTCGCCGCTGGAGCCCCGCGAGAAGCAGGTCGAGGAAGACCGGCCGCGGGCGACACGCACGCCGTACGGGTCGATGCGCGGGGGCCACCTCCCTCGGCGCGGCCACCGGCGGGCTCCACGGCGGCTCCCCCGAATCGCGACGCCCTGCCCACCGAGATGTTCGGCACCTGAGGGCGGCCGGGACACCGACGACATCCTCGACGACCGGGGTGGCGCCCCCGAGGCCGTCGGCCCGGCCGGCTCGGCCCCCGTGGCGCAGGACCGGTCCGTGCGGTCGGTGCGGTCGGTCGGTGTCGGAACCTGCGGCCGCCCGGGGCCGACGCGCGTGCGGGGTGAGTTGCTGCGCGTCCGGCCCCGGGCGGGGCTTGACGGGGGATCAGGTTGTCGAGGGGCCTGCCCGAGGTGGGGCGAGTCGGGCAGGCGGCGTCGGCCCGGAAGACGGTGGCTCGGAAGACGGCGGCTCAGACGACGTCGGCTCAGACGACGTCGGCCGGGCGGCCCGCGAAGGCGCTCACCAGGGCGCGGTCGAAGGCCGACAGGTCCGCCGGCTTGCGGCTGGAGACCAGCGTGTTGGGGCCGTCCACACAGATCACCACCTCCTGGTCCACCCAGCGGGCACCCGCGTTCAGCAGGTCCGTCCGCAGGCTCGGCCAGGACGTCAGGGTGCGGCCGTTCACCGCGCCGGCCTCGATCAGCGTCCACGGGCCGTGGCAGATCACCGCGACCGGCTTGCCGCGCGCGAAGAAGCCGCTGACGAAGTCCACGGCATGCCGGTCGGTCCGCAGGAAGTCCGGGTTCGCCACGCCGCCGGGCAGCACCAACGCGTCGAAGTCGGCGGCCGAGGTGTTCGCGGCGACCGCGTCGACGGTGAACTCGTCCCCGCGGTCGAGGTGGTTGAACGCCCGGATCTTCCCCGCCTCGGTGGACACCAGCCGTGGCGTCCCCCCGTGGTCCAGGACCGCCTGCCACGGCGAGGTCAACTCGACCTGCTCCGTCCCTTCGGGGGCCGCCAGAAACGCGACAGTGACTCCGTCCAACTCGTTCATGTCCGCTCTCCGCTCCGGAATTCGCTCGTTCGACCCCCCTCGCGCCGCGTCTCACCACGAACGCCGCCCGCCAAACCGGCCGCCGCCGCCCACGGCGGACCGGTCGGATCCGGCGGGGCCGACACGAAGAGAGAAGAAGGGGAACGACGAGGGAAGGCGAAAACGGGAGGAAATGGACCGGAACGGGCATCCGGGCGGCATAGGCTGGAGCCCGAGGACGGCGGAGGCGGAGGCGAGGAGACGGTGACGGTCGACGAGAACCGGCCCGCGATGGAGGCCACGGTCGACCGGTTGCGGACGGAGCTGGAGGGTCTGCGCTCCGCGATGCGCACCCGGGCGGTGATCGAACAGGCCAAGGGCCTGCTCGTCGGCCGGCTGGGATGCACCCCCGAGGAGGCGTTCGAGGAACTGTCGCGCCGCTCCCAGCAGGAGAACCGCAAACTCGCCCGGATCGCCGCCGACCTGATCGCCACCGCCGCACCCCCACCGGCCGCCCGCACGGCCGGACCGGACCGGACGCCCGGGAGCGCCCCGCCGGCCCGCGACGCCGCTGCGGCCGAGGCACCCGAGGCCGCCGCAGCCGCCCGGACCACCGAGGCCGTTGACGTGTCCGGGCCCGTCGAGGCGGAAGGCCCGGACGGTGCCGCTCCGCCGCCCGCCGGGCCTGCCGCACCCGGGCGGCGCTCCGCCCGGGCCGCGCGGGAGGCCGAACTCGCCACCCGGTTCCACCTCGCCGCCGCGGCCGCCGCCACCGCGGCCAACCCCGACGACCTCGCCGAACGCCTGCACCGGGCCGTCCTCGCCCCGCTCGGCGCGCAGGCCGTCGCACTCGCCGTCCGCGAACCCGACGGCGCCCTGCGGCTGGTGGGCGCGCACGGGGTGACGGCCGGTCAACTCAGCCAGTGGCAGCGGATTCCGCCGCGCACCAGGGTCCCGATGACCGAGGCGCTGCGCACCGGACGCGTCGTGTGGGTCGCCGACCGCGGACAGTTCGCCGCCCGCTACCCGGACCTCACGGGCGAGGACCTGGTCCCCGGCGTCACCGTCTGCGCCCTGCCGCTGCGGACCGAGGACCGGCTGATCGGGGCGATGAAGATCGGCTGGGCCGAACGGTACCGCCCGAGCCGCGCTGCCGAAGCACACCTGGGCGCGCTCGCCGACCTCACCGCCGACGTCCTGGTGCGGATGCCCGCCGGTCCGTCCCCCGACATCGTCGACCCGGCCGGGGCACCCTGGTTCCGGGCGGTGCTGGACGGACTGATCGACCCGGTCCTGGTGCTGACCGCCGTCCGGGACGCCGACGGAGCGGTCACCGACCTGCTGGTGGAGCACGCCAACACCGCCACCGTCGACCTGGCCGGCCGCGCCGCCGCCGACCTGCAGGGACGCCGGCTGTCCGAGCTGTACCCCGGCATGGTCGCCTCCGGCGCGTTCGACCGGCTGCGGGCCGCCGCGGCCGACGGGCTGCCCTACCGCGGCGAGGCGGAACGTTACGTCGAAACCGTCGCCGGCAGCGCCCGCGCCACCGCGATGACGCTGCACGCCACGCCCTTCCAGGACGGCCTGCTGCTCACCTGGCGCTCCCACGACGAGGCCGAACGGCACCTCGTCCAGGCCGCCCAAGCCGCCCGGCTGGCCGGGCTCGGCACCTGGGAGTGGCGGCCCGGAGAGCGCGAGCTCGGCTGCTCCGACGGCGTTCCCGCCCTGTTCGGCGCCCCCGCCGACGCCGTCCGTCTCGACCCGCGCACCGCGCTCGCCGCCGTCGCCCCCGCCGACCGGGACGCCGTCCGCGCCGCCGCCGACGAGCTGCTGGCCGGCCGGACCACCGGGCCCGTCGACTTCGCCGTCTGCGCCCCCGACGGCTACCGCAGCCTGCGCGCCCTCGGTGAGGCCACCGTCGCCCCCGACGGCCGGCTGCTGGCCGTCGCCGGCGTGGTCCAGGACGTCACCCCCTGGCGGCGTGCCGAACAGGCGCTCAGCGACACCCGCGACCGCCTCGCCGACCAGCGCCGCCGCATCGGCGGCGAACAGCGCGCCGTCCGGGCCCTCCAGCAGGCCCTGATGAGCGCCCCCGCCGGGCGGCCGGTGGCCGGAGTGGAAAGCGCTTTCCGGTACCTGCCGGCCGAACGCGACGGCAAGGTCGGCGGCGACTGGTACGACCTGCTCGACCTCCCCGACGGGTCCGTCCTGCTCGCCGTCGGCGACGTCTCCGGACACGGCCTGCCCGCCGCCGCCGCGATGTCCCAACTGCGCCACGCGCTGCGCGGCATCGCCTACGACGCCCCCGAGCCCGCCCGCATCCTCGACCGGCTCAACCGGATCCTCTGCCACCAGCGCGCCGACCACATCGCCGGCGTCGCCGTCGCCCGCCTCGACCCCCGCACCGGCCGGCTCACCTGGGCCCGGGCCGGCCACCTGCCGCCCGTCCTGCTGCACCGCGGCGCCGCCCGCCCGCTCGACCCTCCCGCCGGCATGGTCCTCGGCGTCGCCCCCCGCGCCCGCTACGGCACCGCCGAACTGACCCTCGCCCCCGGCGACCGGCTCCTGCTCTACACCGACGGCCTGATCGAACGACGCGGCACCGACCTCGGCACCGGCCTCGACCGACTGCTGCACGCCTGCAGCGAGTACCGGGCCCCCGGACTCGACGGCCTCCTCGACCACCTGCTCCGCCGCCTCGGCGCACCCAACCCCCTCGACGACACCTGCCTCCTCGCCGTCCGCCTCACCGGCACGGGCGGGGAAGCCTACTGACGACCCCTCAGGGCGTGCGACGCGTCGGGGCGTGCCACGGTCGGAGCCGCGGATTCCGGTCGGCCGCCGTCGAGGCCGGCCCCGCCGGGCCCCTCACCGGAGGCCTCGGAACCGGAGGCCTCGGACGATCGGCCGGGTCAGTTCTCGCGGGTGTCGCCGAAGCGGAACAGGCGGTGCATCCGCTCGTGCCAGGGCAGTTCGGGGGCGACCAGGTCGTCCGGCGGCAGGGTGGTGCGCGGACCGGTGGTCGGGGGCAGCGGGGCCGGGGTCCGTTCGGTGTCGCGGGCCTGTTCGCCCAGCGCCACCAGCCGGACCGGGGTGGCCTGCTCGCGGACCGCCGGGAACACCCGGGCCTCCTCCAGGCCGAAGTGCCCCGTCGCCTCCTCGATCAGCCGGGCCAGCAGCCGGTCGAACTCCGCAGAGCCGGCCGGAGCCGCCCGCAACCCGCGCACCAGGCTGTACATCGCCGCATGCGAGTTCCGGCAGTGCGCCACCGGATCGTCGGCCGGCGGGCGTCCGTGACCGGCGATCGGGTACAGGTACTCGTCCTCCGCCGCCAGGTGCCGCACCAGCGTGTCGGCAGTGAGGAACGCCAAACGGTCCCGCCGGGGGTCGCCCAGCGGCAGACCGGCGAGCTCACTGAAGCGCACCCGCAGCACGTCGTGGTCGGTGGTCAGCTGTTCCAACAGGTCCAACTCCAGCTCGGTCGCCATCGTCAGCACCTCTTCGTCCACGGTCCAGCCCCCTTCCCATGGCCTGCCCGGCCCCGCGCACCGGAAACCCGTGACGGACCACCGCAGCGTGCGAGCGACCGGTGCGAACGCGCTGGTCGGCCCGGTCGGCGGCCCGCCGGTGCGCCGCGCGGTCGAAGGCGCCCGGGCGAGCGGTTTGCGGGCGGCCACGGGCCCGTGGGTGGGCGGTCGGCCGTTTCGGGCGCGCGCCGGTGGGCAGCCGCGAGTCCGTGCGAGTGCCATCGAACGGTTCTTCCGCCGGCTGCAGTGCGCGGCTGGCGCGGCAGGTGACGGCGGCGTTGGCGGCTTCGGGGCACACGGTGGCGGTGGCCGAGTCGCTGACCGGCGGGCTGCTGGCGGCGGCGCTGGCGGACGCGCCCGGCGCCGGGACGGTGTTCCGGGGCGGGGTGGTGGCGTACGCGACCGGACTGAAGCGGGAGTTGCTCGGCGTGGACGAAGAACTGCTGCGTGCGGAGGGGCCGGTGGATCCGCAGGTCGCGGCAGCCATGGCGGACGGCGTCCGGCGGATCTGCGACACCACGTACGGTCTGGCGACCACGGGGGCGGCCGGTCCGGAGCCGCAGGGGGACGCCGAACCGGGCGTCGTGTACGTGGCGTTGGCGACTCCGACGCTCACCCTGGTGGACCGTCCGTCCCCGGTCTCCGGGGACCGCCACGCCGTCCAGCAGCGGGCCGTCCGCAGCGCCCTGGAGCTGTTCCGGCGGACGTTGCGGCCGTCGGCCGACGGCGGGGGCGACGGTGCGGCTGCGGACGAGTGACCCGAACCGTCCCGGGTGGCGGCGGGTGCGGCAGGGGCGCGGGTTCGGCTACCGGGACGTCCACGGGGCGGTGATCCACGATCCGGCGGTGCGCCGCCGCCTGGCCGAACTGGCCATTCCGCCCGCCTGGACGGAGGTGTGGATCTGTCCCGATCCGCGCGGCCACCTCCAGGCGGTCGGCACCGACGCGGCGGGTCGGCGGCAGTACCTGTACCACCCGGAGTTCCGGGCCCAGCAGGAGGCGGCGAAGCACGCGCACGTGCTGGCGGTCGCGGAGCGGCTGCCGGCGGTGCGGGCCGTGGTGGCCGAGGACCTGGCGCGGCGCGGACTGTGCCGGGCCAGGGTGCTGGCCGCCGCCGCGCGGCTGCTCGACCTCGGACTGTTCCGCGCCGGATCGTCGACCTACGTCGAGGAGAACGGGAGCTACGGGCTGACGACGCTGCTGCGCGAGCAGGTCGCGGTGCGCGGCGAACGGATCCGGTTCGAGTATCCGGCGAAGTCCGGGCGGCGGCGCGAACTGACCGTCGTGGACCGGGAGTGCGCCGCCGTGGTGCGGTCCCTGCTGCGGCGGCGCGACCCGGCGCCCGGCCTGTGGGCGTACTGGGAGGGCCGTCGGTGGCGTCCGGTGGACGCCGGTGCGCTCAACGCCTACCTGCGCGAGGCGTCCGGCGTCGACCTGACCGCGAAGGACCACCGCACCTGGCACGCGACAGTCCTGGCCGCCGTCGGGCTGGCCGTCTCCTGGCCGCAGGCGGCCCGCTCGCCGGCGGCGCGGCGGCGGGCCGCGACCCGGGTCGTGCGCGAGGTGGCCGGCTACCTCGGCAACACCCCGGCCGTCTGCCGCGCCTCCTACCTGAACCCGACGCTGTTCGAGTGCTTCGACCGCGGCGTCACGGTGGCCGACGCGCTGCCCGACCTCGCCGCCGAGACCCAGAACCCCGGGCCGGGCCTGCCGGGCATCGGGCCGGCCGTGGAGCGGGCCGTCGCCCGGATGCTCGGCGGCGACTGAGGGCCTGCGCGGGTCAACTCCGGTGATGCGTCCTCATGCGTCCGGGGAGTCGGCGCGGGGCTCCAGGGCGTCCGGAGGCGTCCGGCGGCCGGATGTTCGCGGCCGTGAGGGCCCGGCTACTTCTCCGGGGGCAGCTCAAGGTCGTCAATGGGGCGGCGGTGGCGGGGCTCGGCCGCGTCGGCGAGCGCGTCGTCCCACGCGTCCGGGGCGTAGCCGTCGTCCGGGCGGTCGGGGGTGTCCGGTGCGGGGGCGGGCTCCGGCCGGTCTTCCGGGAGTTGACCGATCGACGGGTCGCGCAGGCCCTGCTTCCGGGCGAAGTCGGCGGGGGTGGGGGTGTCGCGGTGGGCCATGGGAACTCCCGGGTGGCGGGATCGAGACTGGTCGGGATCCGTCCGGGGACGGGCTGACCAGCGTCTGTACCGGTGGCGCGACCGCGAAACACGGTGCGGGCGGTTGGCGCGGATCTTGCCGGGTAGGCGCGGGGGCGACCCGGCAACCGATCGACAGCGATCACGAACGGCCGAGGGCGGCTGCGCGTGCGCACAGGTGCGAGCGCGACCGTTCCGTGGCGATCGTTCGAGGACAACCGTGAAGGAGCGTGGCCCATGACCGGAGAACACCGCACGTCGTCGCAGCGACCGGAGGACCCCGAGCTGACGGAGGGTCAGGAGCGGCATCTCGGCGAGGGCGACGGCGCACCGATCGTCACGCCGACCCCGACCGAGGTCAGGGACCACCGGCGGGACGAGGCCGGGCAGGAGCCGAAGGCCGAGACCGCGGACCCGGACGAGCCCGAGCCGCCGGCCGCCAACGTCCAGGCGCCGTGAGCCCGGCCGTGAGCCCGGCCGTGACCAGGGCGAGGGCGGTGCCGGCTGCCGCGGACCGGGGCGGAGTGCCGTACCGGCGTACGCCGCGCGGGCGGGGCCGTCCCTGAGAGAGCCGACGCGCCGGGGAGCCCGCCCCCCCCAAACAGGCGGCCCGCGACCCCCCGGGGGTTCGGGTTG
>NZ_JBHWDS010000011.1:53559-176813 GCF_042734615.1 Kitasatospora sp. NPDC059646
CCCACTTCCGGGCGGCCGGCTCCCCGGCGGGTGTGCAGGTGCGCGGGTGCGCGGCGTCAGAACTGGAGTGCCCAGCGGTCCAGGTAGCCCTCGAAGTACTCGGACCCGCCGGTCACGCGCAGCCGCCACACGCCGTTGGCGATCCTGGCGGAGGCGTCGACGCCGTACAGGCGGTGGACGTCGTTGGACGGGCCGCTGAAGTCGGCGTCCTTCAGGCGGTAGGCGGTGCCGTCGGGTGCGATCAGGTCGATGACGAGGTCGTAGGGCCAGCTGTGGACGATGTCGACGGCGACGTCGAGGTTGGCCGGGCCGCGGCCGGCCACACCGGTGACGGTGATGGGGGAGAGGAGCGGCGCCTCCTCGACGGGGGTGTCCGTGTCGTTGGTGAACCGCGGGCCGGGCGGCCGGTTCGGGATGGTGCCGGTGTACAGCAGCCGGTCCGGGGTGCCCGGTTCCAATGCGCCGATGGATCCGCTGGTGGCGGCCGAGGTGAGTGCGGAGGCGACCTGGGCGGGTGTCGCGGTGCGGTGGTCCGCCAGGTAGAGCGCGGCGGCGCCCGCGGCGTGCGGGGAGGCCATCGAGGTGCCCGACATGGTGGTGTAGTCCTCGTCGTAGATGATCCCGGCCGAGGTGATCTCGTCGCCGGGCGCGTGCAGATCCACCAGCGGGCCGTAGTTGGAGTACGAGGCGACGTCGTCCTCGATGTCGGTGGCCCCCACCGTGATGGCGGTCGCCACCCGGGCGGGGGAGTGCTGCGAGGCGTCGATGCCCTGGTTGCCGGCCGCGACGGTGTACGTCAGACCGGAGGCGATCGAGTTCCGCACCGCGGTGTCGATCACCTCGTCGGGCTCGCCGCCCAGGCTCATGTTGACGACGGCGGGCTTGACGGCGTGGGAGGTCACCCAGTCGACGCCCGCGACGACCTGCTCGGTGGTGCCGCTCCCCTCGTCGTCCAGCACCCGGACGGCCACCACCGAGGCCTGCTTGGCCACCCCGTACGTCGCGCCCACCGCGGTGGCGGCCACGTGGGTGCCGTGGCCGTGGCCGTCGTCGGCCACGGCGTCCCCGTCGATGGCGTCGAAGCCGTAGGAGGCACGGCCGCCGAAGTCCTCGTGGGTGATCCGGATGCCGGTGTCGACGACGTACACCGTCACCCCCTTCCCGCCGCCGGCCGGGTAGTCGAAGCGGTCGGTCAGCGGCGGGCGCCGCTGGTCGACGCGGTCCAGCCCCCAGGAGGGCGGTGCCGGCTGGCTCCCGTCGGCCGAGACCCGGTGGTTCTGCGACACCAGCGCGACCGCCGGATCGGCCGCGAGCCGCCGCGCCCCGCGTTCGGAGAGCCGCACCGAGAACCCGCGCAGCGCCGTGTCGAAGGTCCGCCCCAGCGCGCCGCCGTAGCGGGCGGCCAGCGAAGCCCCCAGCGGGGCGACCGGCTCCGGTGCCGCCCCCGCCTTCTGCGGAGCGAGCACCACGAGGTAGCTCCCGGCGATCGCCCCCGGCGTCCCGGCCCCCTTCACCACCCCCTCCGGGCCGCTCGCCGCCGCCGGCACCGTGCCTCCCGCCCCCAGCAGCAGGGCCGCCGCCCCCGCGGCCAGCCCGAGCAGAACCCGCCGTCGTGCAGTCATCGCCAACCCCCTGTCCCCCCCGTGGGCGAGCAGCCCGCCGCCCTCGCCCTTGTCAGTCAACTACCCTTTGCCAACAGGAGATTGACGCTCAATCAGAAACATGAAAAGCGGGAAGAATGTGCCACGGGCCGGTCCGCCGTCCGGCGTAGCGGAGCTGGCCCGGGCCGTTTCCACGGGGAGTGCGGGCGGTGGAGGTGGTTTCGATCCGGGCCGTCGGGTAGCCGCGTCAGCAGCAGCCAGCCGACCCTCTGGAGGAGCCATGCTGTCAGGACGAACCCCCGTGACCGCCGGTCGTCCGCACCGCGCGAAGGCCGCTGTGCGGGCCCACGTGCAGGCCGCTGCGCAGAGGAGGGCGGCGGCATGACGGAGTACGGCTACTTCCTGTCCTGCGAGGAGTACACGCCGGCCGAGCTGTTGGAGCAGGCGCGGCTCGCGGAGCGGTCCGGGTTCACCCGGCTGGCGATCTCCGACCACTTCCACCCGTGGACGGACGAGCAGGGCAACAGCCCGTTCGTGTGGTCGATGATCGGTGCGCTGTCGCAGGTCTGCGAGCTGCCGGTGACCACCCTCGTGACGTGTCCGACGGTGCGGCTGCACCCGGTGATCACGGCGCAGGCCGCCGCCACGTCCAGCGTGCTGACCGGGGGCCGGTTCCGGCTGGGGGTCGGCACCGGCGAGGCGCTGAACGAGCACGTGGTGGGCGGGGCTTGGCCCTCGTTCGCGGAGCGGGCGGAGATGCTCGCGGAGGCCGTCCGGGTGATGCGGGCGCTGTTCGCCGGCGGCACCGTCAACCACCGCGGCCGGCACTACACCGTCGACCACGCCCGGCTGTACACCGCGCCCGAGGGCGAACTGCCGGTCTACGTCTCGGCGTTCGGCCCGCGTGCGGCCCGGCTCGCGGCGGACCTCGGCGACGGCCTGGTGACCACCGCGCCGGATCCCGAACTACTGCGCGCCTACCGCGAGGCCGGCGGCACCGGCCCCACCCTGGCCGGGACGAAGGCCTGTTGGGCCCCCGACGAGCAGCGCGCCGCGGCCACCCGCCACCGGCTGTGGGCGAGCGAGAGCCTGCCCGGCGAGCTCAACCAACTGCTGCCCACGCCCCGGCACTTCGAGCAGGCGATCGAGCTGGTGCCGGAGTCGGCAGCCGCCGAGGCGGGCGGCAACGGCCCGGACCCGCAGGCGCACCTCGCGCTGCTGCGGCCGTACGCGGAGGCCGGGTTCGACGAGGTGTACGTCGGCCAGATCGGCGGTCATGTCGAGGAGTTCTTCGCCTGCTACCGCGACCACGTGCTGCCGGAGCTGGCGGGCTGACGGCGCGCGTCGGCCGGGCCCGGTCGGGCCCGGCCGACCGCCGTTGGTCCGGTTGTGGTCGGGCGTGGCCGACCCGGTCGTGGTCAGGTCTCGCTGGCGATCTCGATGCAGGCCAGGTCGATCTGGTCGGCGAGCTGGCGGACCAGATCCGCGAGCGCCGCGGTGGTCACCGGGTCCAGCGCGTTGTCGTCCCGTTCCGCCCATTCCTGCCACTCGTCGGGCAGTGCCCGCAGGAGTTCGACCACCTGCAGGGCGGGAATGGCCAGATCACCGGAGAGTCCGCAGATCACCGGAACGCTGAGCCGCCCCATGGTGTCCACCTCCTTCTGCGCTTCCTGTCTCCATCTTCGTACTCCACCGGGCGTCTGCCCCGGCGCGGGCGGCGGAAACGGCCGTGACGGCGGCGTCGACGCGGACGCCGCCGCCACGGCGAGGGCTACGGCTGCGGTTCGGAGCGGGAGCGGCCGCGTCGACGGTGGCTGGTGTCGCACAGCGGGTAGCGGCGGCTGCGGCGGCAGGTGCAGACGGCGACCACCGGCCGGTCGCAGGACAGCGTCGACCCGTCGGGAAGCAGCAGTTCCACCGGGCCGTCGATCAGCAGCGGGCCGCGCTCGGTCAGCC
This sequence comes from Kitasatospora sp. NPDC059646, assembly GCF_042734615.1. Classification (NCBI taxonomy): domain Bacteria; kingdom Bacillati; phylum Actinomycetota; class Actinomycetes; order Kitasatosporales; family Streptomycetaceae; genus Kitasatospora; species Kitasatospora sp. NPDC059646. The sequence goes on from NZ_JBHWDS010000011.1 coordinate 57,117, forward strand.
GCACGCGGGGCACGGGCCGGGCCGGCGGAACGGGCCGGCCGGGCGGCGTGGGCGGCTCGCGGCCGGCGTCAGCGGCGGACACCGCGCACCACCACCAACTCCTCCGCCCGGACGCCGGGTTCGATCAGGCCGGCGCGTTCGAACCAGTCCGCCCGGGAGGTCATCACCGGGCCGAACTCCTGCGTCTTGCGGGCGGCGACGCCGACCTGCAGCCCGGCGGCCCGCAACTGCCGGACGGTGGCTTCGGGTCCGGCCAGCGAGGACTGCACCAGCAGCAGCACGCCGCCGGGCGCGAGCAGCGGCGGCACCTGCCGGCACAGGCGGTCGAGCAGCAGCCGCCCGTCCGGCCCCGCGTCCCAGGCGACGGCCGGCCCGCGGACCGGTGTCCGGGCGCCGTTGGCGGGGACGTAGGGCGGGTTGGAGAGCACCAGGTCGAACCGTCCGTCGGGCACGGGCGCGGTCAGGTCGCCGCGCCGCAGGTGCACCGGCAGCCGGTGCAGGCGGGCGTTCAGCCAGGCCGTCGCCAGCGCCCGGCGGGACAGGTCGACGGCGGTGACCCGGCAGCCGCGGCGGGCCGCGGCCAGCGCGAGGGCGCCGCAGCCGGTGCCGAGGTCCAGGCACCGGGCGCCGCCGCGCAGCGGCTCCCGTCCCAGCGCCTCCAACAGCAATGCGGTGTCCCCTTGCACGGGGTACACACCAGGTGGTCTGAGCAGCAGCATGGCCACGCGTATGCCCGCAGGGCGGACACCGACACCTCGGGACGCACGGTGCCGCCGGCCGCCCCGGATCAGAGGGTCGCCGTGCGGTCGGCCAGGTCGTCGACGACGGCGGCGAGGGTGCCGCGGCGGGCGAGGGCGGCGCGCTGGCGGTCGGCGCCGGTGCCGGCCGTGAGGAGCCGGGCGGCGAGGCGGTGGGCGAGCGGGAGGTCGTGGGTCAGCAGGAGGGCGGGGGTGGCGAGGTCGAGGAGGGCGGTGAGGAGTTCGCGGGCGGGGAGGAGGGCCCCGGTCTGCGGGTGGGGGAGGCGGGCGTCCAGGGCGTGGGCGGCGGCGCTGTGGTGCGCGCGGCGCAGCGCCGTGTCGGGCATCGGCCGGACGGGGTGGCGCTGGTCGAGCAGGGTGTGGGCGAGGCCGCGGAGCAGGACGGCGAGCAGGACGACGGTGTCGAGGTCGGCGGAGGTGTCGGCGACCCGGATCTCCAGGGTGGGCAGGTGGGTCGACGGCCGGGCGTACCAGAAGACGGCCCGGCGGTCGGGGATGACGTCGTGGGCGATCAGCCGGTCGAGCGCGGCGTGGTAGCCGGCTTCGTCGAGGACCGGCGCGGGCCCGAACGTCGGCCAGTGGGAGTACCGTTCGGGGCGGATCGCGGCGGTGCCGCGGTCGGTGCCCTCGCAGAACGGGGAGTTGGCGCAGACCGCCTGGAAGAGCGGCAGCCAGCCGCGCAGCCGGGCGCTGAGCGCGAGGGCCTGACGGACCGTCAGGTCGCCCAGGTGGACGTGGCAGCCGGAGAGTTCCGCGCCGACCTGGTCGGCGACGCCGTCGACCCGCCGGGCCATGTCCAGGTAGCGGGCGTTCGGGGTGATGGTCAGCGGGTGCCGGCTGGGCAGGACGGGGGTGCCGGTGGCGATCAGCCGGCAGCCGGCCCGCTCGGCACCGGTGAGCAGCGCGGTGCGGGACTCGGTGAGTTCGGCGCGCAGGGCGTCGGCGGTGGTGACCGGGCGGGTGCACGCCTCGACCTGGGAGGCGAGGAACTCGTGCTGGGCGCGTTCTCCGAGGGCGCGGGCGGCGTGGGCGAGCACCGGCGCGGCGGCCGGCACGGTGGTGCGGCTGTGCGGGTCGGTCAGGACGAACTCCTCCTCGACGCCGAACCGCAGGGGCACGGCGGGGGGCGGGTCGAGCTGGAGGTTCATGCGGGATGCCCCGGTTCGAGGTCGGTGACGTCGCGGAGAGTGAGGGCCGGGCCGGGCACGTGGGGGGTTCCGCCGTCACCGATCGGGTCGAGCAGGAACGCGGTGTGGTCGCCGCCCTCGACCCGGCCGACCACGCGGCCGGCGAACCAGGCCGCCGCGTCGGCCAGCACGGGCACCCCCGCCGGCCCGGGGCGCCACGCCGCGCGGGCGAACTTGTCGACGTCGTCGCCGGTCGTGCCGCCGAACAGCGCGGCCAGCGCCCGTCCGGCGTCGTCGGAGGTCAGCAGGTGCACGGCCAGGACGCGGGCCCGGGACGCCACCCGGTAGGTGTGGTTCGCGTGCGACAGCCACACCGCGAACCGCACCGGGCGGATCGAGCACTGCGACCCGAACCCGACCAGGCAGCCGGCCCGGGCGTGGTCGGCCCCCGCGGTGACCACGTACACGGGCGGGTCCAGCAGGTCCAGGAAGGGCTCGGGGCCGTTCATGCGGTCAGTCCTCCTCCGGCAGCGGGGTGCGCAGCGAGCTCGCACCGGCCCGCCAGGCGTCGAGCTGGTGGGCGGCGAGACGGTCCTCGGCGCGGCCGTAGGCGAGCGCGCCGAACGCGATGTCCCGCTCGGGGCAGCCCGGCCGGGCCACCAGCGGGTCGATGACGGTGTGCCGGACGAGCTGCTCGTGGACGGCGTCGGCGAGCACGTGCTCGCGGTAGAACAGCGTGCCGCGCGGCGACCCGCCCAGACGTTCGAACGCGGCGGCGAGCCGGGCCGCGCCCGGCGGCGAGGTGATCTCCACGGCCGCGAACTGGCCGACCAGCGCGCCCCGCAACGACCGGTGCAGCCCGAACAGCGACATCGTGTTGACCACCGCGAGCGCCGGGCCGGGCACCGCGTCCAGGTACGCGCCGTACGCCGGGTCGAGCCCGAAGTCCGCCATCATCGCGGCGAACAGTTCGGCGTGCGCCCGCTCGGGCCGGCCCGCCCCGTACTCGTCGTACTGGACGGCGACCAGCGCGGCCTTCGCCGGGTTCGGCAGCCGGGGCACCGCCCACATCTGCGGGTCGGCCTCCTTCAGGTGGTACGGCGAGCGGTGCACCAGGTACTCGCGGGCCTGCGCCCTGGTGCCCGCCGCCAGCAGGTGGTGCGAAGGCCCGTCGCCGTCCGGCGGCTCCGCCAGCAGCCCGGCCAGCACCTCGGCGAGCGGCGGCGGGGTGCCCACCTCGCGGCGCAGCGCCGACAGGAACACCTCCTCCAGGGCGGCCCGCAGGGCGAGCAGCGCCGGTGACCACTCCCAGGCGTCGTCCACGCCCGCGAAGCCCCGGTAGTGCAGCTCGTAGCAGACGTACAGGGCGAGCTGGAGGTCGTCGCCCCACGGGTCGGCGGCCGGCGGCAGCTCCGGCAGCGGGTACCGGTCGCGGCCCAGCAGCGCCGACAGGACGGCCGCGGAGAGCGGGCCGCGGGGCGCCGGCAGCGGCGGGGCGGCCGGGAGCACGTCAGGGGTGAGGGTCATCGCAGGTCTCGTTCCGGGCGCAGTTCCAGGACACAGCACTTGGGTCCGCCGCCGGCCTTCCGCAGCTCCGGCACGGCGACCGGCACGGGCTCGTAGCCGGCGGCCCGCAACTGCTCCGCGAGGCCGCGCGCCCCGTCCGGCAGCACCACGTGCCGCCCGTCGCTGACGGCGTTCAGGCCGAACGCGGCGGCGTCCGCCGCCCGGGCGAGGATCGCGTCCGGGTACAGGCGGCGCAGCACGCGCCGGCCGGCCGCGGAGAAGGCGTCCGGGTAGTACATGATCCGCCGGTGGTCCAGCACCGCCAGCGCGGTGTCCAGGTGGTAGTACCGCGGATCGGTCAACTCCAGTGTCACGACCGGGAGTCCGAGCATCCGCTCGGCCTCGCGGTGGGCCGCGGGAGTGGTGCGGAAACCGCTTGCCGCGAGGATCCGCGGGCCGGCCACCAGCAGGTCGCCCTCGCCCTCGTTCACCTCCGTCGCGGTGCGGACCCGGCGGAACCCGGCCGCGGTGAACCAGCGCAGGTGCGCCGCCGACTCGCCCGCCCGCTGCGGGTGCCGGAACCGCGCCACCAGCACGCGCCCCGCCACCACCGTCGCCCCGTTCGCCGTGAACACCATGTCCGGCAGCCCGGGCTCGGGCTCCAGCAGCTCCACCCGGTGCCCCAGCCCGCGCAGCACCGCCGCCAGGCCCTCCCACTGCCGCAGCGCGGCGTCGCGGTCCACCGGCCGCGCCGGATCCATCCACGGGTTGATCGCGTACTCCACCGCGAAGTGCTCCGGCGGGCAGAGCAGGTAACGCCGCCGCCCCGCCCGCGGCGGGGGCCTGGTGTCGACCGGTCGTACGTCCATGCGCCACGTCTGTCCTGCTGCGACGGGACGAAACGGGTGGTGTGCGCCCCCGCCGCGGGACGCGCGGCGCGGAAGGAGGGTAGTGCTGCCGGGGGCAGGGCAGACGGGAGCCGGAGGTGGAACCGACGATGCCCGGACGCACAGGTGGCCGGAGGGACGGCAGGACGCGGGCACCGCTGGGCAGCCGCCCGGTCCGGCCGGCGGTCCGGCGCGCCCCCGCACCGGCCGGACCCGAGCGGGGCGGCCTGGACCGGCTGGCCGGGCGCGCGTGGCGGCTGCTCGCCGTCGCCCTCGCCGGGTACGTCGGGTTCCTGCTGGTCAGCCGGCTGCTGCTGCCCGTGGTGGCGGTGTTCGTCGCGCTCGTGGTCACCGCCGTGCTGCGCCCGCCCGTCGACCTGCTGGCCCGGCGGATGCCGCGCGTGCTGGCCGTGCTGCTCGCCGTGCTGGGCGCGCTGGTGCTGCTCGCCGGGGTGGCGGCACTGATCGCCCTGGTGATCCGCTCCCAGGCCGGCCAGCTCGGCGGGCAGGTGCGCGGCGGCCTGGACCGGCTGGAGCACTGGCTGGAGGGCCCGCCGTTCCACGCCCGCGCCGGCACCCTCGGCGACCTGCGGCAGCGGCTCGGCGAGCTGATCAGCTCGCACCGGCAGACCGTGCTCTCCACGGCCGTCACCGGTGCCGGGTTCGTGGTCGAGGCGGCCGCCACCGGCGCGCTCGCCCTGTTCTGCGCCGTGTTCTTCACCCACTCCGGCGAGCGGATGTGGAGCTGGGGCACGTCGCTGCTGCCGGCCCGGACCGGGGCGCTGTGGCGGCGGGCCGGGCACGCCGCGTGGCGCACCTTCGCCGGCTACACCCGGGGCCTGTTCCTGGTCGCGGGAACCAACGCCGTCCTGGTCGGCGTGGTGCTGGCCGCGCTCGGCGTGCCCCTCGCCGTGCCGCTGGCGGGCCTGGAGTTCGTGGCGGCCCTGATCCCGCTGATCGGCTCGCCGATCGCCCTCGCCGTCGCCTCGCTGGTCGCCCTCGCCACCCGCGGCCCCGTGACCGCCCTCCTGGTGCTCGCCCTGATCGTGGTGATCGGCCAGCTGGAGGGCCACGTCCTGCACCCCCTGGTGATGGGCTGGGCAGTCCGCCTCCACCCCGTCACGGTCGCCCTGGCCGTCGCCGTCGGCGGCACCCTCGGCGGCATCGTCGGCGCGGCCGTCGCGGTGCCGGTGCTGTCGGTGGGCTGGGCGGTGTTCCGCGAACTCCACGGCCCCGGCAGCGGCTGACCCGCCCGGCGAACCGGGACGGCCGTCGTCGCGAGGAGCTTGGCCGGCGGGCCCGGCTCGCCGCTGCGCGCGTCCTGGCGGGGCCCGGCGGGGTGCACGCGATGCGGACGCCCACCCGGGACTCGCGGGTTCCGGCCGGACGCGCGTGGTCTCCGGTGGCCCGCGACGCCCTCAAGCAGGCCTGAGTGCGGGCCTTCCGACGAGGACCGAAGGGACTGGGGCGTACCGGTCGGCGCGGATGGGCTCCGCGGGCGGCGGTCCGGCGACCGGGGCAGGTGGTCGCCCGGTCACCGGGCCGCCGCCCGAGCCCCACGACCGTCGATCAGCAGCGGGCCGGGCCCCGCCCACCGCACGTTCCGACAGGAGTGCACGACGCCTTCGTCCGCACCGGCCTCACGGCCTTCGGCCTGGCGCTCGCGACCGGGGCGCTGACCGCCGCCGGGGCCTCGCGCGCGGCGACGGCCCCGGCGGCCACGCGGGGCTCAACGCCGGCGGCGCGTCGCTCGCCAGCAACACCGACGGCCGTGTGACGATCAAGAACATCTGCACCTGCACGATCCGGGCCACGGTCTCCGTCGACTGGGCGTGGGACCCGAGCTGCATCACCATCAACGCGGGCCGGACCCTGAGCATCCACCGGGACCCGGAGGAGGACCGCGCCGAGTACGCCTACGAATGCTGAGCAGTTCCGACCGGCTCGTCCGGGCACGCGGCCGGAGTCCCTGGGCAGGGGCCCCGGCCGGCGGGAGGAGCGGCGGCCCTCACTCCTGGGCGAGGCGGGTCAGGAGGGCCAGGAGGGTTCGGCGTTCGGCCGGGGTGAGCGGGGCGAGGAGGTGCTCGTTGGCGCGGTCGGCGAGGCGGGCGCAGGTGCGGAGGAGGCGGAGGCCGTCCGCGGTGGCGGTGACGGCGTTCTTGCGGCGGTCGCGGGGATCGGGCTCGCGCACCACCAGGCCCTCGCGTTCGAGGTGGTTGAGGAGCAGCACGACGTCCTTCGGGTCGAAGCCCAGGCGACGGACCAGGTCGGCCTGGGCGAGGGGGCCGTCGTCGGCCACGTTCGCCAGGACCGCGTAGTGCTGGAGCTTGAGGCCCTCGGGGGCGATGGCCTCGGCGACCAGCGCCCGGCCCCGGGCGGCGACGCGGCCGGCGAGCCAGCTCGGCAGGGACTGGAGGTGGGCGAGGGTGCCGGGGGGCTCGGGGTCGCGCTGGGCGGGGCTCATGGAGGAAAGCCTAGCGGAAAACATTGGGCATCCCAATGAACACCGGCTAGGGTGCAGACCGTTGGGAGTTCCAATGGATTCGTCCTCCTGGAGGTGTGCGTTGCGTCGCGTCCGCTACGAGAAGAACGGCGGCCCCGAGGTGCTGTTCGTCGAGCAGGCCCCGGAACCCGAGCCCGGCCCCGGCGAGCTGCTCGTGCGCTGCGAGGCGATCGGGGTGACGCTGCCCGCCGTCCGGAAGGTGCGCGAGGGCAAGGAGCCGGCGCCGCTCGGCGGGGAGGTGGCCGGAACCGTCGTCGCGCTCGGGCCGGGGACGAGCGGGTTCGCGGTCGGGGACCGCGTCACCGGGCTGGCCTTCGCCGGCGGCTACGCGGAACTCGCGGTGGTGCACCGGGCGACGGCGTCCCACGTCCCGGCGTACGCCACCGCCGTCGACGCGGTGGCGCTGGTCCGCAGCGGGCTGGTGGCGCGCGGCGCCCACCGGGCGGGGCGGCCCGTGGCCGGAGAATCGGTGCTGGTCACCGCCGCCGCCAGCGCGGTCGGCGGGCTCGCGCTGCAGTACGCCCGCAACGGCGGGGCCTCGCGGGTGGTCGCGGCGGTCGGCGACCCCGCGAAGGCGGACTTCGTCCGGGGGCTCGGCGCCGACGAGGTGGTGGTCTACGGCGACGCGTCCTGGGGCGAGCCGGTCGACGTCGTGCTGGACGGCGTCGGCGGCGCACTGCTCGCACCGGCCGTGCGGGCCCTGGCGCCGGGCGGGCGGCTGGTCGCCTTCAGCTCCGGCGGCGGCTCGGTCGACGCCTTCGAACTGCTGGTGCGCAGCGCCTCGGTGATCGGCTTCCAGATGGCGGCGATCGCCCGCGACCAGCCGGAGCGGTACGCCCGTTGGCGCGAGGAGCAGTGGGAGGCGTTCCGGAGCGGCGTGCTGCGCGCCCCTGTGCATGTCGTGCTTCCGCTCGCCGACGTCGCGCGTGCGCATGCGCTGGTCGAGGGGCGGGTGAATTGCGGCAAGGTGGTGCTGGTGCCGTGAGGTGCGGGGGCAGTGGGGGGCGTTCCGGGGCGGCGCGCTGCGCGTCCCTGGGCACGTCGTCCCTGCTCGGCGAGGTCGCCCGTGCTATGCGCGAGTTGCGGCAAGGTGGTGCTGGTGCCCTGACCGGCCCTCACCGGGGGCGGGGTCGGCGCAGGGGGCGGAGCAGCAGGGCGGGCAGGGCCGGCAGCCGGCGGGCGGCGGCCAGCAGGCCCCGGCAGAGCGGGCCGAGGACGGCGCGGACCAAGTGGTACCGCATGGTGCGAAGCCGCAGGTCGAGTTCGACGTCGACCCGCAGCTCGGCCTCCAGGGCGGCCAGCCGCTGCCGTTCGCCGGGGGAGAGGGTTGTGCCGTCCACCGTGCTCACCGCCACTCGTCCACCGTCCCGGAGCCGCCGGCCGACCCGCTGCCGAGTCCTCCCCGGGGCCGGCCCGCGCCGCCGGTCGCGGCACCGCTCACGCCACCGCTGAGGCCGCCGGTCGCGGCGCCGGGCAGCGGCCCGCCTGCGCCCGAGCCGGACATCGCGCCGAGCGAGCAGAGCGCGCACAGCGCCGTCCAGGTCGCCGCCCGCAGCCGGTACGCGGCCCGGCGGGCGACGGTGGCCGCCTCGTGCCCGGCGGTCATCGCTCACCGCCGCCGGGGTGGGCCAGCAGGCTGTCGTCGAGGGAGGTCAGCAGGTCGCCGACCGAGGCGTGCACCTCCACGGCGCCGGCCCCGCGCAGCTCGGCGGCCGCGAAGCCGCCCGTCTCGACGGCCACGCACGGCGTGCCCGCCTCGTTCGCGGCCCGGACGTCCCACACGCTGTCGCCGACGAAGACCGCCCGCCCGGCGGGGGCCGAGGCGCGCTCCAGGGCGCTGTGCACCAGGTCGGGGGCCGGCTTCGAGGCGGCCACGGAATCCGCGTCGGTCACCGCGAACACCGCGTCGTCGGCGTCCAACGCCGTTCGCAGCACGTCGAGTTCGCGGCCCGAGGCGGAGGTGCAGAGGACCACCCGCCAGCCCCGGGCGGCGCAGGCGCGCAGCAGGTCGGCGGCGCCGTCGAAGGCCCGCAGGGCGGGCCAGTGCTGGGCGTACAGGGCCAGGTGGGCGGCGCTGATCGCGTCGTCGTCCGAGCGGTCCCGGTCGGTGCCGAGCAGGTGGTCGAGCAACTGGTCGCCGCCCATGCCGATGGCGCGGTGGACCGGCGCGGCGTCCACCAGGTGGCCGTACTGCCGCAGCGCCTCCCACCAGGCGAGGGTGTGCAGGTAGGTGGTGTCCACCAGGGTGCCGTCCACGTCGAACAGTGCGGCGGCCGGGGCGTCCGCAGCCATGGCTCTCCTCCTCCGGACGGGGCGGTCGGTGCCGTCCGATCTGCGCCGGAGCCGTTCCGGCGCGCCGCCCCGTCTACCCCGGCCGCCGCCGCGCACACCCCTCAGGTCCGGCGACGGCCCGTTTTCGCGTGGGCGGGGCGGAAAGACGCGGTGTCGGAAAGGGGGAGCGAACGATGGTGCCCGAGGACGGCAGGGGCCGGCACGAGACCCCGAACGAACGCGCGGACCGGCGCTGGACGGAACTGCTCCAGGAGGTCCGGGTGGTGCAGACCGGTGCGCAGATCCTGTTCGGCTTCCTGCTGAGCGTGGTGTTCATGCCGCGGTTCGCCACCCTGTCCGGCTTCGAACGCGACCTGTACGTGGTCACGGTCGTCCTCGGCGCGCTCGCCACCGGCGCCCTGATCGCCCCCGTCGCCTACCACCGGCTGCTCGCCGGACGCCGCCTCAAGCCCGAACTCGTCGACGCCACCTCCCGGGTCGTCGCGCTCGGCGTGGTGCTGCTCGCGCTGACCGTCGGCTCAGCCCTGCTCCTGCTGCTGCACGTCGCCATCGGCGGCCCCGGCGCCGGGCTGATCGTCGCCGGGGTGATGGTGTGGTTCGCGGTGTGGTGGCTGCTGCTGCCGTGGCTGCTGATGCGCCGCAACGACCCCCGCAACGGGCGCTCCGGCGACCCGGACCCCGACCCGCACGGTGATCCGGGCCCCGGCCGGTCCGGCGACCCGGACTCCGACCGTCCCGGCCGCCCCCGCAACGGCCGCTCCGGTGATCCGGACCCCGACCCGCACGGTGATCCGGACCCCGGCCGGTCGGGACCGGACGCGGGGCCGCGGGACCCGGCCGGCCGCCGGGTTTCCGGCCGCCGCAGGCGGTCAGACGCCCGCCATGACAACGAGTGAACCCCGCACCGTCGTGATCACCGGCGCGTCGGCCGGCGTCGGACGCGCCGCGGCCCGGGCCTTCGCCGCGCGCGGCGACCGGGTGGCGCTGCTGGCCCGCGGCAGCGCCGGACTGGACGCCGCCCTCGCCGAGGCCCGGGAGGCCGGCGTCCGGGCGATGGCGGTCACCGTGGACCTGGCCGACCCGGACGCCGTGGAACGCGCCGCCGAGAGCGTCGAACGCGCCCTCGGCCCGATCGACGTCTGGGTCAACGCCGCCCTGGCCTCGGTCTTCGCGCCGTTCATGGAGATCAGCCCGTCCGACTTCCGTCGCGTCACCGAGGTCTCCTACCTCGGCTACGTGTACGCGACCCGGGCCGCGCTGCGCCGGATGCTGCCGCGCGACCGGGGCTGCGTGGTACAGGTCGGCTCGGCGATCGCCTACCGCGGCATCCCGCTGCAGAGCGCGTACAGCGGCGCCAAGCACGCACTCCAGGGCTGGAACGAGGCGCTGCGCTGCGAACTGCTGCACGAGCGCAGCGCGGTGCGCTGCACCATGGTGCAGCTGCCCGCCGTCAACACCCCGCAGTTCGACTGGGTGCGCTCCCGGCTGCCCCGGCAGGCCAGGCCGGTCGCCCCGGTGTACCAGCCGGAGCCGATCGCCCGGGCGATCCTGTACGCCGCCGACCACCCGGGCCGCCGCGAGTACCGGGTCGGGGCGTCGACCGTCGCCACCCTGCTGGCCAACGCGGTCGCGCCCGGCCTGCTCGACCGCTACCTGGCCCGCACCGGCTGGGACTCCCAGCAGACCGACCGGGCGCGCGACCCCGACCGCCCCGACAACCTGTGGACCCCGCAGGACGCCGCCGTCGACCACGGCGCGCACGGCCGCTTCGACCCGGAGGCGCACGCCCACGCCCCGCAGGCCTGGGCGGACCGCCACCGCGTCCCGCTGGCCGCCGCCGCGCTGCTCACCGGCGCGGTGCTCGCCGCCGGTCTGCGCCGCCGCCACGACTGACAGCACGGCCACGGCGGTCGGTGCGACGGCCGTGGCACGGCAGTCGGCCCGGCCCCGCAGTGGTTGCGGGGCCGGGCCGGTGCTTGCGCGGGTCAGCGCTTGAAGGCGCCCTTGAGCCGGTCGACGCCCTCCTTGAGCTTGTCCTTCGCCTGGTCGGCGGTCTGCTTGGCCTGGGATTCGGCCTGGTCGGCGCGGCCTTCCTGTTCCAGCCGCTCGTTGCCGGTGGCGGCGCCGGTCTTCTCCTTGGCGGCGCCGACGGCTTCCTCGGCCTGGTGCTTCAACTTGTCGGAGGCGTCACTCATGGGGGGTGTCCCTTCTGGGTCGGTTTCGGGTGTCAGTGGGTGAAGCGGTGCCGGGGCCGGCTGCGCGGCCGCTGGGCCGTGCCCGCCGGGTCGGTGGTGGTGGTCGGGGCGGTGACGGTCGGGTCGGTGCTCGCGCCGGTCCGCCGGCTCGGGTCGGCGGTGCGGTCGACGGCGACCGGCTGGTCCGCCGCGGCGACGCGGCGGCGGTGCCAGCGCAGGCCGCCGGCCATCAGGGCGATGCCGGCGCAGGCCATCAGCGTCAGGGCGATTCCGGCGAGGAACGCGCCGAGGGTGTTGACGGTGCCGATGTTGTTGTTGAGGACCGTCACCCCGGTCTCGGGTCCGCCGCCGAGGTTGTCGGCGATCAGCAGTCCGGCGAACGCGCCGGAGGCGGCGAACAGGAGGAGTCCGAGCAGCAGCATGGTCCGAGTCCTTTCGCTTGCTCCGTTGCTCCGTGTCGTGGCGCGTCTGCCCGGCCGGGCGGGCCTCAATCAGTCCGGCCCGGGCCGGCGGCCCTCAGTCGGGCCGGCGGACGCTCCAGTTGTCGACGAGGTGCGGCGCGGCCCGGTCGGCGGCGAGGCGCAGCCCGTGGCCGGGCTCGCCGGACGCGCCGGGCGTGACGGTGCCGCCCGCCGGGTCGAGGACGCCGTCGAACAGCAGCGACTCGACCCGGACGTGGTCGTGGAACCACTCCAGGTGCCGCACCCCGGGCCGGGCGGCCGCGGCGTGCGCGTGGACGTGCGGCGCACAGTGCGCGGACAGCGGAACCCCGGCGGCCTCGGCGACGGCGGCGGCCCGCAGGAAGCCGGTGAGGCCGCCGCAGCGGGTGGCGTCGGCCTGCAGGCAGTCGACCGCGGGCGCCATGGCGGCGAAGTAGCGCGGCTCGTCGCCGTACTCCCCGGCCGCGACGTCGGGGGCGGCGGCGGCGCGGACGGCGGCCAGGCCGGGCAGGTCGTCGGACGGGACGGGTTCCTCGAACCAGGTGACGCCGTCCTCGGCGAAGGCGTCCGCCAGCCGGATCGCCTGCTTGGCGGTGAACGCGCCGTTGGCGTCCACGTACAGGGCGGTGTCGGGGCCGATCGCGCGGCGGGCGGCGGTGATCCGCTCCAGGTCGCGTTCGGGGCGGGTGCCCCGGGCCTCGCCGATCTTGATCTTGACGCGGGGGATGCCCTGTCCGTCCGTCCAGCCGCGCAGTTGACGCTCCGTCAGCCGGTCCGGGTAGCTGGTGAACCCGCCGCTGCCGTACACCGCGACGGGCCGGGAGCGGCCGCCGAGCAGGCGGACCAGCGGCAGGCCGAGCAGCCGGGCGGACAGGTCCCACAGGGCGACGTCCAGCGCGGACAGCGCGTAGCTGCCGGCGCCGGGGCGGCCGGCGTTGCGCAGGGCGCGGCGCATCGCCTCGTAGGCGCCGGCCGTGTCGAGCGCGTCCCGGCCGAGGACGGCGGCGGCCAGCGGCTCGCGGACCAGCGCGGCGGTGGCGGGCGCGCCGTACGTCCAGCCGAGGCCGGCCGTGCCGCCGCTGCGGGCCTCGACCAGGACCAGGGTGGTGGCGTCCCAGGACAGCGTGCCGTCGGCCTCCGGGTGGTCGGTGGGGACGGTGTACACCCGGACCGTCAGGCGGTCGACGGGGAAGGGTGGCTGACGGTCGGTCATGACGCCTCCGCGGGGCTGCGCAGGCCGCTGCGGGCGCCGGCGGCGAGGACGGACGCCGCCCGGTCGACCAGGGCCATGATGGTGAGCGCGGGGTTGGCCGCGCCCTGGGTGGGCAGCACGCTGCCGTCGGTGATCAGCAGGTTCGGCACCGCGAAGGTGCGCAGGTCCCGGTCGACCACGCCGTCCTCGGGGCGGGCGGCCATCCGGCAGCCGCCGACCAGGTGCGCGTACCGGTCGATGGTGATCACCTCGGTGGCGCCGGCGGCTGCCAGGATCGCCTCCATCACGCCGCGCGCGGCGGCGATCAGCTGCCGGTCGTTGTCGCACTGCGAGTAGGAGAAGTGCGCGACGGGCAGTCCGTGCCGGTCGGTCTCCTCGGCGAGCGTGACCCGGTTGTCGGCCTGCGGCAGCAGTTCGGCCATCGCCCCCAGGGTCGCCCAGTGCACGTAGTCGGACAGGTAGCGGCGCAGCTGCGGCCCCCAGTGGCCCTGGGCGACGACGTGCTCGGCCCAGGTGATGGGCAGCGGCGAGATGTTCTGGACGGTGAAGCCGCGCCGGTACGGCTTGGCGGGGTCGGTCTCGTAGAACGCCTCGGTGGTGACCTCCGGCGGCGGCGCCTTGTACATCCGGATCTCCTGGTCGAACCGGCCGGAGGTCTGCGGCGCGCCCTGCACCATGACGTACCGTCCGACTCGGTCGTGGTCGTTGCACAGGCCGTTCGGAAAGCGCTTTCCGGCTGAGTTGAGCAGCAGCCGCGGCGTCTCGATGGCGTACCCGGCGACGGCCACCGTGCGGGCCCGCTGGAGGCGTTCACGGCCGCCGCGCAGGTAGCGCACGCCGCGGGCCAGCCCGTCGGGGCCGAGTTCGACGGCGGCGGCCATCGCGTCGGCGCGGATCTCCACGCCGTGCGCCAGCGCGTCGGGGACGTGGGTGATCAGCGGGGAGGCCTTCGCGTTGACCTTGCAGCCCTGGAGGCAGAAGCCCCGGTACACGCAGTGCGGGCGGCGTCCGAAGCGGCCGTTGGCGATCGCCACCGGCCCGACCCGGGCCTCGATGCCGAGCGCCGCCGCGCCGCGCAGGAACACCTCGCCGTTGCCGCCCACCGGGTGCGGCGCGTGCGGGTAGGCGTGCGGCTCGCCCCACGGCCAGTACTGCCCGGCGACCGGCAGTTCGGCCTCCAGGCGTCGGTAGGACTCCCGCAGGTCGGCGTAGGCGAGCGGCCAGTCCGCGCCCACGCCGTCCCGGCTGAACGTCTCGAAGTCGGACGGGTGGAAGCGGGGCGTGTACCCGGCGAAGTGGACCATCGAACCGCCCACGCCGCGCCCGGAGTTGTTCGACCCCATCGGCACCGGGTCGGTGCCCGCCAGCACCCGCGGCTCGGTCCAGTACAGCTGGTGCGAGCCGTACTCGTCGCTGACCCAGTCCCGCAGCGGGTCCCAGAACGGGCCGGCCTCCAGCACCACCACCGACCAGCCGGCCCGGGCCATCCGCTGGGCGAGCACCGAGCCGCCCGCGCCGCAGCCGACGATCAGCAGGTCCACCTCGTCCTCGTCGCGGAACGTCCGCATCCGCTCGACCAGCCGGTGGTCGAGGCCGAGCCCGCCGGGCGGCAGCAGCCACGCGGAGGCGTTGCGGCGCCGCACCGAGCGCTGGCGCCGGGCGGTCTGGCGGAGCGTCGCCAGCGCGGCCCGGGCCTCGCCGTGCCGGCCGGGGTCGGTGACCGCGGGCAGCGGCGGCGGGTCGGGCCGGTCGGCGTCCGGGGCCTGCGGGTGCGCGTCGGCGACCTCCCAGGTCTCGCGCCTGCCGATGCCGAGCCGGGCGTAACCGGACGGGAACGCCGGGCCGCCGAAGCCGATCTCGTCCCAGGCGGCGGGGTGGCTGTAGTAGGCGGTGCAGGCGTAGCGCGTCCACAGGCTCCAGACGTGCTTCGCGGGCCAGCCGTGCCAGCGTTCGGCGCGCCGCACCTTCTCGATCAGTCCGTCCTGTTGCCGTTCCGTCAGGTCGGCGAAGGCCGGGCGGCCGGGCAGGGCGCGGGCGTCCTCGTCGAGCGCCCGTACGGTCTCCGGCCAGGCGCGGTCGTCGGGCGGCAGGTCGGCGTAGCGCCAGCCGTCGGTCTCGCGTTCGGCGAGCCGGGAGTCGATCATGGGCAGCAGGTCCACCGGCGGGTCGTCGAGCAGCCGGTTCAGCAGGGCGCGGGCGCAGGCCTCCTCGGCGGGGGAGAACAGCCGCAGCGGCGGCCGGGGGCCGGCCACCCGGGAGGTGACGACGGCCGCGGTCGCCGGGTCCCAGTGCCGGCGCCGGTCCATGGAGTGGTAGCCGGGGAACCGCTCCACCGCTCAACTCCCTTCCGGGCCGGGGCCGTTGCCTTCGCGGCGGAGCACGGCGGCGACCAGGCCCATGCCGCCGACCATGCCCATCAGCAGGGGTGCGAACAGCGGCGGGCCGGTCTCCAGGTTGAACCGGGCCATCCGCCACCCGCCGGGCTTCTCCAGCAGGCCGCGCAGGTGCAGCCAGAAACCCTGCACACCGTTGGCGGCGACGGCGGCGGAGACCACCGGCAGCACGGTGCGGGCGGCCCGTTCGTCGAGGGCGGCGGCCAGGCCGGCGCCGGCGCCGAGCGGGCCGAGCAGCACCGGCCACCACATCATCCGGTTGCCGAAGCCGGCCCGGTCGTGTTCGAGGTAGATCTCGGCGGCCGTGACCACCGAGCCGCCGGCGGTGGCCAGCGCCAGCGAGCGCTGGAACCGGCCGGTGCGCACGGCCTCCAGGGCGGCGGTCAGCACGGCGGTCACCGGCTTCCGGCGCGGTGCGGCAGCAGTTCGGCGAGCTTGGCGCGCAGGCCGCGCTTGACCACGGCGGCCCGGTCGCTGTCGCCGCGCAGCACCGACTCGGCGGCGTCCTTGATCTGCGACCAGTCGGCGTGCGGCGGGATCGGCGGCACGGCCGGGTCGGTGCGGACGTCCAGCACGCAGGGCCGGTCGGTGGTCAGCGCCCACTCCCACGCGGCGCGGACCTTGCCGGGCTCCTCGACGCGCAGGCCGCGCAGGCCGATCGACTCGGCGAAGTCCGCGTAGCGGACGTCCGGGAGCGCCTGCGAGGGCAGGAACTGCGGGGCGCCCTGCATGGCGCGCATCTCCCAGGTGACCTGGTTGAGGTCGCAGTTGTTGAGCACGCAGATCACCAGCCGGCGGTCCGTCCACTGCTCGAAGTACTTGGCGACGGTGATGAGTTCGGCCATGCCGTTCATCTGCATCGCGCCGTCGCCGACGATCGCCACCACCGGCCGGTCGGGGCAGGCGAACTTGGCGCCGATCGCGTACGGCACGCCCGGGCCCATGGTGGCGAGGGTGCCGGACAGCGAGCCGCGCATGGTGCCGCGCATCCGCAGGTGCCGGGCGTACCAGTTGGCGGCGGAGCCGGAGTCGGCGGTGACCACGGCGTCGTCGGGCAGCAGCGGGTCGAGCGCGTGCACCAGGTACTCGGGGTTGATCGGGTCGGCGGGCACCTTCGCCCGCTCCTCCATCACCTGCCACCAGCGTTCGGTGTTCTTCTCGACGCCCCGCCGCCAACCGCGGTCCTTCTTGCGGCGCAGCAGCGGCAGCAGCCGCGACAGCGTGTCGGCGGAGTCGCCGACCAGGTTGACCTCGTTCGGGTAGCGCAGCCCGACCATGAACGGGTCGGCGTCGATCTGCACCGCCCGGGCCTGGCCGAACTCCGGCAGGAACTGGGTGTACGGGAAGTTGGAGCCGACCGTCAGCAGGGTGTCGCAGTCGCGCATCAGCTCGTACGAGGGCCGGGTGCCGAGCAGTCCGATGGAGCCGGTCACGTACGGCAGGGTGTCGGGCAGCACGTCCTTGCCGAGCAGGGCCTTGGCCACGCCCGCGCCGAGCACGTCGGCGACCTGCTCCAGCTGCGGCCGGGCGTGCCGGGCGCCCTGGCCGACCAGCATGGCGACCTTCGTGCCGGAGTTCAGCACCTCGGCGGCCCGGTCGAGGTCGGCGTCCTCCGGGACCGGCCGGGAGCGCGGCAGGCCGAGGCTGGACGGCACCATCTTGAACGCGTGCTCCGGGGCCTCCTCGGGGAGCTCCTGGACGTCCGCCGGGATGATCACGGCGGTGACGGTGCGGTACAGCGCGGCGGTCCGGAAGGCCCGGTCGAGGACGTTCGGCAGCTGCTGGGGGACCGTCACCATCTGGCAGTAGGCGGAGGCGACGTCCTTGTACAGGCTGAGCAGGTCCACCTCCTGCTGGTAGGAGCCGCCCATCGCGGTGCGGTCGGTCTGTCCGACGATCGCCACCACCGGCACGTGGTCCAGCTTGGCGTCGTACAGCCCGTTCAGCAGGTGGATCGCGCCGGGCCCGGAGGTCGCCGCGCACACCCCCACCCGGCCGGAGAACTTGGCGTACCCCACGGCCTCGAACGCCGCCATCTCCTCGTGCCGGGCCTGCACGAACTCCGGCCGGTTGTCGGCCCGCCCCCAGGCCGCGAGCAGCCCGTTGATGCCGTCCCCGGGGTACGCGAAGACCTGGTCCACCTCCCACTCCCGCAGTCGCGCCAGCACCTGATCGGCCACGTTCCTGGTCACGGGACGTCCCTCCTTCGCACGCGGACACCACTGCCGTGCGTCTGGCCGCGAACCGGGAACGGAAACGTGCGGCGGCCGAAACGGCGGTGCGCCCGGGGGAGCTCAGGGGGTGCCGAACACCCGGGCGAGGTGGTGGTGGAGGACGGCGGTGGCCGCTTCGGCGGTGCGCTGGGCGAGCAGGACGCTGAGGCCGAGGCCGGCGGAGAGGGCGAGCAGGACGACGGCCTCGTGGTGCGGCTCGGGGACGCCGGCCGCGGCGAGGTGGGAGACCAGGAACGCCTCCATCTCGTTCGGCGCCGCCAGGAAGGACTGTTCGGCGAGCGCCGGGTCGGTGACCGAGAGGACGGCGTACGCGGTGTGGACGAGGTGGAAGGCGCGGCTCTCCTCGTCGGTGGGGACGGCCTCCAGCAGCACCGCCTCGACGACCTCACGCGGGGACGGCGGCGCGGTCGACGCTGCCGCGGCGGCCCGGACGCGGTCGCGGACGCGTTCGCCCATGCGGACGCCGAGGCGGGTGAGGGTGTCCAGCAGGAGCTGCTCCTTCGTCCGGAAGTAGTACTGGACCAGGCGGACGGAGACGCCGGCCTCCTCGGCGACGGAGCGCATGGTGACGGCGTGCAGGCCGGTCCGGGCGGCGTCCCGCAGCAGGGCGTCGATGATCAGTGCCCGCCGTTCCTCGTGGTCGACCAGCTTCGGCATCCCGGCCCCTTCGAACGTTTTTGTGGTACAACCATACCACCAAAGCACCGGGAGGGGCCCATGACCAGGACCAGCGTCGGACACTTCGTCAGCGAGGAGGCCCGCCTGCGGTTCCTCGACGCCTACGACCGGGCCATGGACCTGTGGCCCGCCCCGCACCGCGCCCTGGACGTCGAGACCTCCTACGGCACCGTCCACATCCACCGCGCCGGGGCGGCGACCGGCGAGCCCGTCGTCCTGCTGCACGGCCACGCCGGCCACCCCGCCAACTGGCACCCGCAGGTCGCCGCGCTCGGCGCGCACCACCCCGTGTACGCGATCTCCACCCTCGACGACCCCGGCCGCAGCGTGCAGCGCGCGGTCGCCGCCGGACCGGACGAGAACGCCGCGTGGCTCGGGGAGGTGCTGGCCGGGCTCGACCTGGACCGGGTGCACCTGGTCGGCGTCTCCTACGGCGGCTGGCTGGCCCTCAACCAGGCGATCCGCGCGCCCGAACGGCTGGCCTCCGTCGCCCCGCTGGACCCCGGCGGCATCGAGAAGGTCCCGGCCCGGTTCTACCTCCACATGGTCGCCGGCCTGTTCGGCCTGCTCGCCCCGCGCCGCCTGCGTCCCGCCCTGGCCCGCCTGCTCGCCAACCCCGCGCTCGCCGCCCCGCCGGAGATGCTGGCCCCGCTGATGCTCGGCATGCGGACCTGGAAGCCCGCCGCCCGCCCGGCCGCCCCGCCCTTCACCGACGAGGAACTCCGCCGCGTCGCCCTCCCCGTCCTCGCCCTGATCGGCGCCCGCAGCGCCCTGCTCCGCCCCCGCCGGGTGCTGCGCCGGGTCACCGCCCTGATCCCGCACGCGCAGGCCGAGATCGTCCCGGGCGCCGGCCACGGCCTCACCCTGGAACGCCCGGACGTCGTCAACGCCCGCCTGCTGGCCTTCTTCGCGGCCGACCGGGCGGTCGGCGCGCCCGATTGACGGAGCCTCGGCCCCCGCCCGCGGCTCCCTGCGCGGCGGCGCGCCCGCGTCAGGCCAGGGCGGCGATCGCGGCGAGCAGGCCGGCCAGGCCCACCAGGAGCCAGGTGACGTAGTCGCCCAGCAGGCCGGAGTGGAGGCGGCGGAGCGCCCGGACCGGGTGGCGGGACCAGGCCGGGGCCGGGAGCGGGCCGCGGAGCGCGGCGGCCGCCAGCGCGCAGGCGAGGACGGCGGAGAGCAGGCCGAGCAGCAGGCCGCGGGCGGTCCACTCGGCGGGCGGGGCGACCAGCGCGGGGAGCGCGGCGGCCTCGTGCAGAACGGCGTCCAGGTAGCCCGCACGGTCGGTGAACCGGGCCGCGGCCGCAGCGAGTTGGCGGGCCGGCGGCGGCCACAGGCCGATCGCCAGGCAGGCGGCCAGCAGGACGGCGGGGACGGCGAGGACCGGCAGCGGGAGCGGGCGGGTCGGGTCGCGGACCTCCGGCTCCTCGCCCTCGCCGGTGGTCTCCGGCTCGTCCGGGTGCTCGGCGGGGTGCCGCCCCCAGCCGCCGAACACCCGGGCGCAGGCCCGCAGCACCGCGCCGCCGGTGACCGCCGACACCAGCACGTACAGGGCGGGCAGCCACCACGACCACGCGCCGGCCGCGTCCTCCGCGAGCGCCTTGCCGAGGCCGGTGCCGAACGGCGGCAGGCCGGCCAGCGCCAGCCCGCCGAGCGCGAACAGGACCGCGGTGAAAGGGAGTTCGCGGCCACGGCCGAACAGCCCGGGTTCGTCGACGGAGCCGAACCGGTCCAGCAGCACCCCGCACAGCCCGAACAGGGCGGCCTTGCAGCCCGCGTGGCCGGCCAGGTACACCGCCGCGCCCGCCGCCCCGGCCGGCGTCAGCAGCGCGAACGAGGCCAGGAACAGGCCGACGTGACCGACCGTCGAGAACGCCAGCAGCCGCTTCAGGTGCCGCTGCTGCCAGCACATCACCGCCCCGACCAGCGCCGTGCCGACCCCGAGCGCCAGCAGCACCGGCCGGGCCGCGTCGGCCGGCACCCCGCCCGGGCCGGCGAACACCGTCCCGTGGATGCGCGCCGCCCCGTACACGCCGAGCTCCACCATCACGCCCGACAGCAGCATGCACACCGGGCTCGGCGCGACCGCGTGCGCGTCCGGCAGCCAGAAGTGGAACGGCGCGGCGGCGGCCTTCACCAGCGGGCCGGCCAGCACCAGGACGAACGCGCACCGCACCAGCGCGTCCGGCGGACGGGCGTCGAGGGCCCGGCCGAGCTGCGCCAGGCCGAGCTCGCCGGTGCGCGCGTACAGCAGGCCGATGCCGAGCAGCGAGCAGTACGCGGCGAGGGAGTTGACGATGCCGAAGGCCAGCGCACCCTGCAGCGGACGCGGGTCCTCGATCCGGAAGCCGGTCAGCGCGTACGCGACGGCGCCCATCAGCTCGAAGAAGACGAACGCGTCGAACAGGTCGCCGGTGAGCGCGAACCCGCACATCCCGGCGGAGAACAGCAGCAGCAGCGCCGGGTACACGCCGCCCCGCCGCCCGGCCGGCTCCTCGAAGTACCGCCAGGAGTAGCCGACCACCGCCAGCACCAGCACCGCCGCGACCAGCGCCAGCAGCACCCCGATCCGGTCGGCGGCCAGCACGATCCCCACCGACGACCCGGCCACCGGGCGCCAGCCGCCCAGCCAGGACACCGACACCCCGTCACCGGTGCGCACCCACAGCGCGGCCAGGCACAGCACCTGCGCCAGCGCGCAGCACCCGGCCAGCGCGTCCCGCGCCGTGCGCGGCAGCCACCGCCCGGCGGCGGCCAGCAGCGCCGCGCCCAGCAGCGGCACCGCGACGGACAGCGGCAGCAGATCGGCGGCGCCCGGCACCCCGTCAGCCCCGCAGCCCGGTCAGCCGCTGCGGGTCGACCGTGCCGTGCCGCTTGCGCAACTGGATCACCAGCGCCAGCAGCAGCGCCGTCACCGTCGCGCCCACCACCACGTCCGTCAGCGCCAGTGCCTGCACCACCGGATCGACCACCGGCGCGTCCGTCGGCAGGTCCGAGAAGACCGGCGCGGTTGCCCCCGAACGGTAGCCGACCGCCAGCAGCAGCACGTACGTGGACGACTGGCACACCGCCAGGCAGCCCACCGCGTGGATCAGGTTGCGGCTGGTCACCAGCCCGTAGCAGCCCACCAGCAGGATCCAGCCCGCCGCCAGGTACGCCATGACGCCCATTCAGCCCTCGCCCCGCTCCGCCGTCTCCACGGCCTGCTCCAGGAAGTGCGCCAGCAGCACGACCACCCCGGACGCCACCTCCACGCCGACCGCCGCGTTCACCACCGCCACCAGCCCGGAGGACGCCAGCGTGTTGAACGTCCCCCACGGCAGCACGTTCTGCAGGTACGCCCCGCCCGCCGCCAGGCCCGCCAGCCCCAGCGCCGCGAACGAGCCCGCCGCGACCGCGTCCGCCACGTCCAGCACCGCCAGCGGGCGCACCCGCCGCAGCGCCCGGTAGTCCGCCGCCACGTACGCCAGGTGCAGTCCGGTCGCCAGCACCACGCCGCCCTGGAAGCCGCCGCCCGGGCTGAGCGCCCCGTGCGCGACGACGTACCCGCCGGTCAGCAGCGTGAACGGCAGCAGCGCCGCGCCCAGCAGGCGGGTGCTCGGCAGCACCCGGGCCGGGCCCGGCCGGCGGCGGTGCTCGTCCCGGGCCAGGCGCAGCAGCAGCGTCGCGGCCAGCACCGACGCGAACAGGATCGACTCCTCGCCGAGCGTGTCGAACGCCCGCTGGTCGAAGTTCACCGAGGACACCGCGTTCGCCGTCCGGTGCGCCAGCGCCGCCGCCACCGCCCGCGCCCCGTACGGGTGCCGGTCGCCGCCGAAGGCCGGCAGGCGCAGCGCGGCGGCGGTGAACGCGACCGCGAAGCCGGCCGCCGCCGTGCCGAACAGCGCCAGCCGGGCGGCGGGTCTCACCGCCGCTCCCGGTGCTCGTCGGTCCGCCCCGGCCCCTCGGTCCGCCCCGGCCCGTCGGTCCGCCCCGGCCCGTCTTCGGCCTGTCGGCGGCGGACCTTGCGGACCGTCAGCAGGATCAGCAGCGGCGTGATCGCGGTGCCCACCCCGAGCTGCGACAGCGCCACGTCCGGGGCCTGCAGCACGGTGAACAGCAACGCCAGCGCCAGGCCGAGCCCGGCCAGCACCACCGCCTGCCGGGCCGGGTCGCGGGTCAGCGCCGCGAGGGTGGCGAACGCGGCGGTCAGCACCAGCGCGACGGCGATCAGAGCGGTCACCGCGGCCGCTCCCGCTCCTGACGGACGGTCAGCCGCCCGACCGCCATGGTGGTCACCGGGCCCGCCGCGAGGACCAGGGCGCCGATCAGCAGCAGCTTCAGCGCGGCCCGACCCGGCCCGGTGTCCACCGCCACGGCGACGGCCGTCAGCGGCCCGCCGAGCGTGCTCGCCACCGCCAGCGCGTGCAGCCGGAGAAGGCGGCCCGGCAGCCTGGCGAACGCCGCTCCCGCCAGCAGCAGCGCCGCGCTCCCGGCGGACAGCAGTACCAGGGCCGCCGCGTGACGGCCCGTCATCCGGAGCCCTCGTCGGCGGCGTCCCGGTGCGGCTCGCCGGCCAGCAGGCGGGTGAAGACCAGCGTCCCGGCCGGCGCGAGCACCGCCAGCACCAGCGCCAGGTCCCCGTACGACGGGCGCGACAGCCCCTGCGCGAGCAGCAGGAACAGCACCGTCACCACCGGCCCGGCCAGAGCGACCCCGGCGAGCCGCTCCTCCGGCGGACCGACGGCGCACCGCCACAGGCAGGGCGCGAGGACGGCGGTGTCCACGACCGCGGCGACCAGCCAGGCGTTCACCGCCCGGCTCCCGGGAAGGGCGCCGGCGGTCGCTCCGGCCGGGCCGGGGTGCACGGCGGGGGCGCGGTCACCGGACGGTCCTGCGACGGCCCGTCAGGGCGTGCTCCAGCACGCCCGGTTCGGGGGAGAGGGCGTGGACCCGGGCGGGAGCGGCGGACACCGCGTAGCCGCCCGGGGTGGCCGAGTAGAGGGCCAGCGCCCAGGCCGGGCCGGTGCGCCCGGGCAGCGGGAGGTCCCGCAGGGCCGGGCGGGCGCGGGACGGGCGGAGCGTGAGCGCGGCCAGGCGGCAGGTGTCCGCGAGCACCGCCGGCGGCCAGCGCCACAGCGCGGCCCACAGGCCCGCCCCGCCGCCCGTCCGGGCACCGGAGGCGCGGCGGACCGGTCGGGCGGCGAGCGCTCCGAGCAGGGCCAGCAGGCCGCCGACCAGCAGCTCCAGGGCATCGACGGTGGAGATCAGCACGCTGTACAGGCCGCACAGCACCACCCACCACACGGCCGTCTCCGCCACCGCCGCCCACCACCGCATGCCGCTGCTCCCGGGCCGGTCCCGCCGCACGCGGGAGTGCCTGTTCCGACCCCGCAGGACGCTAGCCCCGTCCGGCCCGGCCCCCCGCGCTCCGCGCCGCCGCCCGGACCGGCGCCACCCGATCGGCGCAACCGGGACCCGGTCCGCCGGCCGCCCTGGGCCCGAACCGCGCCGCCGGGCCGGAGCGGCGGTTCAGCCGGCCGAGCCGCCCGGCGGGGGAGTGGCCGGCTGCGGGGTCGGTTCCGGCTCGTTCGGAACGGGCGGCGACAGCGGCGGGTCCGGGTCCGGCGGCAGCGGGGACGGGCCCAGCGGGTCCGGCGGGTCGGTGGGCCGCGGCGGGCTGTCCGGGGGCTCGGGGGGCCGCACGTCGGGGTCGAAGGGGGTCGGAACCGTCATCGCTCTCACCGTCCCAGCGCGTTCTCCAGCTGGTGCTTGTTCATCTTCGACCGGCCCTTGATGTTGCGCTGCCGGGCCTCGTTGTACAGCTGGTCGTAGGTCGGGCCCTTCGACCCGGTGTGCGAGCGCTTGCCGCCGCGGTGCCCGGACGACACGTCCTTCACCGAACTGCGGGACGCGGTGCGGCTCTCGCCGTGCCTGGCGCGTTCCTTGTTGACGGTGCGGGCGGCGATCTCCTCGGCCCGCTTCTTGCTGGCGCCGCGCTCCAGCTGGCTCTCCTTGATGTGCTCGTACTGGCGCTCCCGCTTGGGGCTCGAACCGGCAGGCATGACCGCTCTCCTCTCGTCGCCGTACGGGGTCACGCGCACGCATACCCGGATCGACCGGGGCGAATCGGATTCAAATCCGGCCGATCGGGTACGAGTGGAGCGTCGCACCGAACGCTTCGCGCCAGGTGCGGCCCGACCCGCAAGGTCGCCAGCCACGGCATGCGAGCCGCGTGCCGGGAGCCGTCCGCCTGAAGAAGCCGGGCACCACGGTTCTCGCCCGTCCCACCGCCGCCCCGTGCGGCCGCCCCGTCCGGGCCCCGTGCCCGGCGTGCGGCGAGCCGTCCTTCCGGGGGCGCGGCGACGGGCCCCGCGCCGTCCCCGGGAGATGACTCCCCGTGACCACCACGACCCACCGCCAACCGCCGTCCCGCAACGGGGGCGGCGGACAAGAGCACGCCCGGACCCGCGAGGACGAGCAGCCCCCGGCCGGCTGCGACATCGACCCGATGTACCGGCCGACCCGGCGCGAGATGCGCGCCATGGGCAAGTTCGAGTCCCGCGAACTCAGCGACGCCCTGTTCCGACGACTGCGCGAACTCCCGCGCGAGAGTTCGACGTTCAGCTACGTGCGGGGCACCGTCATCGAACTCAACATGCCGCTGGTGCGGTTCGTCGCCGCGCGGTTCCGGCACCGCCCCGAGGAGCTCGACGACATCCTGCAGGTCGGCACCATCGGCCTGATCAAGGCCGTCGACGGGTTCGACCCGGACCGCGGCGTCGAGTTCGTCACCTACGCCATCCCGACCATCTCCGGCGAGATCAAGCGGTTCTTCCGCGACACCTCGTGGCCGCTGCGGGTCCCGCGCAGCGTCCAGGAACGCTACCTGGCCGCCGCCCGCGCCTCCGACCGGCTCGAACAGTCCCTCGGGCGGCTGCCCGACACCGCCGAACTCGCCGAGGAACTGCACCTCACCGAGGCCGAGGCCGCCGAAGGGCTGGACGCCGGGCGGCTGTGCCGCTGCGACTCGCTGGACTCGCTGCGCGACGACGACTCCGACGACGCCGGCAGCGCCCTGATCAACCGGCTGGGCAGCTGCGACCCCGAACTCGAACTCGCCGAACTGCGCGTGGTGGCCCGCCCGTTCCTCGCCGAACTGGCGGAACGCGAACGCACCGTGCTGCTGCTGCGGTTCTGGGGCGGACTCACCCAGAGCGAGATCGCGAGCGAGATCGGCGTCTCCCAGATGCACGTCTCGCGGATCCTCTCCGCCACCCTGACCCGGCTGCGCGAACAGATCGAGGGCGACGGGCGGCCGCCCCGCGACGGCCCCGCCCCGGACGCTGATTGAGCCCCCGGCCCGCCGGGTAGCCGCGCGGGCGAGCCACCCCAGGTGGAGGACCAACGCCGTTCGGCAGGAGGTGTTCGGACGTGGACGCACAGCCTGTCAGCGGCGCCCCGCTCACCGTCGCTCTGCACCGCCCCCCCGGTGCACTGGTGGTGCGCCCCGAAGGCGAACTCGACCACGACAGCGTGGGCCCGCTCCGGGACGCCTTGGAGCGGGCCGTCGCCGACCCGCCCGCCCGCCTGGTGGTCGACTGCGGCGGCCTCGACTTCTGCGACTCCACCGGCCTCAACCTGCTGCTGCGCGCCAACGTCGCCGCCCGGCGGGCCGGCGTCCCGCTGCTGCTGGCCGCCCCCGGCTCGGTGGTGGTCCGGATGCTGGAGATCACCGGCGCGGACGAGGTGCTGGCCGTCCGCCCGACCGTCGCGGACGCGCTCGCCGCGGACCCCGCCGCGCTCCCCGGCCCGGCGGACGGGTACGGCGACGGAGACGAGGAGCACTGATGAACCGTCCCGCCGCCGAGGGCGAGAGGCACGCCGGCGACCGCGCCGAGGAGCCTCGGGACAGTCGCGCCGAGGAGCCCCGCGAGGGCCGCACCGAACGCCGCAGCCTCGCCCTGGACGCCGCCCCCGGGGCGGTCGCCCGCAGCCGGGAATTCACCCGGCTCGCCCTGCTGGCCTGGGGCTGGCTGCCCGCCCGGGACGCCGACGGCCGGGCCGCCGCCGAGGACGTCCTGCTGATGACCAGCGAACTCGTCACCAACGCCTGCCAGCACGCGACCGGCCCCTACGCGCTGGAACTGACCCGCTGCGGACCGCTGCTGCGGGTCGCGGTGCGCGACCGCGACGACCGGCGGCCGGTGCTGCGCGCCCCGCACGCCCCCGCCCAGCCCGGCGGCCACGGCCTGCGGGTGGTCGACCGCCTCGCCGCCGCCTGGGGTTGCGACCCGGCGCCGGACGGCGGCAAGCGGGTGTGGCTGGAGGCGCTGCGCCCTCCGGCGGAACCCTGACCGGAAGGGTGCCACAGTGGAGAGGACCCGCCGTGAACTCCCGGGGCCCCCGCCCGTCGGCCCCGTCGACCGGACCCGAGGTGGTGGCCACGTGGACAGCACGCCCGACCCGGGGGCGCCGGAACCCGAGCGGCCCCCGCAGGAGCACGCCGCACCCGACGGCGCCGCGCTGCGGCGCCTGCTGGCCGGGCTCACCGCCGTGCGCGACGGAGACCTGTCGCTGCGGCTGCCGGACGCGCCCGGCGTGCTGGGCGAGATCTCCGGCGTCTACAACGACATGGCGGAGCGGCTGGCCCGGCTGAACGCCGAGGTGACCCGGGTGGCCCGCGAGGTCGGCACCGAGGGCATGCTCGGCGGCCAGGCCGAGGTGCCGCAGGCGGTCGGCGCGTGGCGGGAGCTGGCGGACTCGGTGAACGCCATGGCCGGCAACCTCACCGCGCAGGTCCGCAACATCGCGCAGGTCACCACGGCGGTGGCCCGCGGCGACCTGACCCGCACCATCGCGGTGGACGCCCGGGGCGAGATCCTGGAGCTCAAGAACACCGTCAACACCATGGTGGAGCAGCTGAGTTCGTTCGCCGCCGAGGTGACCCGGGTGGCCCGGGAGGTCGGCACCGAGGGCATGCTCGGCGGGCAGGCCGACGTGCGGGGCGTGTCGGGGACGTGGCGCGACCTGACGGACAGCGTGAACTTCATGGCGGGCAACCTGACCGCGCAGGTCCGCTCGATCGCCCAGGTGGCGACCGCGGTGGCGCGCGGCGACCTGACCCGGAAGACCGACGTGGTGGCCCGCGGCGAGATCCTGGAGCTGAAGAGCACCGTCAACACCATGGTGGACCAGCTGAGTTCGTTCGCCGGCGAGGTCACCCGGGTGGCCCGGGAGGTCGGCACCCAGGGCATCCTCGGCGGGCAGGCCGACGTGCGCGGGGTCTCCGGCACCTGGCGCGACCTGACCGACAACGTGAACGTGATGGCGGCCAACCTGACCGGGCAGGTCCGGTCGATGGCGCAGGTGGCGACGGCGGTGGCGCGCGGCGACCTGTCGCGCCGGGTCACCGTCGAGGCGGCCGGCGAAGTCGCCGAACTGGTCACGGCGCTGAACGCCATGGTGGACACCCTGTCGGCGTTCGCCGCCGAGGTCACCCGGGTCGCCCGGGAGGTCGGCACCGACGGCACCCTGGGCGGGCAGGCCCGGCTGCCGAACGTCGCCGGCACCTGGAAGGACCTCACCGACAGCGTCAACTTCATGGCGCACAACCTGACCAGCCAGGTCCGCAACATCGCGCAGGTCACCACGGCGGTGGCCCGCGGCGACCTGACCCGCAAGATCGACGTGGACGCCCGGGGCGAGATCCTCGAACTCAAGAACACCGTCAACACCATGGTGGAGCAGCTGAGTTCGTTCGCCGCCGAGGTGACCCGGGTGGCCCGGGAGGTCGGCACCGAGGGTCGGCTCGGCGGGCAGGCCGAGGTGGAGGGCGTCTCCGGCACCTGGAAGCGGCTGACCGAGAACGTCAACGAACTCGCCGGGAACCTGACCCGGCAGGTCCGGGCGATCGCCGAGGTCACCAGCGCCGTCACCGCCGGCGACCTGACCCGGTCGATCACCGTGGAGGCGTCCGGCGAGGTCGCCGACCTGAAGGACAACGTCAACGTGATGGTCGAGTCGCTGCGCGAGACCACCCGGGCCAACCGCGAGCAGGACTGGCTGAAGACCCACCTGGCCCGGCTCACCGGCATGATCCAGGGCCGCCGCGAGCCCGCCGCCGTCGCCGAACTGCTGATGGACGAACTCTGCCCGCTGCTCGGCGCCCAGTACGGCACCTGCTACCTCGCCGAGGCCGGACCCGCCGAGAACCGCCCCGGCGACGGCCGCTCCGGCGAGGGCCGGGCCGCCGGGGACGGAGCCGACCGGCCGACGCTGGTCCGGGCCGCCGGCTACGGCCACCCGGAGGCCGACGCGCCGCGCCGGTTCGGCCTCGGCGAGTCGCTGATCGGCCAGGCCGGGCGCAGCCGCCGCCCGATCGCGATCACCGAGCTGCCGCCCGGCTACGCCGAGATCCGCTCCGGCCTGGGCTCCGGCCCGCCCCGCGAGCTGCTGATCCAGCCGATCGCCATGGAGGACCGGCTGCTCGGCGTGGTCGAGGTCGCCACCCTGCACCACTTCACCGACCTGCACCGGGACTTCCTGGAACGCCTCGCCCAGGACATCGGTACCACCCTGGCCACCCTGCTGGCCAACGCCCGCACCGACGAACTGCTCCAGGAGTCGCAGCGGCTGACCGCCGAACTCCAGGCCCGCTCCGAGCAGTTGGTCGACGGCCAGGAGGAGCTGCGGCGCTCCAACGCGGAACTCGGCGAGAAGGCCGAGCTGATGGCCGCGCAGAACCGCGACATCGAGGCGAAGAACCTGCAGATCGAACAGGCCCGCCGCGAACTCGAGGAACGCGCCCGCCAGTTGACGTCCGCCTCGATGTACAAGTCGGAGTTCCTGGCGAACATGAGCCACGAACTGCGCACCCCGCTCAACAGCCTGCTGATCCTCGCCCAGCTGCTCGCGCAGAACCCCGAGGGCAACCTGACGGGCAAACAGGTCGAGTACGCGGAGGTGATCCGCTCGGCCGGCTCCGACCTGCTGCAGCTCATCAACGACATCCTCGACCTGTCGAAGGTCGAGGCCGGCAAGCTCGACGTCACCGTGGAGCCGTTCCCGCTGCGCGAACTGCTCGACTACGTCGACACCACCTTCCGGCCGCTGGCCGCCGAGAAGAACCTGGAGTTCCGGATCACCACCGCGCCCGGCGCGCCCGAGGAGCTGCGCACCGACCAGGCCCGGCTGCGGCAGATCCTGCGCAACCTGCTCTCCAACGCCGTCAAGTTCACCGACCGGGGCTTCGTCGAACTCGCCGTCGAGCCCGCCCCGTCCGGCGAACTGCCCGGCGGGCGGCGGGAGTCGGGCGCCGTCGCGTTCCGCGTCCAGGACTCCGGCATCGGCATCGGGGCGGACCACCTGGAGTCCATCTTCGGCGCGTTCCAGCAGGCCGACGGCACCACCAGCCGCAAGTACGGCGGCACCGGCCTCGGACTGTCCATCAGCCGCGAACTGGCCCGGCTGCTGGGCGGCGCGGTGAGCGCCGAATCCGTGCCCGGCGAAGGCAGCTGCTTCACCCTGCTGCTGCCCGCCCCCACCCCCGCCGAGCCCGCCGGCCCCACCGGGCCGGCCGAGCCGACCGAACGCCGCATCCTGGTGGTCGAACCCGACCCGCCGGGACTGCTCACGGTGCTCACCCGCAACGCCGTCGCCGGCCGCGACAGCGCCACCGCCGTGGACAGCGCCGCCGACCCCGACAGCGCCCTCGCCGCCCTCGACCGCCGCCCGCCCCGGCTGGTGGTCCTCGACCTCGCGCTGCCCGGCGACGGCGCCCGCACCCTGCTCGCCGCCCTCGACGGCCGGCCCCGCCCGGTCCCCGTCATCGGCCACACCACCGCCCCCGACGCCCCGCTGCCGGACGGCGACCGGCTGGAGATCACCACCGGCCTGGACGAACTGCGCGAACGCATCGGCAAGGCCGTCGGCCCGCCCGCCGCCCGCCCCGCCCCCGCCGCGCCGCCCGCCCGCGCCGGCCGGCTGGCCGGCCGCACCGTCCTCGTCGTCGACGACGACTCGCGCAACGTGTACGCCCTCAGCACCGCCCTCGAACTGGAGGGCGCCACCGCCCTGCACGCCGCCAACGGCCGCACCGGACTCGCCCTGCTGCGCGCCCACCCCGAGATCGACCTGGTCCTGATGGACGTGATGATGCCCGAACTCGACGGCTACGCCGCCACCGCCGCGATCCGTGAGAGCGCCGAACACGCGCACGTGCCGATCATCGCCGTCACCGCCAAGGCGCTGCCCGACGACCGCGCCCGCAGCCTGGCCGCCGGAGCCGACGACCACCTCACCAAGCCCGTCGACGCCAACCGCCTGATCGCCACCGTCCAGCACTGGCTGGAGAGCTGACACCGTGTCGAAGCCCCGCGAGCCGCACCGGACGGGGACCGACCCGCGCCGGCTGCTCGCCCTGCGGCTGCGCCGCGCCCAGCAGGAGACCGAGGACCTGCGCGCCGCGCTCGCCGCCCGCCCGCTCACCGCACTCGCCACCGGCGTCCTCGCCGAACGCCTCGGCTGCGGGCCCGCCGAGGCCGGCAGCCAACTGCTCACGCTGGCCGAACGGGCCAGGCTCACCCCGCAGGAACTCGCCGCCGACATCCTCACCACGCTGCCCGGCGACGCCGACGGCACCGCCCCGACCGCCGCCACCGGCCCGCCCGTCCGACTGCCCGGCCGGCCCGAACCCACCGTCGAGGCCGCCCTCAGCCAGGCCGCCGCCATGGTCGCCGCCACCGCCGCCGTGCTGTGGACCGTCCGCCCCGGCGGCGTCCTGCACCCCGCCGCCGCCCCCGGCTTCAACGACACCGAACGCGCCGACTGGCGGCACGTCCCGCCCGGCGTCGACACCCCGGCCGGCCGGGCCCTGCTCCGGCGCGCCGAGCAGGGCCCCGAAGGGCCCGTCACCTCCGCCCTCGGCGCCGCCCGCGCCCCCTACCGCCTCGCCGTGCCCGTGCACCGCACCGAGGGCCCCGCCGCCGTCCTCGAACTCGCCTGGCCGGAGCGCCCCGCCGAGCCCAGCACCGCCGAACGCCGCCGCCTGCACGCCGTCGCCGAGGTGTGCGCCCTCGCCCTCGCCGACGGCGCCCCCGACCCCGGCCCCGACCCCGCCGACACCTCCGCGCTGGACGCCGCCCTCGCCCCCGCCATGCTGCTCGACCCGGAACCCGCCCACGGCACCCCCGCCGACTTCCGGCTGGCCCGCGTCAACGCCGCCTTCACCGACCTCGCCGACCGGCCCCCGCACCGCCTCGAAGGCCGCACCCTCACCGAGGCCTACCCGCTGGCCTGCGCCGACGGCCTGCTCGACCTGCTGCTCGGCGTGCACGCCACCGGCCGCCCGGTCCACCGCGACAGCCTCGCCCTGACCTTCCTGTCCGGCCAGACCCCCGTCCCCGTGCTGCTCGACCTCGCCGCCGCCCGGCACGGCACCCGCCTGCTGGTCAGCTGGCAGCCCGCCGCCGGCACCGACCGCACCGACCACCTGCTGCGCACCGCCCAGCGCCTCAGCCACCTCGCCGGCTTCGAGGAGGACCTGCGCACCGGCGAGATCCACTGGACGCCGCGCACCGCCGAACTGCTCGGCCTGCCCGCCGGCACCGAGCCCGTCCCGCTCGCCGCCCTCGCCGCGCACGTCCACCCCGACGACGAACAGACCGTCCGACGGGTCGTCAACTCCGCGACCCGGCACGGCCGCGCCGACTCCGCCGTGTTCCGGATGCGGCACCTCAGCAGCTACACCCACTACGTCCGCCTGGTCGCCGAACCCGTCCTCGACGTGCACGGCCGCACCGCCGTCGTCCGCGGCGCCTACCAGGACGTCTCCGCCCAGCACTGGACCGAGACCGCGCTCGCCGCCACCACCGAACGCCTGGCCGACACCCGGCAGCAGGCCGCCGAGAACCACCGCCTCGCGCTGCGCCTGCAGCAGGCCATCCTGCCGCCCGCCCCGCCGCCGCTGGAGGACGCCGGACTGCACGCCGCCGTCCGCTACCGGCCGTCCTCGCAGCAGGACCGGGTCGGCGGCGACTGGTACGACATCACCCTGCTGCCCGACCGCACCGCCCTGCTGGTCGTCGGCGACATGGCCGGGCACGGCGTCGAAGCCGCCACCGGCATGGTCGCGCTGCGCCACGCGCTGCGCGGCCTCGCCCACACCGGCGCCGGCCCGGGCCGGCTGCTCGGCTGGCTCAACGAGGCCGCCGAGGACCTCACCGCCGCCACCGCCACCGCCGTCTGCGCCCGCTACCACCCCGACACCCGCACCCTCGACTGGGCCCGGGCCGGCCACCTGCCGCCGCTGCTGGTGCGCGACGGCGCCGCCCGCCCGCTGCCCGTGCCGCACGGCATCCTGCTCGGCGCCACCGACCGCGCCGACTACGCCGAGGCCCGGCTCGCGCTGCGCCCCGGCGACATCCTGGTGATGTACACCGACGGCCTGGTCGAACGGCGCGACCAGTCCGTGGAGGAACCGCTCGCCCACCTCGCCCAGGTGCTCGCCGAACCCGCCGCCGACCTGGACGCGCTGCTCGACCGCGCCCTCGAACTGAGCTGCGCCGACACCGACGACGACACCTGCCTGATCGCCGTGCAGGTCCTCGACGAGACGAACGGCGGCGCGGACAAAAGGGTTTGAGCCGGAGCGAACCGGTCAGACGCTCGGCAGGCCCGCAGCGGGCCGGCGGTCCCCGCCCGATCACCGGCAGGACGACCGCCCAGCGACCGAGGAGGTACGACCGCGATGCTCGCCATGCTGTTGGTGCTGCTGCTGATCCTCATCCTGTTCGGCGCCGGTTTCGCCGTGAAGGTGCTGTGGTGGATCGCCCTGGCCGTGCTGGTGCTGTGGCTGATCGGCTTCATCGCCCGCAGCGCCGAGAGCGGCGGCCGACGCGCCCGTTGGTACCGATGGTGACCCACGAGAGACGGAGGAGACACGCATGAGCATGGTCCAGGAATCCATCGAGGTGGACGTCCCCCTGCACACCGCCTACAACCAGTGGACGCAGTTCGAGGACTTCCCCAACTTCATGGACGGCGTCGAGCAGGTCACCCAGCTCGACGAGCGCCACAACCACTGGCGCACCAAGATCGCCGGCGTCAGCCGGGAGTTCGACACCGAGATCGTCGACCAGGCGCCCGACCAGAAGATCGCCTGGCGGACCGTCGGCGGCGACGTCCAGCAGATGGGCGTGGTCAGCTTCGCCCGGCTCGACGACGCCCGCTGCGAGGTGCGCCTCGCCATGGACTACGACCCGCAGGGGATGGCCGAACACGCCGCCGACACCATGGGGATGATCGACCGCCGGGTCCGCGGGGACCTGGAGCGGTTCAAGTCCTTCGTGGAGGAGCGCGGCGTCGAATCCGGCGGCTGGCGCGGACGCATCCGCCCTTCCTGACCCGCGCCACCCGTCCCGCCCCCGGCCCCGTTCCGGCCGGGGGCGGACCCGTGCGCCCGGCGCCGTGTTTGGCATCCGGGGGAGTGGACACCCGCCCGACATGGAACAACCACTCCACCAAGGCCCCGCCGACTGGCTGGACGCCCCCGGCCGCTGGACGTTCCTCGACCCGGCCGCGGAACGCCTCGCCGACCTCGTCCGGGCGCTACCGCTCGGCCGCGCCCGCGACGTGCTGCACGGCGTCCCGCTCGGCCACCCCCTGCACCCGGCGCTCGCCCAGGTCCCGATCGGCTGCTGGCTGGCCGCCGGACTGCTCGACGCCACCCGCATCGACGACGCCGCCGCCCGCCGGCTCACCGCCGCCGGGCTGCTCACCCTGCCGCCCGTCCTGTGGGCCGGCTGGGTCGACTGGGCCAGGCTGCCGCCGGTCCAGCGCCGCACCGGACTCGTGCACGCCACCAGCGCCGTCACCGCCGCCCTGCTGCACCTGCGCTCGCTGCGCGCCCGCCGCCGCGGCCACGGCCTGCGCGGCCGCCTGCTCGGGCTGAGCGGCACCACCGTCGTCGGCCTCGCCGCCGCGCTCGGCGGCCACCTGGCGTACCGTCAGGCCGCGGGCGCCGCCCACGCGGAGGCCGAGTTCCGGCTCGCCCCGCCCGACTGGCATCCGCTCGGCGCCACGGCCGACTTCCCGGTCGGCGTCCCGGTCCGCCGCCACCTGGGCGAGGTCGCCGTCGTGGTCGTGCACGGCGCCGACGACGGCTGGACCGTCCTCGCCGACCGCTGCACCCACATGGCCGCGTCCCTCGCGGGCGGCGAGCTCGTCGACGGCTGCCTCCAGTGCCCGCTGCACCAGTCCCGGTTCCGGCTGGCCGACGGCCACCCCGTGCAGGGCCCCGCGACCGCGCCGCAGCCCCGGTTCGAGACCCGGGTGCTCTCGGACCACCTGGAAGCCAGGCCGCCGCTGTGAGCGCCGTCGACGACCTGCTCGAAGAACACGGCACCACCTACGCCGAGCAGGCCGGCATCCGGCTGCGCGACACCCCCTCGCCGCTGTACCGCCTGCTCGTCCTCACCCAGCTGTGCGCGATCCGGATCCGCGCCGACACCGCCGTCGCCGCCGCCCGCGAACTCTCCGCGGCCGGCTGGCGCACCCCGGACGCGATGGCCCGGTCGACCTGGCAGCAGCGGGTCGACGCGCTCGGCCGCGCCCACTACGTCCGCTACGACGAGAGCACCGCCACCGCGCTCGGCGAGGCCGCCGACCTGGTCCGGGAACGCTGGCGCGGCGACCTGCGGCGGCTGCGCGAGGAGGCCGGCGGCGCCCCCGCCGCGATCGGGCGGCTGCTCCAGGAGGTGCCCCGGATCGGCCCCGTCGGCGCGGACATCTTCCGCCGCGAGGCCCAACTGCCGTGGCCCGAACTGCGCCCGTTCTTCGACCGCCGCGCGCTGGGCGCCGCCGCCCGCCTCGGCCTGCCCGAAACCCCGGACGGCCTGGCCGAGTTGGTTCCCGCCCACGACCTCGCCCGGCTCTCCACCGCGCTGGTCCGCGCCGCCCTGGCGGGTTGATCCGATCGGCGGGCGGCCAGGTGTGTGCCACCGTCCTTGCCGGGCAGACGCGCTGACGGCACGTCCGGAACGGCCGGACGTGCGCAGATCGCAGTGACGGAGGCAGAGATGTCCGCACCGCAGCGCCCGGAGACAGCAACCGCCACGGTGGAGACCGGTGTCCCCGGCAGACTCGACCGGCTGCCCTGGTCACCCTGGCACTGGCGGATCCTGATCGGCCTCGGCACGGTCTGGATCCTGGACGGCCTGGAAGTGACCGTGGTCGGCAACCTGGCCGCCCGGCTCGCCGAGCCCGGCAGCGGCATCGCGATCAGCACCGCCCAGGTCACCACCACGGCCGCCGCGCTGTACGTGGCCGGCGCGTGCTGCGGCGCGCTGTTCTTCGGCTGGCTCACCGACCGCCTCGGCCGCAAGAAGCTGTTCATGCTCACCCTCGCGGTGTACCTCGCCGCGACCGCCGTGACCGCGCTGTCCTGGACGGCCTGGTTCTTCTTCCTGTGCCGGTTCTTCACCGGCTTCGGCATCGGCGGCGAGTACGCGGCGATCAACTCCGCCATCGACGAGCTGATCCCCGCCCGGGTCCGCGGCCGGATCGACCTGATCGTCAACGGCAGCTTCTGGATCGGCGCGGCGCTCGGCGCGTTCGCGTCCATCGCCCTGCTCGACACCTCGCTGTTCGCCACCGACGTCGGCTGGCGGCTGGCGTTCGGCATCGGCGTGGTGCTCGGCCTGGTCATCCTGCTGGTGCGCCGGCACGTCCCGGAGAGCCCGCGCTGGCTGTTCACGCACGGCCGCCGACGGCAGGCCGAGGAGATCGTCGCCGAGGCCGAGCGGATCGTCGAGGAGGAGACCGGGAAGCCGCTGCCTCCGGTGGAGGAGCCGCCGATCCGGGTCCGCCAGCGCGGTCCGGTCGGCTTCGTCACCATCGCCCGGACCCTGGTCGCGCACTACCCGCGGCGCACCGTGCTCGGCCTGGCGCTGTTCATCGGGCAGTCGTTCCTGTACAACTCCGTCACCTTCGGGTACGCGGCGATCCTCACTTCCTTCTTCGACGTCCCGGCCGGGAACACCGGCTACTACTTCGCGGTGATCGCCGTCGGCAACTTCCTCGGGCCGCTGCTGCTCGGGCACTTCTTCGACTCGATCGGCCGCAAGCCGATGATCGCCGGCACCTACATCGGCTCCGGCGTCCTGCTGTTCGGCACCGCCTGGCTGTTCCAGCGCGGCTCGCTGGACGCCACCACCATGACCGCCTGCTGGACGGCGGTGCTGTTCCTCGCCTCCGCCGGGGCCAGCGCCGCCTACCTGACCGTCAGCGAGATCTTCCCGCTGGAGACCCGGGCGCTGTGCATCGCGTTCTTCTACGCCGTCGGCACCGCCGCGGGCGGCATCTCCGGCCCGCTGCTGTTCAACGGGCTGGTCTCCAGCGGCGAGGTCAACGACGCGACCCTGGCGTTCTGCATCGGGGCGGCCCTGATGACGCTGGCCGGCGTGGTGGAGGCGCTGATCGGCGTCAAGGCCGAACGCCGCAGCCTGGAGTCGCTGGCCGCGCCGCTCAGCCAGGTCGGCGGGCGGACCTGACGGCGCGTCGGGCGGCGGAACCCGGGGGCCGGGCGCCCGGGCGCCGCCGCCCGACGGCGGGTCAGCCCAGGGTCCAGCGCTGGGCGGCCGTGCCGTTGCAGGTCCACAGCTGGAGGCGGGTGCCGTCGGCGGACGAGCCGTTGGGGGAGTCCAGGCACTTGCCGGAGCCGGTGTTGACGAAGTCGTGGCCGGAGCCGTACGTCCACTGCTGGGCGCCGGTGCCGTTGCAGGTGTAGAGCTGGATCGCGGCGCCGTCGTCGTGCGAGGCGGCGTTCACGTCCAGGCACTTGCCGAGGGCGCGGACGGTGCCGTCGGTGCCGACGGTCCACTGCTGGGCGGCGTTGCCGGTGCAGTTGTGCAGCTGGATCGGGGTGCGGTCGGCGCTGGAGGCGCCGGCGACGTCCACGCACATGCCGCCGGGGCCGGTGATCCGGCCGGTGTAGGGCAGCGGGCCGGTGCCGGAGGAGGTGACGTGGACGTAGTCGACGACCATGGTCTGCGGGAAGGCGGACGTCCCGTCGGGGCTGCCGGGCCAGTCGCCGCCGACCGCCAGGTTGAGGATCACGAAGAACGGGTGGTCGTAGACCCAGCGGTTGCCGCCCAGGTCGGCGGGGGTGCGGGTCTGGTAGGCGCGGCCGTCCACCGACCAGGTGATCGCGCCGGGGCTCCAGTCGACGGCGAAGGTGTGGAAGTCGTCGGCGAAGGACTGCCCGGCGGGCAGCGAGTAGGGCGCGCCGATGCCGCCCGCGCCGGAGTACCCGGGGCCGTGGATGGTGCCGTGCACGGTGCCGGGTTCGCGGCCGATGTTCTCCATCACGTCGATCTCGCCGCTGTTCGGCCAGCCCGCCGTGCCGATGTCGTTGCCGAGCATCCAGAACGCGGGCCACATCCCCTGCCCGCGCGGGATCTTGATCCGGGACTCGAAGTGCCCGTACGCCTGGGTGAAGGTCCGGGCGGTGTTCAGCCGGGCGGAGGTGTACTGGCAGGCGCCGTACCAGCAGGACAGCCCGGCGTCGGTGGTGCGCTTCGCGGTGATCACCAGGTGGCCCTGGCCGTCCAGGGCGGCGTTCGCGGCGCCCGCCGTGTAGTACTGGAGCTCGTGGTTGCCGTTGCCCGAACCGCCGGTCTCCAGCGTCCACTTGGCGGGGTCGACGGCCGAGCCGGCCGGTCCGTCGAAGTCGTCGCCCCAGCTCTGGGCGGCGAGCGGCGGCGGCTCGGCCGGACCGGCGGCCCGGGCGGCGCCGGAGGGGGCGGCGGCCAGCAGTGCGCCGGCCAGCAGGAGGACGAGGCCGCCGAAGCGGCGCCGGCGGGGTGACGGTGCATCAGTCATGGAGGAACCCGCTTCCGGGAGCGCTCTCCGCGGCGGTGGGCCGCCGCAGGTGGGCCTGACATGGTACGGACACGGAATCGCCATGGCAACGTCAACTACCGGTCCCGGGCGGAGGAGTCGGACACCAGGAGCACCCCGCCCGGTCCGGCTGATCACCCGTCAATGGCCGGCGCACGGCTCGCAACCGCCACGGGCGGGCGTCAGCCCCGGCGGCCCGGGAGCATGGACAGCGCCCGGGAGCGCTGGGCGACGAGAGCGTCGTAGCTGCCGTCGCGCTCGGCCCAGCGGTGCCCGAGGACGCCCTTCACGAGGACCTCGCGCGGGGTCGGGTCCTGCGCGAGCAGGCCCATGACCTCGGTGGCGAAGTCGCCCAGCGGCAGCGCGTGCGGGTTCACCTCCTCCTGGCCCGCCGTCGCGACCGCCGGGGGCACCAGCTCGACGACCCCGACGCCGGTGCCGTCGAGCTGCGCACGCAGGGCCTCCGAGTAGGCGTGCACCGCCGCCTTCGACGCGGCGTAGCTGGGCATCGGCGGGAACGGCAGGAAGGCGATGCCGGAGGTGACGGTGACGAACGTGCCGGCACCGCGCCCGACCAGGTGCGGAGTGAAGGCGTCGACGACCCGGATCGTGCCGAGCAGGTTGGTGTCGACGGTCGTCACCGCCGTCCCGAAGTGCGCCGGGTCGAGCAGGTCCTCCAGGAGCATGACGCCCGACATCGTCACCACGGTGTCCAACTCGGGGTGGCGGGCGAGCACGACGTCACGGGCGGACGCCACGGAGGCGTCGTCGGTGACGTCGATGCGGGTCGTGCTGAAGCCTTCCGCGGCGAGCTCCGCGAGCGCCGCCGGATTGCGGCCGGCCACGGCCACGGTGCTGCCCGCCGCGGCGAACCGCCGGGCCAGTTCCCGTCCGATGCCCGAGGTGCCGCCGACGACGAGAACGGTGCGCTGGGAGAGATCCACGAGATCGTCCTTCCGGTTCCGGGCCGCCGCCGGCGGCCGGTCCTCATGCGAACAGTGCTCTCGCAGTCTCGGCCCGATCCGCCGGGCGCGGCAGGGCCCCGGTCCTCCCTGGTCCTGCCAGGGCCCCCTCCGGGGTCCGCGCACCGCATTACGGTGGCGGTATGAAGGACGAGGAATCCGGGAACCGGCTCGGCAGCTACCTGCGGGCCCGGCGCGAGCTGGTCTCCCCCGCACAGGCCGGGCTCCCGCCCGGGGGCAACCGCCGGGTCCCCGGCCTGCGCCGGGAGGAGGTCGCCCTGCTCGCCGGCATCAGCCCCGACTACTACCTGCGCCTGGAACGCGGCCGCGACCGGAACCCGTCGCCGCAGGTCCTCGAAGCACTCGCCCGGGTGCTGCGGCTCGACGACGTCGAACGGGCCTACCTGCTCGGCCTCGCGGCGACGCGACCCAGGACGCCGCGGCGCAAGCGGCCCGAGCACGTTCCGGCCCGGGTGCACGAGCTGCTCGCCCACCTCCAGCTCCCGGCGTTCGTCGAAGGGCGCGCGTTCGACGTCCTGGCTTCCAACCCCATGGCGGTCGCCCTCTCCCCGCGCCTGCGGCCCGGCCGGAACCGGCTCCGCTCCCTCCTCCTGGACCCGGAGGAACAGGCCTTCCACCAGGACTGGGAGACCGCCACCGCCGACTTCGTCGCCGCCCTCCGCACCACCATCGGCGACGACACCGACGACCCCAGGTTCGTCGAACTCGTCGGCGAACTCGCCCTGTCCAGCCAGCAGTTCCGCACCCTGTGGGCCCGCCACGACGTCCGCACCCTCGGCGGAGGCACGACCACCGTGCACCACCCCGTCGTCGGCGAACTGCGCCTGCACCGCGACAAGCTCCCCATCGACGACGTCATCCTCGTGGTCTACTACCCCGACCGGGGCAGCGACAGCGACGAGAAGCTGCAGCTCCTCGCCGCACTCGCCCACCCGGGCCCCGTCGCCACCGGGCCCGACCGCACCCGCGACGGCTGACCGTGCGCCTCGGGCCCCGGCGGGCCGCTCCCCGCCGCCCCTCCGGCGGGGACGGCCTCCGACCGACCGCCTGCCGGCCGCGATTCCCCAGTGCTCACGGGAGGTTCCAGGCGGCGA
Source organism: Kitasatospora sp. NPDC059646 (assembly GCF_042734615.1). NCBI lineage: Bacteria > Bacillati > Actinomycetota > Actinomycetes > Kitasatosporales > Streptomycetaceae > Kitasatospora > Kitasatospora sp. NPDC059646. Next base: position 97,295 of record NZ_JBHWDS010000011.1, read on the forward strand.
GGACCGGGTTGCCGTTCTCCGTTCCGAGGATGGCCAGGGTGCCGGGGTGGGGGTGGCCGAGGAGGCCGGCGGCGGCCGGGGGGAGGCCGAGCCAGCGGGCGGCGAGGATGCGGGCGAGGTGGCCGTGGGCGACGACCGCGACGTCCCCGTGCGGGAGGAGGGGGCGGATCCGGGCGAGGGCGGCGTCGGTGCGGGCGGCCACCTGGTCGAGGGTCTCACCGGGGTGGGTGACGCCGTCGCGCCACAGGTCCCAGCCGGGGCGGGTCTCGTTGATCTGGTCGGCCGTCAGGCCCTCGTAGCCGCCGTAGTCCCACTCCAGCAGGTCGGGGTCGGGCCGGACGTCGGTGAGGCCCGCGAGTTCGGCGGTGCGCAGGGCGCGGCCGAGCGGGCTGGAGAGGACCGCGACCGGGCGGCGTTCGGCGAGGCGCGGCGCAAGTGCCATGGCGGAGGCCTCACCGGCGGCGGTCAGCGGGACGTCGGTGCGCCCCGCGTGCCGGCCGGTGAGGCTCCACTCGGTCTGGCCGTGCCTGATCACTATCAGCTCTCCCATGGAAGGAGAGGTTAGTTGACGACCCGTCGGAACGGACGGGTCACGGGCAGGACGCCCGGTGGCGGGGCCCGGCGGGAAGGAGCGCCACTGCTCGGGCGTGAGCCCGCCGCCGGCGCGGGCGCAGGCCCGGGCGGCGGCGGTGGCCGGGTCGACGGCGAGGCGCCGGAACGGGACGCGCAGACCGGTGGTGTGCAGGGCGGCGCCGTCGGGGCTGAAGGACAGGCCGTGGATCGGGTCGCCGTCGGCCGGCCGGCCCAGGCGAGCGGCCGGCCGGTGGTCGGGTCCCACAGGTGGACGTCCTCGCCGAGCGCCGCCACGGCCAGGGTCTCTCCGTCCGGCGAGACGCCGGTGCCGTCACCTCGTGCGCGCCGGGCGGGGGAGGAGGGTGCCGAGGCGGCGGGTGAGCGCCCCGTCCCACAGGACGACCCGGCCCGAGGCGTCGGCGGCGGCCGGCACGGCGTCGTCGGCGGTGAACGCCGGCGCGGTGCTCCCGCCGGGGCCGGGCGTCCGGAACGACGGGACGCCGGAGGGGAGTTCGACGACGGGCCCGGTGGAGGTGAGCAACATCCGCCCGCCGGGCCGGGCCGCGGCGGAGTCGAGGGCCCGCACGTCGCCGGACAGCGGTTCGAGCGAGGCCGTCCTCTCCCGCCGTACGGTGATCACCGACTGGGACCCGGTCCGGAAGGTCCGCAACTGCTGACGCGCCCTGCCCCCGGTCGGCACTCCGCCGGTCGGTAATTCGGTGGACGGATGACGGCCCGTCACGGAACGCTGACGGCATGACTGCAGATCAGCGCGCCGCGGCGCGCCTTTGGCCGGCCGGGGCGCTGGCGCCGGGGGCCCGGGTCACGGTGGTCCGGGACGAGGAGCGCGGGGGGCCGTGGCAGCGGGAGTTCCGGGGCACCGTCGACGATCTGGGGGCCCCGGAGCCCGTCGGCCATCCCGCCGCCGAGGAGGGCGAACTGGCGTACTGGATCCGGTTCGACGAGCCGCAGTTCGACAGCGACGGCGACGGGCCGTACCGCAAGGCGCTGATCTGGGCCCGGTACCTGCGCGGTTGAGGCGGGAGCGGGCGGCGGTGGAGGCGGGAGCCGCCCGGCGGCCCGGCCCCCGTGGCCGGGACCGGACGTCGCCGGGCGCGCCACCCCCACCTGGAGACTGGTCAACGCCGGCGCGGATGGCCAGCATGGGTACTCGTCCGCACGCGTCACCCCCCGCCACCCCCGCGTCCAGGAGGCCCCCGTGCCGCACGCCCAGCGCCGACCGAGCCACTCCGCCGGCCCGACCGACACCCCGCTGCTCCTCGACACCGTCGGAGGGAACTTCGACCGGACGGCCCGGGCCCACCCCGACCGCGAGGCCCTGGTCGAGTGCGCCACCGGCCGGCGCTGGACGTACGCCCAACTCGCCGCCGACGTCGACGCGGTGGCGCTCGGCCTGCACGCCAGGGGCGTCCGCCGCGGCGACCGGGTCGGCATCTGGGCGCCCAACCTGGCCGAGTGGACGCTCACCCAGTACGCCACCGCCAAGCTCGGCGCGATCCTGGTCACCGTCAACCCCGCCTACCGGTCGCACGAACTCGAGTACGTGCTCAACCAGGCCGGGGTGCGCCTGCTGGTCGCCGCCTCCCGGTTCAAGTCCTCCGACTACGCGGCGATGATCGCCGAGGTGCGCCCGCGCTGCCCCGCACTCGCCGACGTGGTGCTGGTCGACGGACCCGACTGGGACGACCTGCTGGTGACGGGCCGTCGGGGCGACCCGGCGGTGCTGGCCGACGTCGCGCGCGAGCTGGACCCCGAGGACCCGATCAACATCCAGTACACCTCCGGCACCACCGGCTTCCCCAAGGGCGCCACGCTCTCCCACCGCAACATCCTCAACAACGGTTACTTCGTCGGCGAGTTGTGCGGCTACACCGAGCAGGACCGGATCTGCGTCCCGGTGCCGTTCTACCACTGCTTGAGTAATGGAACACCTAGGCATATAGACATGACCTGGGAGAACGCCGAGAATGACGCAGATGGAAGCGGACAACGCCGTCACAGACCCGGCCAAGTTGATGGACATCCTTGCTCGCAAATCCGTGAAGCTGGACGGTCGGCGGGGCGAGCTGTCGACCGATGCTCAGGAAGCGCGCGGCCGACAGTGGGCTGACTGGAACGGCTTGACCGTTCGGAAGGTCTGGACGGAGAAAATCAGTGCGTCGAAGGGGTTGAAGCGGCCGGACTACGACCGGGCGCTCGCCGCGCTGGCCGCAGGCGAGATCGGCACCCTGTGGTGCTACAAGCTGGACCGCTTCAGCCGGATGGGAGCGCTGGCGGTTCTGACAGCCCTGGAGGCCATCAACGGCGGGCGGATCATCTTCGGTGAAGATGGTCTGGACTCCGCCAACCCGGATCACCGACGCATGATCATGTGGCGGGCGGAGGATGCGCGGGAGGAGTCCGAGCGGATTTCGACGCGTGTGACGGACACGAAGGCGTTCCAGCGCGACAGTGGCGAATGGGTGTCCGGACGAATCCCGTACGGACTGGTTGCCAACAAGGATCGCAAGCTCGTCGCCGACGAGTCCCCTGCCCATCCCGACGACCCCAGTAAAGGGTCCAAGGCAAGCGTCGTCCAGCGGATCTTCCGAGACGCCGCGTCGGGTGAGTACAGCCTGCGCAAGATCGCGGCTGACTTGTACGACGACGGGATCCCGTCGGTCACGGGGGGGCGCTGGAGCCAGAACACCATCTACCGCATGCTGCACAACCCTGCCTACAGCGGGTGGCAGGTGCGGAAGTTGGGCAACGGGCCGGGCATCATCCACACAGACGCGAAGGGGCGCCGCGTGCAGGTGGGTGCGGTGCTGATCACCGATGCGCTGCGTTCGGCCGCCACGCGGGCCATTGCGGGACACGCGAAGCCCGCGAAGGTGGAGACCCGCGGTCGGGCGCGCCACCTCCTCACTGGGCTCGCCAAGTGCGCGAACTGCGGCAGGTCGATGCCACGCGAGAGCCGGTCGTATGCCTGCGGCGCGCGACTCAGCGGCGGCAAGCCGTGTGACCGCCAGGCATGCGCTTTCGCACCAGCGGTGGAGGCATACGTCCTGCAAGCGTGGCTTGACCGGCTCACCAACTCCGAGCCGGATGACCTGTTGCTGGCCATCGTCGCCGAGCGCTGGGCCGCCTTGACGAAGCCTGTCGAAACCGCCGAAGCGGAAGAGGCACGCGCGGTGCTGGCGGCTGCGGAGGCCGTCATGGAGCGTATGCTCCGTGACCGACGGGCGGGGCTGTACGAGGGGGCGGCAGCCCGCTTCTTCGAGCCGGCGTGGCGGGACGCGGTACAGGACGTGGACAACGCACGCGAGGCGCTCCGTGCGCACGCGGGCCCCAGCATCAACATCGGCTTCCTGATGGACGAGGAGAGCGCGCGCGAGGCGTGGGAGGCGGCAGACCTTCCCCTCCGCAGGGACCTGCTCAGGCTGGCCATCGACCGCGTGGAGATCTCGAAAGCAACACACCGCGGGGCCTTCAACGGGCACGAGCGCGTGACGATCCGATGGGCGTCTGTTTCGTGACCGGGAGGAGCGCGCGCCCCGCCCATCACCCGGTCGAGTGACACCAGACGCGCGGAACTTGTGGGCTGTCAGTGGCGCATGCCAGAGTATGGACGTCCCCGGGAAACCGGGGGTGAGCCGTCTGGAGGCTGGCCTTCCTGGCTCTGCGTTACCTGGGTGCCCATGGTCCCTCCTCCCTGCGCGAGCGGGGGTCGTCCGAGGTGGTCATCGGTGCACAGGGCTGCACTTGCAGGACCACTTCCCCGCGCGAGCGGGGGTCGCCCGGTTCTCCACGTGGCAGGGAGTGGGCAAGCAACACCCCTTTCCCCGCGCAAGCGGGGGTCAGCCAGTTCTCTGCGAGGCAGCTATCGGGCAAGCAACATCCCCTCCCCGCGCGAGCGGGGGTCACGCCCCGTCGGTTCACAGCCGGCGGGGCGTCTGCGTCCGCGGCCACCCGTCAGACCGCATCCTCCGCCGTGAGTTTGGCCCTGCCTCTGAGCTGCGGAAACGACCAAAGTGTCGAACTAGACCCCTATTTTCAGTCTCTCTATAACGCGTTAGAGAGAAAGGGAAAAGAGTGGTTAGTTTGGCACTTTGGACACTCCGGCCCGCCCGACAGGCAGACCCAAACGCGGCGCTCAGTAACTGTATTAGGGAGGAAGACGGACTGCGACGCTGGCGAGTGGCGCGGCGTCCGCGTCTCCTCCTGCCGACGGTCGGCAGCGCTCCCTGTGCTCCCCGTACTCTCCTCCGGGTCGAGCACGGGTAGAGCGCGCCGGCCGTCCCAGCTGTGAGTCCTGGGAGACGAGGGGGCCTGTAAAGCCCTCGGTGCGGAGCGCCTGGCGTGGTTCGATTCCACGGCACAGCACGCGGAGGACGTAGGCCATGGAGAGCCGGCACGGATAACGTGCGAGGTGTGGATCCCCTACCGACGGTTGGCGGTGTCGAGAACCGCCCGTCCTCAGCAAGGCGAGCCGGAGCGATCCGGACGCTTGCGCGGAAACGCTGTGTGGATCAGCTCCCGCCCCTGCCGCTGGCAGGACAGCGGGGTTCACGGGTTCGAATCCCGTCCGCGACGGCTCGTCACTTGTCCGTGCTGGTGTAAACGGCAACACGCCCGCCTCTGGAGCGGGTAACTCCGGGTTCGAATCCCGGGCACGGAGCTTTCCCCGGTACCCGGAATTCCCGGGTCGCACGGCCCGCCGGGGGCAGAAACGCACCCGCGCTCACGGCAGGTCGGTCCTGCCTGCGGGTGGCTACTGGTCGTAGCTCAGCTTGGCCGGAGCGCCCGCTTTGGGAGCGGGAGGACGCAGGTTCGAATCCTGTCGACCAGACCTACTACGAACGCCCCTGGAGGCACCTATGGCCCGCGGCACCATCGCCGTCAGCATCTCGGACCGCGCCGGCACTGTGCTGCCCGCTGCGACCGTCGGAGACCCCGTCAACGGCCACGTGGTGGCAAACGACGGGCGGGTAGGGCTGCTGGTGCGGAACACCGGCTCCACGGTCGGGCGCACCGTGACTGTGCGGCTCTCCGGCACTCTCGACGGCCAGGCCGTCAGCGCGACGCGGACGAAGACCCTCGCGGCCGGCGCGGACGCGCTCTTCGGGCCCTACCCGAAGGACATGTACACCGCGTCCCTGCTGGTCGACGTCGACAACGCCGAGCTGACGATCCGCGCGATCAAGATCGGCTGACGTACCAACTGGCAAGCCCCGTACCGGGATTCGGTGCGGGGCTGCTTGCGTTGTGGAGGAGAGATGAGCCGAACGAAGACCCGCCTGCGGCACGTGAAGCACCGAGAGGTTCGCCGCTTCTGGCACGGTGCTCGTGGCGCGGTGCGTGAGGCGCTGTCTGCCGGCCGCGAACCGGCTCCGATCCGTCCCCGGCACAGCGTGTTGTGGGAGCTGTCCTGAGAGGCCGTCTGCTGGGCCGTACAGCCCGTAAGAGGTTCACCTGCGGGTGCTGCGACTGGAGCCGCTCAAACAGCGCTCAGCGCGCCGCCGAGCACCGCGCATGGCGTCGTGAGTGGGAGGTCGACGTCAGCCGGCGCTAGGGCTGTCGGACCTCAGTGGCACGAGCCGGAACGTGGCCTGGACGTACGTTTGCAGGCCGGTCCCGCCGTGCTGCTGATGCTCCAGCCGGTATCCCGCGGCCTCGATCCGCTGGAGTGCTGCAGCGAGCTTTCGGCCGTCATCTCCGGGGACGTGGAAGATCTTCCGAATGTAGATCGTCTGCCCCGCCTTGAACGCCCGCGCTGCCGCCGCATCCACCGCCGCCGCCGGCTCCCGCCGCTTCCCGAATGGCCACATGCCGCGGAGCGTACCGCAGAGCCCCGACAGGAGGCAGCCCAATGGTGTGGTCAACGAGCAACCGCAGAGCGGCACTTCCGCGCGATTGGCCGCGGATCCGGCGGCGCATCTTGCGGCGCGACAAGGGCGTTTGTACGGCGGTCTTCAGCGACGGTCGGCAGTGCGGACGTCCCGCGACGGACGTGGACCACATCGTCCCGGGGAGCGACCACAGGGACGCCAACCTCCGTGCTCTGTGTGGCTGGTGCCACGCCCACAAGAGCGCCAGCGAGGGCGGCGCTGCAGCCGGTCTGCGAGCTGTGTCCAGCGCCCGCCCAACGCCCACACACCCAGCCTTGGAGGACTGATGACGGACCCGCAGGGCGCACACGTGGAGCTGGTGGACGAAGACGACGGCGACGGCGACGGCCTGATGCCCACCGTCGTGCGGGTCAACGGTGTTGCAGTCGGGCGACTGGCTGAGGCGCCGCAGGTCCGGATGCACGACGACGGGCCTACCACGGTCACGCTGGTGCTGCAGCCGAGACGACTTGACATCAGGCGTGCGAGTGTGCATCAGCCGCCTGCGCCGCGCCTGCCGTTCGGCTTCAAGGCCAGTTAGGCGGGCCTAAGTTGGTCAATAGAAGCAAGATCATCAACGGAGTTAGGGTGCCCTAACTTGATCTTGCCGACCATGATCAAACTACCAGGGGGTAACCCCCAATTCGATCATACGGGCATCGTAAAGGTGCTGGGCACCGCTGTCTGTACGGGTCTGGGGATCTGGCGCGAGGCGGCCGGAGGCTGCCCATAGCGAGCCGAACTCGACCGCGCTGGAGTGATGGAGACCCCCGGTCGGGAGGCGGGCGTACAGCTCGCTGGCCGTCACGCTTGACGAATAGTCAGCCACATAAGTGCAGGTGGGAGGCTTGAAAGTGTGACCGCCGCCCCGTACGATAGAGGCATGACCCGGACCTGTGAGCACTGCCGCGAGCCCCTCGCCATCATGGCGCGGAGCCACACGCGGACCTGCTCCCCGCGGTGCCGGAAGGCGCTGAGCCGGGCGACGAAGCGCGCCGCGAGCGCCGCCCCCGAACTTCCCAACGAGATGACGACTGCTGCCCGTTGGGTCCGCTACGACTCCACGAAGCGCCCGCTGACGACCGCCGGCATGGCAGCGTCCAGCACCGACGCCGCGACGTGGAGCACCTACGCCGACGCCGTGAACTCTCCGGCCGGCGTGGGAGTCGGGTTCGTCCTCTCGGACGCCGACGACGTGGTCTGCATTGACCTGGACCACTGCATCCGCCCTGACGGCTCCCTGGAGTCTTGGGCAGCGCCCATCGTCCGGGCCGCGGGCACCACCTACGTAGAGGTGTCCCCGTCCGGCGACGGGCTTCACATCTGGGGCCGCGCGGATGTCCGACAGGGACGCCGCATCCGGCGCCAGGACGGTACGGCCGTGGAGATCTACGGCACCGGCCGCTACATCACCGTGACGGGCCGCCGACATGGCTCGTGCTCGTCCACTCTCGCGGACCTCTCCGCGCTCATCACCACGCTGACGGCGTAGCACTCCCGACAGGGGACGGCCGACGCTGTCCCGAACGGGAGGTTCCCGTATGGACCTGTACCGCGAACGCGCACACCTTGTCGCGCTGCTGGCGGCCGACTACCCGTCGACGATCGGCTACCACGATCCCGACGAGCCGGAGTGGGCTGTCGTCATTGTGGATCTTCCGACCGGTCAGGTCAGTTGGCACGTCGCACCCAATGACATGGACCTCTTCGGCCACGTTGCGCGATCCGACATCAACACGTGGGACGGGCACACGACGTATGAGAAGTACCGGCGCATCCGGCAGCACAACCACCGTTCGGCGGCGGTCTGATGGCCGGCCGCGGACCAGCCCCGAAGGACCCGTCGAAGCGGCGCCGACGCAACACCGACGCGGTCCCACTGCTCAAGCTGGAACCGGACGACGAACTCCGCGGCCCCGAACTGCCAGCCGGCGTACTCGGCGAGGACGACGGAGAGCCGGTCGACTGGCACCCGATGACGAAGGCGTGGTGGACGTCGTGGAGGACGAGCGCGCAGGCGCAGACCTTCACGGACACCGACTGGCTGTTCTTGATCGATACGGCGTTGATGCATCACACGATGTGGGCGAAGGGTCGTTGGGAATTCGCTTCTGAAGTCCGGCTGCGTGCCGCGAAGTTCGGCGCGACTCCCGAGGACCGGGCGAGGTTGAAAATCCAGGTCGACGCACCCGGAACCGCCCGTACCGCCGCCTCAACGACTCCCGCCGGCGTTACGGACATTTCCTCTCGCCGCGCCCGCCTGACGAGCTAGGGGGACCATGCCGCGCGCTCTGGTGCGCGCCCCCGGTCACGATCGCAGCCGCTCCCTGGGATGGCTCGCGCTCGCATGGATGGAGTACTTCGTTGTGCACGGCCCTGGCGACGTCCAGGGCGAGCCCGTGCGCCACGGTGACGAGTATTCAGGCTTCGTAGCCGACTGCTATGCGGTCGATGACGACGAAGGCCGGCTTCTCTACGACTCGGCCTTCTTCTCCCGCCCGAAGGGCTGTGACAAGTCCGGTCTTGGCGCCCGCATCGGCCTCTTCGAGGCTTTCGGCCCTGCCCGTTTCGACGGCTGGGCAGAGGGCGGGGAAGTTTACGAGGACCCGTGGGGACTCGGCTTCTCGTACGTCTACGAGCCTGGCGAGCCGATGGGCAAGCCGGTCAAGGTCCCATATCTCCGAATCATGGCGACGGAGGAAGGTCAGACCGGCAACGTCTTCGACACGATTTACTTCAACCTGACCGATGAGGCGTCACCTCTCAGTCAAGTTCCCGGCGTTGACGTCGGAATCACACGTATTAACCTCCCTGACGGCGGAGAAATCATGCCGTCGACCGCCTCTTCGTCGTCGAAGGATGGCGGTAAAGAAACGTGGGTTTGCTTTGACGAGACCCACCTTTACAACACGCCCGAGTTGCGGCGCATGTATTCGACCGTCACGCGCAACCTACGCAAGCGGAAGAAGAACGCGCAGACGTGGTATCTCGAAACCACGACAATGTTCGCGCCCGGGCAAGATTCCGTTGCAGAGAAGACCTACGAGGAAGCGGAAGCAATCCGCGAGGGTCGGAAGAAGCGCGGTCGCTCGCGCCTCATGTACGACCACCGTTACGGCGAGTGCAAGAACCTGAAGAACGAGCAGGAACTCCGCGCGGCCCTTTGCGACGCCTACGGCGACGCGATGGAGTGGATCGACCTTGACGCCCTGGTCGACGATTTTTATGACACGCGCAATGATAGCGCGGACGGTAGAAGATATTTCCTGAATTCCCGCACCGTCGCGTCGGATGCGTGGATGGATCCGGACGCGTGGGCGCTCTGCCGGAAGGCCGAGCTGCTCGCGGATGAGGACCTGGTCACGCTGGGCTTCGACGGCTCAATCCGCGACGATGCAACGGCACTTGTGGCCTGCCGCGTCTGGGACGGGCATCTCCAGGTGCTCGGCGTCTGGGAGAAGCCCGAAGGTCCCGAGGGCGAGGGCTGGCAGGTCCCGCGCGAAGAGGTGGACGCAGCCGTGGCCGGCGCGTTCCAGCGCTTCGAGGTCTGCGGCTTCTATTGCGACCCGCCGCACTGGCAGGACTACGTGGACCGGTGGACCGCGGATTTCGGCACTGACCTGAAGGTCCGCGCCACGCAGGCCCGGCCGTTGGAGTGGTGGACGAACCGTCCGACGGCGATGGAGGCCGCTCTCCAGCGCTTCCACGAAGCCGTGGAGGACAGTGGGTTGTCCTACGCCGCTGCGCTGAACACCGACGACACCGCGTCCGCTGACGGATTCCGTCTCGGCGCCACGCTCACGCGGCACGTGCTGAACGCTCGCCGCCGGCCGATGGGCCGCAACCACATGGGGATTGGCAAGGAACACGCGAAGAGCCCGAAAAAGATCGACGCGGCGATGTCCGCAGTCCTCGCTTACGAATGCCGTGCTGATGCTGTCGCACTCGGTGTGACGAAGCGAAAGAAGAAGTCCGGCCGGCTGGTCGCATTCTGAAAGGGGGCCTGATGGCCATCGACGCTAGTAAGCCACAGTCCCCGGGATGGTGGCTGGCCCGGCTCGGGAACCGCATCCTGGGCGAGCGGGAGGCACTGGACAAGCTCTGGAATTATGCCGTCGGCCGGCCTCCGCTGCCGACTGTCCCGGGCGTGGACCCGACTGAGGCGCACGAGTGGATGAAGCACGCGCGCACCAACTGGCTGGGCCTCGTCATCGACTCCACCACGGAGCGTTTGGGGGTCGACGGATTCCGCTTCGGTGCCGACGGCCAGAAAGCTGCGGATGCAGAGGCTAACCGCATCTGGCAGGAAAACCACTTGGACGCGGATTCCGATCTCGTCCATTACGGTGCCCTGGCTCAGCGCCGCGCCTTCGTGCTCGTGGAGAAGGGTCCCGACGGCCGTCCGGTGCTGACGCACGAGACGCCCCGCCAAGTTGCGGTCGAGTACGAGCAGGGGAGCCGGCGGAAGCTCGCGGCAGGGCTGAAGCTCTGGCGCGATGACTGGACTGGGCAGACAAAGGCTACGCTATGGCTGCCCCAGGGCGTCTACTACTTCGCGACAAAGCAGACTGAGCCGTCGTTCGTGCTGGCAGCCCGCGGTGCCGAGCTGCGGCAGTGGGACGCTGACACGCTACCGGGGACCGCGGACGGCACGGCAGCAAACCCGCTTGGCGTGGTGCCGCTCGTCGGGTTCACCAACCGGCGAAACCGGCGGCCGGACGGCTTCGCGGAGCATGAGGATCTGCTCGCGAATCAGGACCGGATCAACGCTAAGGGCATTCTGCTGATGGCTGCAATGCGCTACGGCGCATTCAAGCAGCGGACAGCCGCTGGCCTTGTTGTGGACGAAGACCCGCTGACCGGTAAGAAGATCACGCCGTTCCAGCTCGACATGAAGTCGCTGTGGACCACTGACGATCCGAACGTGAAGTTCGGTGAGTTCAGCTCTACTGACGTCGGTCCGTACATCCGCGCCATAGAAGCGGCGACGCAGGATCTCGCAGCCATCAGCCGGACCCCACCGCATTACCTGATCGGCGCCGTGGTCAACGTCTCGGGCGACGCACTGAAGGCGGCGGAGACCGGACTCGTGTCGAAGGTGCGGGACCGGCAGAGGAACTTCGGCGAGAGCTGGGAGCAGGTCATGCGTCTGGCCTTCCGCGCGCTTGGTGACGAGCAGCGGGCAGCCGCGTACGACGCGGAGACTGTGTGGCGCGACCCGGAGTCCCGGTCGCTCGCCGAACTCGCCGACGCTGCAGTCAAGTTGGACTCGGCCGGCGTCCCGTGGCGTGCCCGGATGGAGCGGCTGCAGTACACCCCGCCGGAGATCGACCGCATGGAGATCGACCGCGCGCAGGACGCACTCCTGCAGCCAGCCGCTCCAGAGGCTACGGCGACCCCCATTCGCCAGCCCGCCCCCACTGACCCGCGGGCGGTGATCGGGCGTGCCGCCGACGTCCCGCAGGCAGCCTGACCCGGCACCCGCGTACGACGCGGCAGTGAGGCGCACGTTCGCCAGCGTGGTCAACCGCCTCGCTCAGGAGTGGAGTTCGCTCGGTTCATGGCGCGGGGACGACGTCAAGGGATTTCAGCGCCGGGTACTCCCCGCCCTACTGGCGGGGGAGCGGCGGGTGGCCGCACTGACGACCACCTACCTGGAGGCGGAGTACCGGCGCCTCTTCGACGAGCCGTCCCGGGTCGCGTTCGACCTGGCCGAGGTCACGGGCTCCGCGGTGCGCAACGGCGTCGATCCTGTTGACGTCTACGAACGCCCCTTCAAAGAGGTGTGGACCGCACTCAGCAACGGTGAGCCGCTGGACGTCGCCACGGAGCGCGGCGCCAACCGGCTGGAGACGCTGGCGAAGACCGACCTGCAGCGCGCTCGCACCCTGACGGCTCAGGCCGTGATGGAGCAGCAGCCGCGGGTGACCTACTACGTGCGCGAGCTGCAGGGCGAGTACGACTGTGCGCTGTGTCTCGTGGCCTCGACTCAGCGGTACCGCAAGGCCGATCTACTACCGATCCACCCGGGCTGCGACTGCCGGCCGACGCCGGTTCGGGCTGACTTCGACCCCGGCCAGGTGATCGACGAAGCGCGCCTGGAGGCCATCCACAAGGCCGTGGAGGAGGCCCTCGGTACGAGCGCCCGGGACGCTCGCAGCGTCGACTACTCCAAGATCATCGTTCAGCACACCCACGGAGAGATCGGGCCGGTGCTCGGCTACAAGGGGCAGCGCTTCACCGGCCCCGAAGACCTCCGAATCCCGAAGTAACCGCCCGCCAGGGGCACCAACCACCCATCCCGACAGGGGAGTTACTGCCATGCGCCGACGCGCTCTCAACCGTTCTGCTGTTCACTCGCTGCTCAACTCCGCGCCCTGGACCCTCTTTGAGGACGACCCGACTGGGGGCGGAGGCGGCGGTAACCCGGTGGGGCCGAACGGCTTTCCGGAGAGTACCCCCGTCGCCGAGATGACCCACGAGCAGCAGGCGGCGTACTGGAAGCACCACGCCCGCCGCCACGAGCAGCGCGCGTCTCAGGCACCGACTGCTGAGCAGGTCGCGCAGTGGCAGGCCGACGCCGCCGAACTCGCCACCCGTAAGGCAGCCGAGCTGACTGAGACGCAGCGGCTCCAGGCCGAGAAGGACGCCGCCGAGCAGCGAGCTGCGCAGGCACAGGCCGACGCTGCAGCCGCCACCCGCCGGGCCCTGGTGCTGGAGGTGGCGGGCTCGAAGGGCCTGACCCCTGCGCAGGCCGAGCGGCTTCAGGGCAGCACCCGCGAGGAACTGGAGGCGGACGCGGACGCGCTCCGGGAGGCGTTCGGCGGCACTGGCCCGGCTCCATCTCCGCCGCTCTCGGGCGGCCAGCGGGGCGGGGATGTCGGCGGCTCCAGCGGCTCCCTCGCGGCAGGCGCTGACCTCTGGCGCGCCCGAAACCCGAAGAACTGACCCCGATCGACGGAGGATCGATGGACCTCACCCTCAAGACGGTGACCTTCAACCAGGATCAGCGGAACTGGCTCGGTAGCCAGCACGGCACCGACGCGCCGGTGTCGATCACCCTGGACGTCACGAAGTTCACTGCTGGCACCCACTACCCCGACGGCTTCCTGAAGAGCGGTCTTCCGCTCGGCAAGGTCACCGCGTCGGGCAAGTACGGACTGTACGACGACGCAGCCAGCGACGGCCGACAGACCTGCGTCGGCTTCCTGTTCACTGCCGTGGACGTCGTTTCGGAGCGCGGCGCGGTCGCTGCCTCGGTTGGCGGCTCCATGCTTCTGCACTGCTTCATCCGGGAGTCGAAGCTCCCCGTGACCATCGACGCTGCCGGGAAGACTGACCTCGGCGCCCGCGTCATCTTCGTCTGATCTGAGAGGGCGCGCTAGATGCAGCTCATCACCGAGTACGCCACCCCTGCCGAGCTGACCGGGTACGCCCGGGCCGCCCTGCGGGATCGAGTGGAAAACACCTTCGGTCTGGAGCGCTGGCTCCCGAACAGCACCGTGAACGACCTCAGCTACCGTTTCACCCGTGGTGGAGGCGGCCTGACCGAGGCGGCCGTCTACCGGGCGTACGACGCCGAGTCCGACATTGCGACCCGCGAGGGTGGCGCCCGGGTGAGCGGCGAACTGCCGCCCATCTCGCGGAAGATGCCGCTGGGCGAGTACGAGCGGATTCGCCGGCGCAACGTCGACACCCAGAAGGAAGAGTTGCGGAACGGGCTTCTCGCCGACTCCGTGAAGCTCGCCGACGCGATCAGCGCCCGCGTGGAGCTGGCCCGTGGTGCCGCGCTGTTCGGCGGTGCGGTGACTCTGGCGGAGAACGGCCTCCAGGCGACGGTCGACTTCGGCCGCAACGCCGCGCACAACGTCACTGCCGCCACTCTGTGGTCCGACGCCACCAACTCCAAGCCCCTGGACGACCTCCAGGCGTGGATGGACACCTACAACGACACGAACGGCACCCTGCCGGCGTACGTGATGATGTCCCGCCAGATCTACAACTACCTGCGGCGGTCCGCGCAGCTCACGAAGCTGTCGACCACGGGAGCGACCGCTCCGGGCGTGCTGACGAAGTCGGGCCTGGAGACTCTCCTCTCCGACTACGACGTCCCACCGATCGTGATCTACGACGCGAAGGTGTCCGTGAATGGCACCGCGACGCGCATCACCCCACAGGACAAGATCTGCTTCCTGCCTGAGCAGGGCGACGCGGCCGGCCGCACGCTGTGGGGTGTCCCGGTGGAGGCGGACGACTCCCGCTACGGCCTGGCCGGCTCCGAGGCAGGCATCGCGGTGGGCTCGTACAAGAGCGAGGACCCGCAGACCCTGTGGACCCGCGCGACTGCAATCGTCCTCCCGGTCGTCGCGGCCCCGGACCTGACCTTCCAGGCGGACGTGATCTGATGCCCGCTGCGCTGAACACTTACGTGCATGTGGTCGGTGAGGACGGCCGGGTCGTGGTGTTCGGCCCGGGTGACGCTGTGCCCAGCTGGGCGTACCCGCTGATCACCAACCCGAAGGCGTGGGCGAAGGAACCGGAGCTACCTGCGGAGCCCGCCCCGAAGCCGGCGGCGAAGAAGGCCGCCGCTCGCGCCCGAAAGGCGGTCGCTGATGGTGATCTTCAGTCAGGCTGAGCTAGCCACCTTCCTGCAGCAGCCCGTCAGCACCGACGCCTATGACCTGGCGCATGAGCTGACGGAGGACGCGATCTTGGGCGAGGTCGGTGACCGGCTGACCGACCCGCCCCAGCGCGGCGTGAAGGCGGTCGCCATCGCGGTAGCCGCGCGCTCGTTGACGAACCCGGCTGGCGTTCGGTCCGAGTCCGCCGGCTCCGTCGCGGTGACGTACCGGGACGCGCAGGCCGGCGGCGTGGAGCTGACGGCAGACGAACGGCGCCGGCTCCGACGTGCGGTCGGCCTGGTGAGCGGCGCCGGATCGATCGACATCGCGCCCGCGGAGACACCCGGACCGAACACCGTCTTTCGGAGGTCCCTGTGACGCTCCCAACCGTGGCGGTTGACGTGCTGCGGGCCGGGGTGCCCACGCGGGACCGCTATGGGAACGACGTCCCCGGAGTCGAGACGGTGACGTCCGTCGACGGCTGCCGCGTGCTGCCCCCGGGCGGCCAGATGGCAGCGTCGACCGAGGTCATCGCTGGCCGGAATTTGGTCACCGTCTCGGTGGTCCTCTTCGCGCCGGCAACGGCTGACATTCGCGCGACGGACCGCGTGCGGTATGCGGGCGAGACGTACGAGGTGGTCGGCGAGCCAGCCCGGTACCCCGGCCGGCTCGCGCATCTGGAGGTCCAACTCAAACGCTGGGAGGGATGATGAGCACCTACCGGGCACACTTCATGGGAACGCGGAAGCTGCTGCTCCACCCCGGCATGGCTGTGGCCGTAGTAGCGGCTGCCACCACCATGCAGCCCATCGCGGAGTCACTGTCCCCTGTCGGCGACGCTGAGGCGGACCCGCACCCCGGCCTGTACCGCGGAAGCTGGCGCGTGGCGACCGGTACCAAAAGTGTCCGCTACCGGGGGCGTCCGACGAAGCGCGTCTATGGTCGGCTGGAGAACACCGCCCGGTACGCGCGCGACGTCGAATACGGCTCGCGCCGAGTGCGACGCTACGCCGTAGCCCGGCGCACGGTGGACGCTGCGGTGAGCCGCAATGGCTGATCTGGTCGACGTGGAGGCGCTGCTTGCAGGGTGGGTGACCGACGTCATCGGCGCCCGCCCGTGCACCATGCTGCCCGCTGACCTGGCTGGAGCACTGCCCATCGTCCAGGTCGCTGCCATCGGTGGCCCGGCTGAGCGTTTCGCGCGCCGCCCACGGGTCGACCTGGACTGCTACGCCACGACGTACGAAGCGGCGCGGGAACTGGGGCTCCGCGTGGAGGACGCTGCGCTCCGCCTCCGCGGCCGACGCGGCGATGCCGTCGTGCAGTGGGCCCGTGTCGACTCCGGGCCTGCCTCACGACCCTACGAAAATCCGGGCGTGCACCGGGTCGGGCTGACGATCAGCCTGCGCGTGCGCCCCGCGTGAACCACACACACTCTTCGGCCCTGGAGTCCAGGGCCTTGCTGCTGTCCTGGAGGGCCCGTGGCCGACACCCGCAACGCCGATCTCACTTATGCCGCAGACGACTACATCGTCTATATCGCGGCAGCGAACACCGCCCCGCCAACCGGCATGGCTGACCCTGGCACCGGCTGGACCTGCCTCGGCTGGGTGACCACCGACGGCGGCGCGTTCAAGATGGAAGAGGAGAAGAAGGATCTCAAGGCGGCCGGCAGCCTTGAGCCGATCCGGACTCTGCGAACCGGATCGACGAAGACCATCGACGTCACGTTCGAGGAGGCCTTGAACCCATACGTCAGGGCCCTGTACGACAACGTTCCACTGTCGGACCTGGAGCCGGTCAGTGGCATCGCGGCGTACGACTTCCCAGACCGGCCGAACGACCTGAAGTACGCCTTCCTCTTCGACTCCACCGACGGTGACAAGCGCATGCGGCACTACGCCCCGAACGGCGCTGTCGACTCGCGCGGCGACGAGAAGGCCGGCACCGAGGACGCTGCGCAGGTGCAGATGACCATGAAGTTCTACAAGGGCGCGACTGCCCCTGCGCTCCGCCGGGTCATCGACTACGGCGGCGTGGACGTGAGCGGTTTCTTCGCCTGATGACCAGCGGGGCCCGTATCTGCGCGGGTCCGGGCCCCGCTTCAGCTCCACAACGACCCGCGCTAACAATCGACTTGAACAGGAGACCCGCGCGCATGACTGAGAAGACCCCCGCTGAGGTGCAGGAGATCGAGGCGATCGGCAGCGAGTACCTGCTAGCAATGCTGGACGGAACGGAGCTGCGCGTCCTCGCGCCTGGCCGGTGGCGGCCGTCTTTCCTCCGGGCACTTCGCTCCGGTGACTTCGACACCTGGGCGGCTCTGGCACTGCACCCGGACGACGTGGCGCGCTTCGTGGAGATCGACGCCACCTTCGACGAGCTGGCCACCTTCACCGCGGACGCCATGTCGGCGTCGGGGGAGGCCCCGGGAAAGTCTGGTGGGCGCTCGGCGTCCTCGAAGCGTACCCGGAAGAGCTAGAGGCAGACCTCGCCTGGCGGGGCATCGACCTGCTGGACGTCTACCGGGGCCAGCTGACGATGCGCCGGCTCCGGGTGCTGATCCAGAGTCTCCCGCCGGACAGTGCCACGAAAACAGCGCTCCGCAACGCGATGACGCCGGAGGAGCGTGCCCGGGCCGCCGACGAAGCACGGCCGGACCTCGCGCCGTGGACCGGCGCAGAGCTGCTGCTCGCCTCGATCCTCGACGCCGTCCGTCAGCTCACAGCCGTGTCCATAGCGGCAGCCGGCGGCAAGCCAACGCCCCCGGAGCCGACTCCGCGCCCCGGTATCCCGCCGAAGCGCGCGACCCGCAAGCGCCTCACGACCGAGCAGCGGCGGGCGCTTGACCCCCGCATGCGAGCGCCAGAGGAGGCGTAATGGCTACCGACATCGTGGCGACGGTAGGTGTCGACGTCGTCCCCGTCCTGGCGCAGTTCCACGAGAAGCTGAAAGCCGGCGTCATCCCCGCCGCAGATCGGGTTGGCGCCGACGCCGGCCGTGCACTCGGTGACCGGCTGGCGGAGGTGCTGCGCGAACGCGTGGCGGGGTCGCTGTCCAACGCGATTCAGACCGCGGGGACGAAGGCCAAGACCACTGCGTCCCGCGAAGGCGATCAGGTCGGCGGCGCGTTCGCCCGGTCGCTCAAGGCCAAGTTGGAGGCGGCGTTCCGCGCGATGCCGAAGCTCGACGTCAAGTTGAGCGACACCGGCACGGACGCCGAACTGGCCCGCCTACGCGCGAAGTTGGAGCAGCTTTCCGGCAAGCGCATCGGGATAGACGTCAGCGTGGCCGACGCGGCTGCGAAGGTGGGCGAGCTGGACGCGCAGCTCCGCCGGCTGGGCGCCAGCCACCCGAACCCCGCGGTGCGCATCGACACGGCAACGGCTCGCGCGGCGCTAGCCGAGATTCAGGCGGAGATCGCGGCAGTCAGCCGGCAGCCGTGGGAGATCGAGCTGCAGCCGGGCAGTTTCCGACGCAAGCTCATTGCACAGGTGGAGGCGGCGAAGGCCGCATTGCCGGTGATCGACGTCACCGCGAACACCACGGAAGCGTCGGCACAACTCGACTCGCTACGTCGTGAGTTGGCACGCATACCCGAGCGACTGGAGACGGAAGCCGGCTTCGACGACGCGCGGGCGCTGGCGCGAATCGCCGAGCTGCGCGCGAAGTTGGAAGAACTGAACGCACGAGGCGTCTCGATCGACGTACGTGCGGACGCGGCATCGGCAGCTGCGGAGCTGGCAGCTGTGGAGGCAGCCGCCAAGGCGCTGGACCGCGAGCGTGTCAATCTGAAGGTCGACGTCAGCGAGGCGTCGTCCGCGGTGCTCATGCTCGGCATCCAGATTGCCGCCCTCGCTGCCATCCCCGCAATTCCGATCCTTGCCGCGGGAGTTGGCGGCGTTGCGGCAGCGTTTGTCGCCGCCTCCGCCGGCGCCGGTGCTCTTGGCCTGGCTGCGATCCCCGCAGTGCGCGGCGTGGCGACTGCACTTCAGGCGCAGACGGCCGCACAGGACCAGTCCACGCACGCAACCACGGCCGGTGCGAATGCTGCCGTGACCGCGCAGCAGCGCGCGCTGTCGCTGGCCGGCGCTGAGGCGTCGCTTGCGTCTGCTCGCCGGAACGCGTCGCGTCAGGTGGAAGCCGCAAGCAGGTCCCTGGTCGACGCACAGCGCGCGGAGGTGCAGGCACAGGATGACCTGACGGCCGCGCGCCGTACCGCAGAGCAGCAGCTCGCAGCGTACGAAGACCGGCTGCGTGATGGGGCGCTGTCCGAACAGGACGCGCAACTCCGCGTGCTGGAGACGCAGCAGGCGCTACAGGCCGCTTACGCCACCGGGTCGACGGCGACCGAGCTGCAGCGTCGTCGCGCACAGCTCGACTACGACCGCGCAGTTCAGGGGGCGAAGGAAGCGTCGCAGGCGCAGCGCGACCTGACGGCGGGGGCAAAGGCCGCGCGGGACGCCGGTGTTGAAGGCTCGACCGTCGTGCGCCAGGCGCAGGACAAGTTGATGCAGTCGCAGCAGAAGACCGCGGACGCCGCGAAGGCTGTTGCGGAGGCGCAGACGTCCGCAGCGGAGTCGATTGCGTCTGCACAGCGCGGACTGCGGCAGGCGATGCTGTCGACGGAGAAGAGCACGGCGAGCGCCGCGACGGCTGCGGACAAGTACGAGGCCGCGCTTGCGAAGTTGAGCCCGCCGGCCCGCGCGCTGTTCGACGCGATTGCGGGACCGAGCGGCCTGAAGCGGGCGTTCACCGACTGGTCGACGTCGCTGCAGCCACAGGTACTCCCCCTCTTCGTCCGCGGCATCAACGCGGCGAAGGGCTCGCTTCCCGGGTTCACGCCGCTGGTACTGGACGCCGCCGACGCTGTCGGGACGCTCTTCGACAAGGCGGGCCGCGAGCTGAAGACGCCGTTCTGGAGGCAGTTCAAGGCGGACATCGACGCTTCCGCCGGCCCAGCTCTGCTCGGGCTGGGCGTCACCTTCGGCAACGTGCTGAAGGGGATGGCTGGCGTCGTGGACGCCTTCCTCCCGCACATGGCCGGCATCTCGGCCACCATGGAGCGGATCACCGGCCGTTTCGCCAACTGGGGAAGCGGGCTCCGTGGCTCGCCCGAGTTCGAACACTTCCTGGACTACGCGGAGCGGAGCGGGCCGCAGCTCGCATCGACGTTCGGCAAGATCGCTGACGCGGTGCTCGACATCGGCCAGGCACTCTCGCCCCTCTCGGGGCCAGTCCTGGAGCTGGTCGGACTCGCAGCCGACGGGATCTCCTGGATTGCCGAGCACGCGCCGGAAGCCGTGATTGCCATCTACGCCATGGCGCTCGCCTTCAACACCGCGAAGATCGCACTGGTGGCGTACAACTTCGTCATCGGAATCTATCAGGCGATCGTGGCCATTGCGACAGCCGAGACCATCTCGTGGGACGTCGCAATTCAGGCGACGGGTATCGTCCCGCTGATTGAAATTATTGTCGTAGCCATCATCGCGTTGGTGGCTGCGGTGATCTACGCCTACAACCACTGGAACTGGTTCCACGTCGCGGTGGTGGCCACCTGGGACGCGATCAAGACTGCCGCGCTTTTCGTCTGGAACTACGCGCTCAAGCCGACGTTCGATGCCATCTGGATTGGTCTCCAGTACATTGGCAAGGCTGCGATGTGGCTTTGGGAAAATGCCCTCGGCCCGGCGTTCGAGTTCATCTGGCTGGCGGCTCGGGTTCTGTTTGCCATTCTCGTCGTGGCTGTCCTGACCCCGATTTGGATCGGAATTCAGGCGCTCGGCGAAATCGCCATGTGGCTGTGGACGAACCGGATTCAGCCCGCGTTCTCGGCCATCGGTGACGCTGGTGTCTGGCTCTGGAACAACGCCCTGAAGCCCGCGTTCGATTTCATGGTGGACGCTTTCAAGGGGCTGATGGTGATCGCGGCCCTTCTGTGGGAATACGCGATCAAGCCGGCGTTCAACCAGATCGGTGACAAGGCCGGTTGGCTGTGGGACAAGGCGCTCAAGCCGGCATTCGAGCGGACGAAGGATGCCCTGACGCCACTCGCCGACGCATTCCGTCTGGCGAAGGACCTGATCGCAGAGGCGTGGGGGCAGCTCTACGACATCACGAAGAAGCCCGTCAACTTCCTGATCGAATGGGTCTACACCAAGGGCATCAAGAGCGTCTGGGACAGGGTCGCCGATTTCGTCGACCTGCCGCACCTCCCTGACGGGCCGAAGCTGCTCGCTGCCGGCGGTACCATCGGCGCCGGCTGGGGTCCTGCGGTCCCGATGGTGACGAACCGTCCGACGGCCATCGTCGGCGAGGGCAACCCGGCCTACCCGGAGTACGTCATCCCGACGGATCCTCGGTATCGCAGCCGCGCCATTGCGCTGCACGCGGCGGCAGGCAGCCAGCTCCTCGCATCCGGTGGAATCATCGGCGACGTCTGGAGCGGAATCACCGGTGCCGCAGGCGCAGCGTGGAGCGCAGCAAAGGACGGCGCGGAAATGCTGAAGAACCCCGGTGCTGCGTGGGAAAAGCTGACGAAGCCGATCCGCGACATGATCGCCAAGATCGGCGAATCGCAGATGGCCAAGACCGTGGCCGGAATTCCGGTGAAGGCCGTGTCGGGGCTGAAGGACAAACTCCTCAGCGTCGTCGGACTCGGCGGTGGAAGCGGGTCAGGAAACGGCGGGGCTGGAGTCCAGCAGTGGGCGCCGGCCGTCCGCCAGGCGCTAGCGATGCTCGGGCAGCCGGAATCTTGGATGGACACCGTCCTTCGACGGATGAACCAGGAATCTGGCGGCAACCCGACGGTAGTCAACACGTGGGATTCGAACTGGGCGGCGGGAACCCCGTCCGTCGGCCTCATGCAGGTCATCGGTCCGACGTTCCGAGCATACGCCGACGCATTCCGGAACACGGGCCCATTCCTCTACGGGACGTCCACGGATCCTCTGGCAAACATCTTCGCCGGTCTGAATTACGCGCTACACACGTACGGCTCCCTGTCCGCCCTGAACCGCCCCGGCGGATACGACGCGGGCGGCTACCTGCCGACGGGCACGAGTCTCGTCTACAACCACACCGGGAAACCGGAACCGGTTTTCACGACCGGTCAGTGGGACGCAATCCAGCGCGCAGGGACGACGGGCGGCGGGGACGTTGCAGAAATTCACGTCTATGTCGGTGACCGTGAAATCACGGACATTGTCCGAACCGAAGTGCGGTACGCCGAAACGGCGACTGCACGTGACCTTCTAGCGGGAGTGAAGTAGTGGCAGACGACGAACCGACCACGCCCGACCCAACTCCGGACCCCACGCCCGAGCCCCCACCGGAGCCGCCGATCTACGTCAGCACTCCGGTGGAGGTGGTCGACGACCCGCTGAACCACCCTCAGGACCCGGGCCGCGGAGGTGGTGACGGCGGGTGAGCGTCAGCACTAACCTGCTGAGCGCCAACACGTCGGAGATTGAGACCGACACGAGCGGGTGGACTGCGGGAGCGAACACCACGCTTTCGCAGTCCACCCGCTTTTTCACTGGCGCCAAGTCTCTGCTGATGACGCGGACGACGTCCTCCGGTGCTGCGTCCGCGACGACCGCAACTCGCGTGGCAGTGACGGCCGGCATGGTGTACACCGCGTACGCCTACGCCGCGCTGATCGTCGCAGCTGCCGGCAGGACGTTCACGGTACAGGTGGACTGGTGGGCGGCGTCATCCGGCGGGACCGCGATCTCCTCCTCGGTGTCTGCAGCGGCGACCCTGGCGAACGCGACGTCGTGGAACACGCCGCCGCCGATCCTGATCGCTACCGCCCCCGCGGGTGCGACGTACGCCAGCGTCACCGTCACCGTCTCCGGCATGACGACGTCGGAACAGGTAGCGGTCGACTCGATCGCACTCGGGCCGCCGAACCAGCTACCGGGCCTGCTCGACTACAACACGCAGGGCTGCGAGGTCAGCACCGCAGGGTGGGCCGTCGCAGGCAACTGCTCTGCGAGTCGCGTCAGTTCGACGTCTTTTGAAGGTTGGTACTCGCTGGCGACGACCTCCCTCGCTGCCGGCGACATGATCAACCGCGTGGCAACGTTCTACCCCGCGGCGGCGTCCACGGAGTACCTCGGGTACCTGTGGGTCAGCGCTCCGGTCAGCGGCGCCGTCCTGCTGGAGCTGCGATGGTACGACGCCGGCGGTGGCTTCGTGGCGGCCAGTCAGGCCAACTGGAGCGTCCCGGCGAGCACGTGGACGCGGGTCTCCGTCATCGGCACCACGCCGCCCGGTGCCACGCAGGTCCGGTTGTCGTTCCAGCCGACTGCCACGGCAGCCGGGCAGACGTGGCTGACGGATCAGGCCGCGCTCATGGTCGCGCCGAACGAGGCCGGGAACCTGCTCGGGTACGGTGTGTACGGTGCGGAGGTCAGTACAGCCGGGTGGTCGGCAACGGGTGGGACGCTGAACCGCTCAACTGCCGTGGCGCTGGAGGGAATTGCCTCTCTCGCGCTGACGTGCACGGGTGGGGTCGACGCTGTACTGACGTCGGCAACAGCCATCCCGGTCACGGCCGGAACCGCGTATGTCTACCGGCCCGCGGTGCGTCCGCCTACCGACACCGCCACGTACACGGTGCGGCTCGACTGGTTGGACGCAGGCGGGCAGGTGCTCCGGCAGACCTCGGCAAGCTGGGCGTTTGGTGCCGGGGCGTCGTCGTCCTGGAGCTACAGCTACACCGCGGACGTGGCGCCTGTGGGTGCTGTCTCCGTCCGGCCGTACCTGATTCGGTCCGGTCCGGCGGCGGGGGAGACGTGGTACCTCGACCGCCAGGTGGTCGGGCCCGGCGGTCTGACGGCGCAGGTGATCCCGTTGGCTGGCCAGTACGGCGCGCGGATCACCGTCACGGGGCTGACCACCGGCGCGCGGACTCGGTGGGGGCTCTGGCGAACAGCATCCGACGGCTCTCAGACACCGGTCCGTGGGTACGGCGGCGACCTGACGTCCACTGTCATCACGGGTGACATCGCGGTGCAGGACGACTACGAATCGCCGCTAGGTGTCCCCGTCAGCTACTACGTCAAGTCCTGGACGACGGGACCTGATTGGATCTCCTACACCACGGACTCGGTGACGCTGCCGTACCCGGATGACCTTCGGGTGATCGTCAAGGACCCGGCGATGCCGGCCCGATCGCGCCTCTTCGTCGTAACGACGCCGCCGAACTGGCAGCGAGCTGCCCGGCAGGGCTCGTACACCGTGCGTCGGCGTCACCGGCCAGTGATCATCACGGACGTACGATCTGCGCGCACCGGATCTCTCGTTGTCACCACCGAGACGCTGGATGAGCGGGACGCGTTGACGTGGCTGGTCGACACCGGCAATACCTTGCTTCTGCAGTGGCCGGCCGGTTGGGGCGAGCAAGACGTGTACGTGCAGGTAGGGGACGTGGAGGAATCCCGTCCCAGTGACTACGCGGGCCAGGCGGACCGCGTGTGGACACTCGCGCTGACCGAGGTGGATCGCCCGGTGGGCGCACTCATCGGCTCGGCCACGCGATCGTGGCAGACCGTGTTGTCCGGCTACGCGACATGGGCGGACGTCTTCGCACGGTACGGCTCGTGGCTGGGTGTGCTGACCGGAGTGGAGGGGACCTGATGTACGCAGTGAGCCCACGGTTCCTCGCCGCCCTAGCGACGTCCCATCAGATCCGCGTCCAGGTCGACGCCTACTACGCCGGCGCGCTCGTCGCGGCGGACCTGCCCATCTCGGGCGGGTCCGTCGCGGTGGACCGCGGGAGCAAAGTGAGGCGGAAGCTCTCGCTGACGCTCCCCGACCCGGCCTACCTGCCGTGGAGCGCCACTGACACGCTCGGACCGTACGGGCAGACGCTCGTGGTGTCGCGCGGGATCCAGTTCCCGGACGGTGCGGTGGAGATGTGCCCGCTCGGTACATTCCGAGTGGACGAGCCGAGCGGCGACGTCGACATGGGGCCCGTGACGGTGACCGGTCAGTCCGGCGAGGCTGTCATCCAAGACGACGTATTTTCGGTGCCGACGTCAACTGCCGGTCTGGGCACCTGTGTTGCGGCAATCACGACCCTGATCCAGGCAACCGTGCCGACCGCAACCGTCGTCAACCTGACGGCCGGCTCGCGGAACCCGGCCTGTCCGACCGTGGTGTGGGACGCCGGCGCGGACCGTTGGGACGCAGTGCTTCAGCTCGGCACTGCCATGCAGGCGGACGTCTACTGCGACGTGCTCGGCCGGTACGTCATCGCCGACGTGCCGGACATCTCAACTGCCGTGCCGGTGTGGGACGTTGCGGACGGAGCGTCGGGCAACCTGGTCTCCGCAGCCCGCAAGGTCTCCCGATCCGGCGTGTACAACGCGGTGCAGGTGACGTCCGAGAACTCGTCGGCCGGCACCGTGTTCAGCGCCACCGCCACCGACACCAACCCGACGTCACCGACCCGGTGGGGTGGGCCGTTCGGCAAGGTCACGCGACGGTACTCGTCCGGGCTGCTGACGTCGAACGCGGCGTGCCTCGCAGCCGCCACGGCGATGCTCAGGGACGCAATCGCGCCCAACGTCGAAACGTCGCTAGCCACCCTGCCAAATCCGGCGCTGGAGGCAGGCGACTGTATCCGCGCGACGTACGCCGGCGGACGCAAAGACCTCTTCATCGTGCAGGCCTTCACTGTCCCGCTGGATGTCAGCGGGGAATTCCCGCTCACCCTTCGTGGCAACAAACAGGATACGAGCTGATGACCTCCGTCCTTGCACAGGCAATCGCAGCCGCCATTGCCGAGAGCCCGCGCGGTGGGTGGCAAATGGCCACTGTGTCCGCGACCGGAACCGGAACAGTCGACATTACGACTACCGCCGGAACGGTGGCTGGCGTGCGACGGCTCAAAAGCTACACCCCGACGGTCGGAGAGACCGTTCTCGTCCTCACAAGCGCGGCCGGTAACTGGATTGTCGTCGGCGCTCTCGCCTAACTGACGGCCCCTTAGGGGCGGAGGTGGATTTTGCCCGGAAGTGACAGCCTTCAGCAGGGCGTGCCCTACCCGAAACTGTCGGATGCACCGAATATCGAGTCGGCAATGTCGGCGCTGGTAGCGGCAGTCGCGCCGAGGCTCAACATGATCTTTGCCAGTGCGTCAGCCCGCAACGCGGCCGTCACTGCTCCCGTCGCAGGGATGCGCTGCTGGCTGATCGCAGAGGCGCGCATGGAGGTCTACGACGGCACGGCCTGGCGCCGGTACATCACCTGGAGCGCCGGCGGCACGCCGCAGATCGACGCCCTGACGATTACCGGCGTGGGAGCGACCCTGCACGCGCGACGGGATGGTGACTCCACGCCGCGGACGTCCACCGCGATGGTGGACGACTCGGTTCTGACGGTGCCGGTGGTTGCGAACGCCGTCTACGAGGTGAGTGCCGTGCTGGTCTTCAGCGGCCCTGCAGGCGGGGACTTTCAGGAGCAGCTCTCAGTACCGTCGGGCGCCGGCTACCGACTGAGCATGCGTGGGCAGGACCGTAACGCCAGCGCCACCGTCGGTACAGTCATCACTGACGTGCAGTCAGCAGCGCAGACGTGGGGCACCATCGGCACGCAGCCGATGACCTGCAGCATCTCCGGCATCCTCCGGACCGGAGCGAGCGCCGGCAGCGTCACCCTCCAGTGGGGACAGGGAGCCAGCACCTCGCCGGGCACCGTCCTGGAGCGCGACTCCTTCATCACACTCGTACGCCGCGCGTAGCACCTGATCAGCACCGCAGCCCCCCGCCGTCCGGCGCAGGGGCTTTTTCTATGCCCGGGGAGGGTGACGCATGGCTTCGACGGCCGAACGCATGATTTCCGTAGCCGACGCAGAGGTTGGCTACCACGAGGGCCGCAGCGCCGACGGCTCGTGGAACAACCACCAGAAGTATTCGCCGGCCGTGCCCGGCCTGGAGTGGTCGGACTGGCAGGCGTGGTGCGCCACCTTCGTCTCCTGGTGCGCGCTCCAGTCCGGCAACGCTGACATCTACCCGCGAACTGCCTCGTGCGCCACGGGAGTCGCGTGGTTCAAGCAGCGCGGCCAGTGGCGGACGACCCCGAGCGTCGGCGCGCAGGTGTTTTACGGGGCGTCCGGCGGGTCGCACACCGGCATCGTGGTGTCGTTCGACGCGACCTACATCTACACGATCGAGGGCAACACCTCGGCTGGCGGGTCGCCGGAAGGTGACGGCGTCTACCGCCGGACCCGGCGCCGGGACGACCCCTACATCTACGGGTACGGCGCGCCCGCGTTCGCGGACCCGTCGACCATCGGGACGAAGACCGTCGTCGTCCGCGCCGGGCAGACCCTGAGCGGCATCGCGGCTGCCGCGGGTGTCGCGCTGGCGGTGATTCTCGGGCTCAACCCGAGCGTGGCCCAGCACCCGGACACCATCCACCCGGGCGACGTCATCACCGTACCGGCAGTCCCGGGGACGACTCCGGCTCCCGCACAGCCGCCGGTGCAGACTCCTCCGCCGGCCACGCCCGGTGGCGGCTCGGCCGGCAACTCCGGTGCGGGCAGCTCCGGTTCGACGTCCTCCGCGCCAGTCTGGCCGGGCTACACCTTCCGCGCGTCCTCGGCTCCGCGGTACGACGCCAACGTCAGGCGCTGGCAGCAGCGGATGGCCGATCGCGGGTGGTCGATCACCGTGGACGGGTACTACGGCCCGGCGTCCGCGGCTGTCGCCCGCGCGTTCCAGGCGCAGAAGGGCTTGGCGGTTGACGGACTGGTCGGTCCCGTCACCTGGCGCGCGGCCTGGACGGCCAGGGTGACCCGCCCATGAGCCCTGAGACCGTGACTGCCGTCGTCGGTGCTCTCGGCATCGTCGGCGGCGCGGTCGTCTCTGCCATCCCTGCGGTGCTCGGCCTTCGCCGGGCCCGCGGGGCGGCGCAGGAGGAGGGGGCCGCCACCCGGGAGACCGTGGAGACGCTGGGAGCCAGGCTGGGCGCACGACTTGACGACGTGCGGGATGAGCTTCGAACGGACGTCGCCGAGCTGCGCGAGGACATCACCGACGTGCGTGCCTGGCAGGCGGCTCACGATGCGGAGCACTTCCTGATCCGCCGAAATCCCGGGACCTGACCCAAACAAACGCGCGCCGGCGCTCAGTAACCCTCTCTGCCCCAGTCCATTCACGAGCAGGGAGACGACATGCACATTGGCATCATCGGGCGGGCACGCGTCGGCAAGGACACGGCCGGCGCGTGGCTCGTGAACAACTGCGGGTACGCACGTGTGGCGTTCGCGGACGCGCTTAAGGACGCGGCATTGCGGATCAACCCGATCGTGCAGGTGGACGCCCTCGGCGACGGCTTCGACACCTTCGAATACCGGCTCGCCGAGATCGTCGCTGCCGACGGGTGGGAAGAGGCAAAGGACTACCCCGAGGTCCGCCGCTTCCTCCAGGAACTCGGCGCCTCCATCCGCGCCGTCGACCCGGAGATCTGGATCCGCGCCGCTCTGGCGCGAGTCGACGAGATCGGCGAGCGTACCGGCTGCTGCACGGTGATCACCGACGTCCGCTACCCCAACGAGGTTGCAGCCCTGCGCGCCCGCGGCTTCCACCTCCTCTACATCGACCGCCCCGGCGTCCCGCACCTGGTGCACGAGTCGGAGGGGACGCTCGGCCCGGATGACGCGGACCACACGATCATCAACGCCGGCAGCGTCGCCGACCTGGAGTCCGCGGTCTCCCAGTTCCACGCGCACGTTCACACCGCCGAATCCGCCCGCCAGTACGGGCGTTCCTACGAATGAGCGAGGACCATGAAGACCCTGCTGACGCGTGTGCGTGATGCCGCGCAAACCGTCGTGCTGTACACCGTCGCGTACATCCGTGTGATGCTGGCCACAGAGCCGGTGCGAGTCCGGGCCTGGCTGATGTCCGTCATCGGTGCCGGATCGGTGCTGATTCCGGCACTGAGCAACGCCTCCACCGTCGGCCAAATCGTCGGCGTGCTGATGGTGCTGCTCCCGATTCTGCTGGGCGAGGGCGCCCGAGCGAAGGTGAGTCCGACAGCGTCCGACGAGAACACTACTGACTGATGACAGTCGGCCTAACAAAGCCCCGTCTCCACCTGGAGGCGGGGCTTTTTGCGTTTTCTTACGACGCCTTTAAGACATGCGTACTTGCGCCCGCTTGTGCCATACAACACAAGGTCGCTACTGTCCAGTTATGACACCGCCATCCCCTGTCCACTCCACGTCGCTGGTAGCGCTGCTGACGTCACTATGGGAGTCCGTGAGGGCAGACCATCCGACCCTGCAGGCAGCCGAAATTACTGTGAGCACCGGCCCCGCGCCATCAGATCATTCGCACGACCGATGGGCGGGTCGAGACCCGCTGCCGGTAGTGATCGGGCGTCCCACCCTGGAGGCAGGAGCAGAGGCGGTCGTCACTGCAGTGCTGCACGAGGCTGCTCACGGACTGGCGATGGCTGCGGGCACGACAGACACGAGCCGCCGTGGCGTCTATCACAGCCGCGCCTTCCTGGCCTGCGCAGTTGCAGTCGGACTGGAGTGGCCGACCGACCAGGTGCCGACCGACCAGCCGCCGAGCAGCACCTATCACGGGTACCGGGACGTCATCCTCTCCGATGCAACGCGAACGTCGCCTCTGGTGCAGACGGTGATGGAGGATCTGGACGACGCACTGGCGCGGACGCTGGCAGTACTGGCTGCCCCGTCGAAGCGTCCGCGTGGGGACAAGCGCGTCCTCACCGAGTGCACCTGTGGACGGAAAGCGTGGGTTGCGGCCGGCACGTATGCCAAAGGGCCGATCATCTGCGGCGTGTGCATGCGCCCGTTCGTAGCGCAATAGCAGACCGACCGCCTGGCGCCTCAGCCTGCACAGGTAGGCTGCGAGTGCCCGTGACGACTGGAGGCCACATGGCCAACATGCCCGCAGTGCCGCCGAAGCGCGCTGCTGCTGCGCCTGCTGTTCGGCGCGTCCCCGTCCCCGAGCCGCTCACGCTGGACGCCGTCCGGGACTGGGCACCGGAAGACCTGATGACGCGCGGCACAAAGCTCGCGCAGGCGTACGCGGCGACCGAGAAGATCTCCACCACCATCCTGAAATCGCTCGCGGCTGTGCTGATTGCGCGGCGCCTGCAGATGGGGGACCTGGCGGGGCAGTCGCACGCCTACAAGGTGGAGGCGCAGCAGATGTACCTCAGCGCCAACATCCCTGACGGCGTCGCCAGCAACCTGCGTGCCAGCGTCCGCTACCACATCAACAACCTGCTGCGGACTGTGGCGAGCCCTGAGGAGCTGGAGGACGCGGGACTCTCGCCGAAGCCCGCGACTGAGCGTGCGGCTGACCGTCGGCGTCTGGAGCGCGGCGTGGTGCACGCGGCTACGGCCCTGCACGAGATCGCGCCCGCTGCACCTGCCACGTCGAAGAGGGCAGCCAAGGCAGCCCTACCTGCGCCGGCTCCCGAGCCTCAGTCACCGGTTCGTGCCGTCAGCGACCACCTCCGCATCGCCCAGATGCTGGAGTCCGCGATTGGGCGCATGCAGCCCGCAGTGATCGAGGGTGACATGACGCCCGATCAGCGCCGGGTCCTCTACACCCGGCTGCAGGCGGTCAAGCGGGAGATCACCGCTCTGTCGAGCGTGCTGCGCGACGCCGGCATGCGCTGACGGCTCGTCAGGCCGACTCGTCCTCCCCGCGGCCCGGAGGGGCCAAAGTGTCAAACCAACCGCCTTTTTCCTTTTCTCTCTAACGCGTCTTAGAAGAACTGAAAGTAGGGGGTTAGTTCGGCACTTTGGCCGGGTCCGAGCCCGGGGAAAAGATCTTGCCGACGACCCAAACAGACCCGGGCTGGCGCTCAGTAACTCCTCTGCACCCATCTACGCACGAGAGGGCAGAGGATGACGGTACAGACGATCAAGCGCGGCGACTCGCGCTTCTACGTGGACCCGGCGGACGGCGCGAAGAAGGTCCCGGGCGTGACCTCCGTGCTCGGCATGCTGCCGAAGCCGTTCCTGCAGTTCTGGTCAGCAAAGACCGTGGCAGAGACAGCAGTTGACGACCTGGGCGCCGTGGTGAACATCGCCCTGCGCGACCGCGACGCCGCGATCGACTACCTCAAGCGGGCGCCCACCCGCTTCACGGCGAAGGCTGCGGGCACCGGCAGCGACGCGCACGACCTCTTCGAGCGGCTCGCCCGCGGGGAGCGGATCGGGCGTGTCCACCCGGACATGCAGCAGTATGCGCGACACTTCGACGCGTTCCTTCAGGAGCAGCAGCCGGAGTTCCTCCACCTGGAGGAGACGGTCTGGAGCGACACCTTCGGCTATGCCGGCTCGTTCGACGCGATCGCCAAGATCGACGGCGAGACGGTCATCATCGACTGGAAGACGACCCGATCCGGCGTTCACGATGACGTCGCGTTGCAGCTCAAGGCTTACGCGCGGGCGGACCGAATGATCCTCGCGTCGTCGGGGGAGTCCGTCCCGGTGCCGGCGCTGGACGCTGCAGCAGTGCTTCACGTGCGACCCGAGGGCGCCAAGCTCGTCCCGGTCGACTGCTCGGACGACCTCTTCGACGTCTTCACGGCGCTGCTGACGGTCTTCCAGTGGGACAGCGTGCGGAAGAAGAGCGTCATTGGCCGACCCGTGTGGTCGACCGGCACCGCGGAGACCGGCACGGAGAGGCGGGCGGCGTGACGAACATTCGCTTCGAGTCGGAGGACGCGCGACGGATCGCACAGCTCGTCGCAGACAACGCGCACTTGCGTGCAGAGCTGGAGCGGTGCGAGCAGGTTGCCGAAGCGTGCAGGCATGAGGCGCGGCGTAAGACTACGCAGTTGAAGACGGTTGCGCTGACGGTGGAGCGGCTGGAGGCGAGCGTTGAAACGCTCCGGGAGACCGTCGTCCGCCAGGCCCTGCGGATCACCGAGCTGGAGAGGGAGGGCAGCAAGTGAGCTACGCCATCGAGGTACTGAGCGACTACGACGACGACGGCACGATGCCGGAGAACGTCGCCACGCTCAGCGAAGCCGTTGTCGGGCACCGCATCGTCAGTGCCACCAAGGAGACGGTGTCGCGTCGGTGGGGCGGTACCGAAGACGCGCTGGTCATCACGCTCGACAACGGACACCGGGTCGAACTGATCAACACCGATGACTGCTGCGCCTACACCGAACTGCAATCGTTCCTGCTCCACCCGGAGCGGGTTGACCACATCATCACCGGTGTGGGCACCACGAACGAATACGGCACCTGGCACATCTACGCGGACATGGGCGACGTGCTGGAACTGTCGGTGGGGTGGAGCTGCGGCAACCCCTTCTACTACGGCTACGGGTTCGACATCAGCGTCAAGGAACTGGAGAGCGCCGCGTGAAGAAGTCCCTGATCGTCGCCGTCGCAGCCCTGGCGCTCACGCTGACGGGTTGCTCGGCTGCGACCGAGCAGTGGAACGACGCGCCGGTGCAGCGCAAGGATGACTCGCCGGCCGTCATCTACAGCATGCCGGACGGCTTCGCCAACGTCGCTTCGAAGTGCGACGGCAACGGCTTCCGGATGTTCGTGACCCGCGAAGGCACCAACAAGGGCGGCGGCAAGGCCGTTGCCGTCGTGGCTGACCCGACCTGCAAGCGCTGAGGAGAGCAAGTGAGCATCGACTTCGACAAGCTGGGGGCGGAGATGGACGCGGAAAAGGCGATGGCCGAGAAGCTGGACGCGCAGGTGAAGGCGCTCGGCGAGGTGTGCGGCAAGCTCACGGGGGTGCTGCTGATCCTCCCGCTCCGCGCGTGGCTGTTCATGCTCGGTGTCGGTGCCCTGCACGGCGCTGTGCCGGCCGTCCCGCCGCTCGGATTCGGGGCCGCGCTGCTCGTCGTGGTCGGCCTTGCGGCGCTGCTGCCGGCCCGCGTGAAGGGTGCGCGATGACCATCGAGGAGCACGCGAAGGCGATCCAGGCCGCGATCGATGCGGCTGCCGCTGACGGCTTCGAGCTGGACAACGGCTGCTGCGAGCCGTTGTACAGGGTCGAGCTGAACCGCATCGTCGACGGCGATTTCGTGGGCGACCCCGTTCGGATCGATGTTCCCGCCACCTTCGACTGACCTCCGCACCACCCCTGAGCCCCCGGCTGCTTCGGCGCCGGGGGCTTTCGGCGTAGGAGGAGAGAGGAGACCCGATGTACCTGTTCAGTAAGGCGCACACCCTGAATGAACACATGGCCACCTCAGGCCGTAGCGCGATCACCGTTGGTGCTACGCACACGCGGCCCATCTCTGACACGGTCGTGGTCCGCGTGTTCCACCCGACGACCGGCGGCGGGCGTTCGTTCGTTCTCACGCGCGACGAGGTGACCGACTTGAACGGCTCGCTGCAGAAGTGGCTTGCGGAAGGCTGGGCCGGCTTCGTGGAGGGCGCCCCGCGTCCGGGCGAGGGCACGCGGTATCCGGTCGGAACCGTGGGTGATGGCGGCGACATCTGGGACGCCCTGGAGCGCCGTCGGCAGGAATGGGCAGAGCAGGACCGGAAGAATGAGGAGGCGTTCGCCAACACCTACGCGTCGTGGTCGCACGACGAGTTGGTGGCGGAGATCAAGCTCCAGAAGTTCAACCGGGAGGCCGCGGAGTCCCGGGAAGCGGGCTGGCGCAGTGAGCTGGACGCGGAGCGGACGCGCATGCGGGCGCTCTTCGGCCGACTGCGGGCAGCGCTGGACGGGAAGCGGACGGCATCGGTTGAAGACCTGAATGCAGCGCTGCGGGAGGAGGCGTGAAGCCCGCAACCCGCATCCGCCGCTTCCGACAGGAGACCCGCTACCCGCACCAGCGCAGCGATGGTCTGACGACCCGTCGCAGCAACGGCGGGACGCGAGAGCTGATCATCACTCAAGTTCCGGGCCGCAAGGGTTCGTGGCTGGTCACTGCTGACGGCTCGGCGCTCCGCGTCCTGGCGAAGTTCCGGAACGACGAGGCCACGGAGGAGTTCCGCCTATGGGTGCGCGACAACGATGGTCGGACGCTGTGGCTGGAGGACGGCGAGTGATCACCCACCGCAAGCACGGGAACGCTGCCTTCCTTGCCTGGCTCGTCGGCACCGACATGGACGAGGTCCGGGCCTACGCCGAGATCGGCGACTGGCCGTCCCACTGGGTTCCGCGGGCGCAGGCGACGCTGCGCCGGCTCGGTGTGAGCTGCCAGGCGGAGGCCCGGGCGGCGTGGGAGAGGGGTGTGCGGTGACGCCTCGTTCCGTCGAAGAGGCACGCGCCTGGATTCACAATCACCTGGACTGCTGGTACGGCGAGGAGTACGCCAGGCTGACCGAGCTGCTGGACGACCTGCTCCGTGCGCACGCGCATGAGCTGACGGAGAAGCTGCGCCATTGTTCCTTTGCTGCAGCGGACCTGATCGACCCGGAGGCGGCGAAGTGCTGACCGAGCAGGAGATGTCCGACCTGGCGGAGTTGCGCCGCCTGCTGGACGAGGCGTACGAGCACTACTTTTCGTACGAGGGCCACTGCAAGTCATCCGAAGGGCTGATCAGTCTCCACTTCAACACCGTGCACGACCGGCTCGCCGGGGATCCGTTTCGACTGGCCGGCATCGGTGTGTACAGCTACGCGCTCGGCCCCCACCGTCAGCACGACTTCTCGTCCATGGCGGAGGCTCTGGACGCAGTACGGGGTTGGCACGCGGTGGAGATGGCGCACGACCCGGAGGTGTCCAGATGAGCCGATACTTTCTGCCCGATCCGTGGCCGACCGACTTGGAGCAGGCTCGGGGCTGGCTCGCCTGTGCAGTCGCGTACAGCGGGCATCTGGAGCACGAGGAGCAGGACGAGCTGATCGAGCGCTTCCGGCGTGAAGTGCTGCGCGATGCCGCGAAGCAGATCCGGCAGACGGAGGCGGATCGGTTTCCCGGCCCGATCCTCGGTGCGATCCGACGGATGCGCGCTAACTACTACGCGAAGACCATCGACCCTGCTACCGAGGAGAGCTAATGTCCCTGTTCACCCGCCCCGCCCCGTCATCGGCC
The DNA here is from genome assembly GCF_042734615.1 of Kitasatospora sp. NPDC059646. NCBI lineage: Bacteria > Bacillati > Actinomycetota > Actinomycetes > Kitasatosporales > Streptomycetaceae > Kitasatospora > Kitasatospora sp. NPDC059646. The sequence continues at coordinate 132,410 of NZ_JBHWDS010000011.1, forward strand.
CCCGCACCGGCCGTCGTCAACCTGATCAAGACCGCCGGCGTGAGCCTGCAGAAGCACGGACTGACGGGTCAGCGAGCGGCCGTGTACCTCGTGCTCGACCACTCCGGGAGCATGTCCCCGTACTACGCCTCCGGCGAAGTTCAGCGGCTCGCGGAGCAGGCTCTCGGGCTGTCCGCGAACCTGGACGACGACGGCACCGTGCCCATGGTCATGTTCGGGTCGCACGCCGGCCCCGTGGTCGACCTCGACCTGACGGACTACGCCGGCGTGGTGGAGCGGCAGCACCAGCGGACGCCGTGGGGGAGCACCAACTACTGGGCCGCGATGCGTACTGTCGTCGCTCACTACCAGCAGTCTGGCGCTACCACGCCCGCGCTCGTGATCTTCCAGACCGACGGAGAGCCCGACTCACGCGTGGCAGCGGAGGCCGTACTCCGGGAGACCAGCGGGCTCCCGATCTTCTGGGCGTTCGTGGGCTTCGGCGGGCGGGTCAGCTTCCTGGAGCAGCTCGACGCCCTGAGCGGCCGAGTGGTCGACAACGCGTCCTTCTTCCACGCGGCCGTCCCGCGCAACGTCAGTGATGCCGCCCTCTACGACGGGATCACTGCGGAGTACGCGCAGTGGCTGCCGGCCGCGCGCCGTGCGGGTGTGACCCTATGACCCGCCCCGCGGACGACATCGGCCCAGACACGGGCCTGGAGAAGACGGACGCGGCGTTCATCGCGGACCGGGGCGACATCTTCAGCATGGCGCTCCGACTGACCCGTGGCGAGGAGTGGGCCAACGGCCTGGACGTCGTGGACGTGATCAAGGCCGCCGAGTTCCTGGCCGGCGACGGGCTTCGAGAGGAGACGACGCGTGCGGGCGAGTAGCTGGCGGATTCGCAAGCAGGACGGGCGCTGGTGCATCTTTCAGCCCGGGTGGGTCTGGGCTGAGATCTGGGCGGGGGCGACACATGCAGAGGCCGTAGCTGTACTGGCTTACCTGCAGAAGTGCAACGTGGCGACGAAGAGGAAGAGGCGCTGATGGCCAACGTCACGACGACCTGCACTGCCACAGTGGAGCTGACCGGCGACGAACTTACGCTGATTCAGCGAGCGCTGCAGCTGGTACGCGACTTCGGAGGCATAAGCGACTGGGACGCGGCGGCCAAGCTACTCGCCGACCTGGAGGTGGAGCCGTGACGGCCCTGAACGTCTTCACCCGCGGCCCCCGCGACCGGACCGACCTCTACTGCGTCAGGTGTCACCGTCGGCGCCCCCGCGGGGAGTTCCGTGAGACTCCGACGCACAGCCGGGCAGCGTGGTGCCTGCGATGCGAAGAGTGGGCGGGCGTGCACACGCACATGGAGCGCCAGTCGTGGATCATCGATCAGCAGCGGGAGAAGCTGCGGATGCTGATCCATCACCTGGCCCGGGTCCGCGAACAGCGCGACGCGGCCGGCAAGGAAGCCATATACAACCACGCTGCCTACCGGCAGGAGCAGGTTGCACGCCGTGAGGCCGACGAAGCGCGCGACGTCTACCGCGCCGAGATCCGCCGGCTGCAGGACCAGGTCGCAGAGCGCGAGTATTTCCACACCTGGGCGCCGAGCCGTGAACTGCCGGCCGACGTGGACCGGGAGGTGAAGCGGCGGACGGAGGAACTGGAGCAGCGCGTGTACGGGCTGCAGGCACAGCTTCGTGCGCAGGCCCGGCGGTACGAGCGTCAGGCCGGCCAGGCGGCCCGTGCACTGGCCTTTGTCGACGACGTCCGCGCCGTCCACGGTTGGGCCTTTGCCGGTGAAGAGCACCAGCACCGCGACCGGCTGAAGGTCGTGTACGGCTGCCTCTACGAGTACTGGGCTGCTGAGCGCGAGCAGCGCCAGTACGTCCCCATCCTCCACCGACGCGAGCACGGGGCATCGTAAAACGCCTTTCGATACCCCAAACAAATGGGCCTCAGCGCTCAGTAACTCCTCTGCACCCATCTACGGGTCGCGCACTGGACGATGCAGCCAACGAGAGGCAGAGAACAACATGGCAGGACTGCGCATTTTCGACACCGACCCCGACGCCAAGCCCAAGCCCCGTGCATCCTTTGCGGAGGACGTGGTCGGCCGCTTCCGTGCGGGTCGCATGACCGGTACCGGCCGGTCCGCCCGCCCCGAGTCGCTCAGCGAGTGGCGCGTGACCACCGGGGATCCGGCCGTCGCGTCCCGCGTGGCCGAGCTGCTGGGTGGTACGGCCGAGGAGTGGGACACCGAGAGCGAGGACTCCCTGGAGATCCTCACCGACGCGGCGTCGGTCGAGATCGTCATCGACGGCGCGAACGCCGTTCAGAGCGACATGCGGCTGTACGGCGCCGTCGGCGGCGAACCGATCCACCACTGCGACGGCGTGGAGTACCTGTCCCCGCCGGAGGAGAAGGGCAACCCCTGCGGCTGCCCGGAGCTGCTCGCCGACCGCAAGGCGCTCGCCAAGACCGGGAGGGGGCCGAAGCCCGACATCCGCGTCCTTTTCAAGCTGACCGACGCCCCCGACCTCGGTCTGTTCCGATTCCGTTCCGGCGCGTGGGACCTGGCCAAGGTGCTCCACGAGGTGCTGGAGGCGTTGGACACCGTCGGTGGCCCGGCCCGCTGCCGGCTGTCGATCGAACTCGTGGAGTTCGTCGCCAAGTCGGGCCCGATGAAGGGCAAGACGGTCAGCTACAACAAGCCGGTGATCAAGGTTCTCGGCGCGTACAACGCGAAGCGAGAGGACGCCGACCGCGAGTTCGCAGCGAAGCGCCGGCTCTCGGAACTCGCCGACGCGGCCTGACAGCCGACACGAACGCGCCCGGTCCCTGGCGAGTAGAGATCGTCAGGGGCCGGGCGCTCCAACTGTAGCGAAGAAGCAGAGGAGAGATGCAGTGCCGCTGTATTTGGTGAGCCGGACGGATCGCGTCGGATGGGACGAGTACGACGAAGTGGTTGTCCGGGCCGGCAGCAAGGCAGCCGCGTTGCGGCTCGTGCTCAACCCGCCGGAGGACTCGTGCCCGAGTGCGTTCTACGGGTTCGAACCCGACGGATCCAACGCGGTGGCTGAGCGCATCGAACTCCGCGGCCCGTCGGCCGTCATCAGTGCGTCGTTCAACGCCGGCTGATGACGGTGCGGATCCTCGAACTGTGCGCCGGCTATGGCGGACTGGGCATGGCGGTGGAGGCGCTGACGGGCGGGACGGTGACGCACGTCGCGGAAGTCGACCCGGCCGCGTCGCTCGTGCTTGCCACCCGGTACCCGGACGCGCCGAACATCGGCGACATCACGGTGTTCGACTGGACGGCCCTTGTTGGCCAGGTCGACGTCATCACGGCGGGGTTCCCCTGCCAGGACATCAGCAACGCCGGCAGGCGGGAAGGGATCGGCGGTGCCCGGTCGGGAATTTGGAAGAACGTCGCCGAAGCTGTTCGCGTCCTACGACCCCGGCTCGTGTTCCTGGAGAACGTCGCGGCCATCAAAGCGCGCGGGCTCGGGGTCGTCGCCGAAGACCTGGCCGCGATCGGGTATGACCTCCGGTGGACGTGCCTACGAGCTTCCGACGTGGGCGCCGCCCACCGGCGGGACCGCTGGTTCGGCGTCGCCACTCCTGCCGACGCCGAAGGCGAGTGATCTCCCGGACGCGATCCATCGGCGGAACTCTCACGGGAGTTACTACCTGCCGGGTGTGGTAGCTCGGTTGCCGGAGCCGAACAAGCTCCTACCGACTCCCCGTGCGTCCGACGGGCCGAACGGCGGGCCGAATCAGCGAGGGAGCGGCGGGGACTACGCTCTTCCCGGAGCCGTCGTGAACCTGCTCCCCACGCCGACGGCTCGGGACTGGAAATCGGGCGCGTCAAATCTGCATGGCCGGAACAGCAGGCCGCTGAGTGAAGTTGTGCTGCTCTTCAAGACGCCTACTGCATCGCTCGGAACCAACGGTGCGGCGCAGCACCCCGACAAGCGCAAAGTCGGCGGGCACGCGCCGACGTTGGACGATGAAGTCAGCTTCCTGCTGGTCGAGCCGGTCGACGAGATCCAGGACTGGGCCGACTTCGAGCCCGCCATTCGTCGGCAGGAAGTGTTGTCCGGGCGTCCTGCGCCGATTCCCACGGAACTGGGCCCGCGAGGTGGTCGACGACTCGCCGTCCGCTTCGCCGAGTGGCTGATGTGGCTGCCCGACGGGTGGGTGACCGGGATCCCCGGCCTGACCCGTGCCCAGCAGCTTCACAAGATCGGCAACGGCGTCGTCCCGCAGCAGGCGTACGAGGCGTACCGCTGGCTGCTCACGCAGAACATCAACGTAGTAAAGGAGAACTGAGATGGCTCGCAGACTCACCGACTTCACCGGCCAGCCGATTACGGAGGGCACCGTCGGCGTCTACCCGTCGCGCCAGGGCAACACCGTGCGGCAGAGCGAAGGCGTCGTGCGGCAGATCAGCATGATCCGCGACGACCGTGGCCGCTCGCACCCGGAGCTGCTCGTCCAGCCGACGGGCCGCGATTCCGGTCACATCCAGCGCAAGACGCGCAAGGTCGTCTCGGTCGCCGCCGAGCACTTCGCGGTGACTGGCTACACCTCGCCCGACGCCGCCTGACGTACTGGTACCGCCCAGCCCCCGCACACCGACGATGCGGGGGCTTCTTCGTGCACTGAAAGAGGAGAGATGACGCAGGAGTTCAAGGTCGGCGACAAGGTGACGCGGACGACTACCGGTACTCGGGGCACCGTGGCCGGCGGGCCCTTCAACGGGTTCGAAGGCACCTACTACATCGTGACACGCGAGGACGATGGGAAGCAGGTTCCGCTTCCTGCTACCGGCCTCGTTCTCTGCCCCGAGTTCGAGATCGGCGCGTACGTCCTCTTCAACGAGGAGCGGAACAAGGTCGTGGCCGGCCCGTTCAAGGACAAGTACGCGGCATCCCGCCCCTGGTACGTCCTGGAGGACGAAGACGGCTGCCACGAGACGTCGTCCGCGCAGTACCTGAAGCCCGCGCCGACCGCCGAGTCGCTGAAGGTCGGCGACCGGGTGCGCGTGGTGGAGGACGACCCGAACTACGACACCGGGAGGTTCGTCGGCCTGATTGGCACGCTCGCGGGTTCCGGTTCCGACGGTGGCACGACGCCGTTCAAGGTGCGGTTTGGCGACGGCGAGCACGGCGACACCAACGGCACCTGGTACTGCGCCAAGGTTGAGCGCGTCACCGACGAGCCGTCGCCCACCTACACGTACGCCGGCGTCACCTACGACCTGACCGCCGGATACCGGGACACGGACGGTGACGTGTGGCGGTTCAGCACCACCGTGAAGGCGTCGGACGGCGCTCCCGTGGGCCGGTGGTGGGGCGGCGAGCCGGAAGCCGACGACTCGTCGTTGCCCCACGTGGTTCGAAACTACGGCCCCCTGACGAAGGTCACCACCTGATGGCGACCCTCATCATCCGTCCGGACGGTGCCCCCGCGCTGGGGACCGTCCGGGCGCTGGGCGAGCGGGACATGGTGGTCATTGCCCCAGGCGCGACCGAACGCGCCGACTGGGGGCGGTTCTTGGAGGCCATCGGGGTGGCGATCACCCGCGGCGCGAACGTCGTGCATCAGTGGGCGCGACCGTGAACCAGTGGCTGGTCTACATCATCGGCGGACTCTGGGCACTCGGGTCCGTCTCGCTGATCGGGTGGGCGGCGTACGAGGTGGTGCGGCTGTTGGGCCGGATCGTGGAGAAGTGGGAGGAGAAGCACTGATGGCGACGAACGTCTTGCTCGACACCCCGGAAGTCTGGCGCTCCGTCGTCAGGTACCGACACCGGAAGCGGAACCCGGAGATGGTCGGCACGTACGTCCTGGACGCCGTACTCCCCAGCTACCTGGAGGCGTGGGAGGACGTCGTCCACGCCGACGTTCGCGGGCCCTACAACGACCCCGGCACAGCCCGTCGCATGGCTGGGCGTGTGGCATCCGCGCTGGAGGCGGAGACGGCGCGGCAGACGACCCGCCCGGGAGACACGGTCCTGACGCGTCAGATCGTTTCCGTAACGGTCGAGCGTGCCGCGCTCGCGTGGGAAGCATTCGACGTCCGCGACCCGGAGACGGGATGGGGTGGCTGATGGCACGCCGCATGGCCGAAGAGAGTGCCGACGTCTTCCGAGTGAAGATCGTCCGCCGTGTCCGTGCCGGCCACAACCCGAACTATCGATGGGACGGGCCTGACCCGGAGTGGCTGTACACCGAGGAGACGGAAACCGAGTTCCTCGGGCCCTACAGGACGCGGGCTGCTGCTCAGGGGCAGCTGACCTTCCTGACGCACTCCTACAGCCAGTTCGCTGGCGGTCATGTCGTGAACGAGGACATCGTCTCGGCCGCCATCGAGCGTGCTGCGACGGTGTGGGAGGAAGTCGAGTGACCCGCATCCGCCCCGACGCTGAGTGGCTGTACCGCACTGTCGTGGACGACCCGTGCACCCGGCCCGCGCGCTTTGGCGTGCGCGAGCCGTACAGGCAGGGCCGCGTCTTCGGCCCGTACGACACCGTGGCGCAGGCACGCGCGCAGAAGACCGTCGTGGAGAACGCCGGCGGTACGGCGCACATCGAAGAGACAGGGATCGAGTGGGGAGAGTGGGTGCGGTGACTGAGTACCGCGTGATCCAGACCGTCGAAGCCTTCCGCTACTCGGTCGGCAGGGTCTGGGGCCCGTACCTCGAAGAGGTCGACGCGCAGCAGCGCTTGGCCACGCTGAAGTCGTTCGGCGGGGACGGTGTGATCGAGCAGGGCGAGTTCGGCGCCGGGGTGGCGCTGGAGCTGGTCGGGGCTGGCGGCCCGGGAGGGGTGATGGTGGGTGTCTGAGTACGTGAGGGACTCGTTCGGCGTCGACATCGAACCCGGTGACTACATCCTCTCTGCCTCCACCACCCACGGCCGCGTAAAGGTCGGGCGTGCGAAGGCGGGGCGGACGGGGAAGTTGGTCATGACGGTCGACGTCAGCGCCCAGCACGGCGAGCAGGAAGAGACGCACCCGAAGACGGGGCAGCTCGGGTACAACGTGGTCGTCCTCCGGAAGGCGGACGGCTCGGTACCGACGCACGTCGGTGGGCCGGGGAACTGGCTGACGGTCGACGGTGTAGCGCGACAGGTCACGGGATGGGAGTTCCGGGAGAACGACGGGGACGACGACGTCTACCGCGTCTACACGGTTCCCCTGGACGACGAGGCCGAGGGCGGTACCGATGACTGACGAACTGCCGATGGTTCCCGTTGGCACGCCGGCCGACCGCGTCACCGCAGAGCTGGTGCGCAGCCGGTACGCCGAGTACCAGCCTCCAGTGATCGTGATCGCGGGGGAGACCACGACGTCCCCGGTCACTTCCAGCCGCACTCAGGTCGTGATCGCGGATTGGAAGGCGGCGGAGAACCTGGCGTACGAGATCCTGGACGCCGTCAGCCGGTGGCCCGAAGGAGGCACCGATGGGTAACGACGCGAAGAAGCGTGGGACCGAGTGGGAGTCCGCGGTCCGCGCCTACCTCCAGGAACACCACAGCCCCGACGTCCGCCGCAACGTCCAGATGGGGCGGCTCGACATCGGTGACCTGGACGGCTACTACCTTCACGCCACGGAGTGCAAGGACGAACAGACGATCACGCTCTCGTCCTACCTCGCGCAGGCCAACCGAGAAGCGATCAACGCCATGCAGCCCTACGGCTGTGCGATCGTCAAGCGGCGCCGGGCGGGCGTCCAGGCCGGCTACGTCGTCCGCGATCTGGAGACGGACGTCCGGTTGATCAACCGGCTGCGGGACGCGGAGGAGACACTGCTCGCCATCGCGCCGACAGTTCACGCAGATCACGTGCAGCGGCACGGGAAGGGGTACTGATGGCACGCACCGCGACGATCACGTTCACGGCCGCTCTGGAAGTCGTCGAAGACGGCGCCGAATGGGAAGGCGAGGATATGTCGCCCGAGGACGCCCGCGGCTGGGTCAGCCATGCTCTCGCGCGCGGCGACAAGCACGCATGGCAGTTCACCGCGTACGGGGCGTGCGTCACGGCTATCGAGTACGGGCAGCGCGAAGAGGAGGAGTGACGTGGACGAGTACATCAGCTTCTGCAGCAGCCGCGAAGAACGTTGGACGGGGCACCCGTCGAAGCTCGGCGTCCGTCGCGCTATCGAGTACGCGGAGGCTCGCGGCCGGTCGCTGGTCATCTTCGCGGTCGACCACGGGCCGGCTGGCCCCATTTACTACGCGGTGCCTGAGGAGGAGTGGGGCCGCGAGTTCGCCGCGTAGTTCCACCAACGCTTCACGGGGCGCTCTCTTCGGAGGGTGCCCCCTTTCGTCATGCCCGAGGAGAGGAGAGCTGTGCAACTGTCGGATCTGCTGGACCGGCTGACCGGCGTGACGGAGGACCATGACGGCTACCTAGCCCTGTGCCCTGCGCACGCGGATCGTCGGACGCCGAGCCTGAAGATGACCCTTCGCGAGGACGGAAAGCTGCTGATAGTCTGCCGGGCCGGCTGTGAGAAGGACGCGATCCTCCGCGCGCTCCGGCTGCAGGCGTCGGATCTGTTCGACGTCGTCCCCGGCACCGCGACCCGGACTGTCTCCGCCGCCCTGCCCGAGTCCATCGGTCCGGGCGAGATCGCTGCGCTGCGGATGTTCGTGGAGGAGACGGCGGAGGCGCTGAAGTCGTCGCCGGAGGCGATGGAGTACCTGCAGCGCCGCTTTGGCGTCGGCCCAGACCTGGCGGAGGATCTGGAGCTGGGCTTCTGTGCTCCGGGCGACCGGCCGCAGAAGTGGCTGTCCCGTGGCTTCACCCGACACCCGCGAATCACCGTGCCGCTAATGGGCGTTGACGGCATCGCCCGCGGGCTCCAGGGGCGGGACATCGGCGGTGCGTGTCCGGCCCGGTGGGTGTCACTGGCGAACGTGGACAGCCGTGTATGGGCGAAGTGGGGATACCTCTCCGCCGGCGCCGGGTACGACACCGTGCTGATCACCGAGGGCCCGGGTGACGGGCTGACGGCTGCTGCGTGCGGCTATGACGTCGTGGTCATCCGCGGTGCTGGGCTGGCGCAAAGCGCCGGTGTGGTGGCCGAGCTGGCTGCCGCGCTGCGCGGTGCGGATGTTGTCTTCGCGGGTGACGCAGACCGAGCCGGACGGGGCTTCTCGACCGCCCTCGCTCGTGCCCTCGCGGTTGAGGGCATCCGCGGCCGGCAGCTCGTGCTTCCGCGCGAGGGCTGGGATCTGACGGACTGGCGCGAGGACGATCCGGCCGCCTTCCCGGCTGCCCTCCACCGCGCGGTCAAGGCCGCAGAGCCCGTCGACCTGACGGACCCGGAGCCGCCCACTCCTGCGACCCCGGTAGTCGTGGAGGAGTCCGACGACCTTCCGGCTCTCCGCGGCTCCGCGCGCGAGGCCTTCGACGGGACCGACGTCGGCTTGGCTGTGCGCCTGCGCGATTGGATCCGCGCTCAGGGCGGGGGAGTGCGCTACGCCTCCGGGTTGGGCTTCCTCACCTGGGACGGAACAGTGTGGGTGCCCGGTCAGGACCAGGTCCGCCGCGCGCTGCACCGGATGGGCGCGGAGATGATCGCGGAAGGTGGGGACGCGGAGCGCCGGCTCGCGCTGAAGGCGCTGACCAACAGGCACATCGAAGGAATCTTGAAGGAGCTGCCGTCGGTTCCTGGCGTCCCGCTCAGCGCTGACGAGCTGGACGCGGACCCGGAGCTGCTGTCCGTCGTCAACGGCACGATCAACCTCCGCACGGGTACGCTCCAGCCGCACGACCCGGCTGACCTGATTACGAAACGCCTCGCCGTGGCGTACCGGCCGGAGGCCCAGTGCCCTCGCTGGGAGCAGTTCCTCATGGAGGTGTTCCCGAACCACCCGGAGCTTCCCTCGTACGTGCAGCGGCTGATCGGCTACGGCATCACTGGGTTGACCAGCGAGCAGGTGTTCGTCATCCACCACGGCGGAGGGAAGAACGGGAAGACGGTCTACACGTCGACCATCTCCCACGTCTTCCGCGGCATCACCGAGAGCGCCGAGTTCGCCACCTTCGAGAAGAAGCCGGAGGCTGGCCAGGCGTCGCCCGAGCTAGCCCGGCTCCGCGGGTACCGGCTCGTCCTGGCGTCGGAGTCGGAGAAGTATGCGCGCTTGGTCGAGCCGTTGATCAAGCAGTTGACCGGCGACGGCAACAAGGTCACCGTCCGGTTCTTGCATCAAAACTCGTTCACCTACGCCCCGCAGTACCTGTTGCAGGTGGAGACCAACTACAAGCCGGCCATCCTGAGCCAGGACTACGGCATCTGGCGCCGTGTGAAGCTCATCCCGTGGGAAGCAGTCTTTGACGGTGCGGCCCAGGATCGCGGGCTGCAGGGGAAGCTGCGCGCGGAGGCGGAGGGCATCCTCGCCTGGGCTGTCCGCGGGGCCGTCGCATGGTTCACCGACGGGCTCACGGAGCCGTCGTCGATCGCCACCTCCACGCAGGACTACCGCGAGAGCGAGGACCGCTTGGCGGAGTTCATCGCGGCCCGCCTGACGGTGGAGGACGGCGCCCGCATCGCCCCGATGACCCTCCGCCGCGCGTACGCGGACTGGTCGGAGGACGCCGGTTTGAGCCGGAAGGAGACGCTGTCCGGCTGGGCGCTCGGGGTCGAGATGGAAAGCCGCGGGTTCCGCAAACGCAAGGTCGGCGGCCGGTGGGGGTTCGACGGCATCCGCGAGAAGACCGACGCGGAACGCCGAGAGGCAGAGCAGCAGACCGCACCGCCATCCGGCGCCGCGGACATCTTCGGACAGGGACGGACGGAGGCAGCGTGAGGACGCTCCCGCACACCGTGGCGGGGGAGCGCGTGGAGGTCCATGTCCCGGAAGACGCAAGGGACTTGGACCTCTTCCGTTCCTGGGTTCACGGCCAGATCTCTGCCGGCCGCCGAGTCGCAGTCGACACCGAGACGACGGGTCTCGACACCTACCGTTCCGGCTACCGCCTCCGTACCGTCCAGCTCGGCGACGAGCGGACGGCGTGGGTGCTGCGGGTTGAGGTGTCCGCGGAGCTGCTGGAGGCGGCGAGGTGGGCACTGCAGGTGTTGCCCGCGATTGAGATCCACAACGCGCCCTTTGATCTCCTGGTGCTGGACAAGCACGCAGCTATCCCTCTGGAGTTGCTCGGTCCGCGCACGCTGGACACGCGCATCCTCGCCCACCTCTACGACCCGCGGCAGCCGCAGGAAGGCGGCGTCGGGCTCGGTCTGAAGCCCCTGTCTGCACAGCTCGTAGACCCGGAAGCGCCGGACACGCAGGAAGACCTCACTGCCATTTTCCGGTCGCTCGGCTTGACGAAGGCAACCGGGTGGCGAGGCATCCCGATCGACCACCCGACGTATCTCCTGTATGCCGGCTTGGACGTCATCCTGCTCTCGCGTCTTCGGCCCCGGCTGGAGAAGCGACTCGCGGATGCCGGCGTGCGACAGGGGCTCGTCGACTTCGAGCACCGCGTGATGCTGATCTGCGCGAAGATGGAGCGCAGGGGCATGCGAGTCGACCAGGACTACGTGCGCCGTCTCGTCAGTCGGCTGGAGGAGGAAGCGGCCCACCACGCCGCCCGGGCCGCAAAGTTCGGCGTGACGTCCGTGAACGCTACGGCTCAGGTGTCGGCCGCCCTGCTCGGCATGGGCGAGTCGTTGACGGAGCGGACGGCGGGCGGGGCGTACAAGGTCGATAAGGCCATCCTGCTCGACCTGGCCGATCTCGACACGCAGTGGAAGCCCCGCGGAACGCGCACGCCGAATCCGCTCGCGGACGCGGTGTTGCGCTCGAAGAGGGCCGGCAAGTGGAGGACGTCGTACGCCCTGCAGCTCCGTGACGGACTGGACGTCGAAGGGCGCGCGCACTGCAAGATCAACTCTCTCCAGGCGCGCACGGCCCGCATGTCCATCTCGAACCCGCCGCTCCAGCAACTCCCTTCCGGGGACTGGACGATCCGTCGCGCATTGATGGCGGACCCGGGGCACCGCATCATCAGCGTGGACTACTCCGCGGTGGAGATGCGGGTGCTGGCCGCGTTGGCGGACGAGACCACCATGAAGCGGGCAATCGCACAAGGGCGCGACCTCCACGACTTCACCGCAGAGCTGATCTGGGGGCCGCACTTCACGAAGCAGCACCGGAAGATGGGTAAAGGCGTCGGCTTCGGCAAGGTCTACGGTGGTGGTGCGCAGACGTTGAGCCGCCAAACCGGCGCGCCCCTCCCGGAAGTTCAGGCCGCAATTGCCGCCTACGATCGGGTCTATCCGGGGGTCAAACGGTACTCCCGGACGGTGCAGCGAGATGCCCGGGCGCATGGCTATGTGGTATGGACGCCGGCCGGTCGTCGGCTTCCGCTGGACCGCGACCGGGTCTACGCGGCCACCAACTACGCCGTGCAGAGCACTGCGCGCGACGTCCTCTGCCAGGCCCTGATCGACCTGGACGACGCCGGCCTGACGGATCACCTGCTGCTGCCGGTGCACGACGAACTGGTTGCGCAGGCACCGGCCGACGTGGCGGAGGAAGTGGCGCAGGTCATTGGCGAGCACATGGCCATGGACTTCTTCGGCGTCGCGTTGGACACCGACCCGGAAGTAGGCGGCCGAAGCTGGGGCGGGCTGTACATGAAGGACGCCGAGACGATGATCAGGGAGGACGAGTGGTACGCAGCGCACCCGGACGCCGCGCAGCAGCGTGTGCTGTCCCTCGCGGCCTGACGTCGTCTGTCCCATCCCCCGACGGTAGCCCCGGGCGCCGACAGCGACGGGTATGGATCGTACCTGTAGCACGCCGACCAGCAGCGCCGAGCAAGCCCCGGCTACCCCAACTCCTCGGGACATGGGAGGAGTTGGGGTGGTACGGGTGCTTCTACTGTGACACCGGGTTGGAGGACGCGATGGAGGTCGATCACGTCGTCCCGTCTTCCCGTGGCGGGCTGGACGCCTGGCCGAATTTGGTACCGGCCTGCCCGTCGTGCAACGGGCTGAAAAGCGATCAGCTCGTGAGTGTCTTCACAAGTGGAGCGCTCCCGGTCTCTGCGGGGGCGTGAACCCGGAGCGTCACACTCCAACTACTGTGTGCCCGTGACCTGCGGTAACGCCCGCGACACGCCCGGGATTACGGTAATCACATAACAGTACGGTCACGGTCCTGTGTGAGGGTGCACATGCCAGACGGGCAGGTCATGTGCCGTACGACACAAGAATCCGCACGCGCTCGGTATCCCGACGCACTCTCAAATCCGGACAAACAACCCCGTTGCCATCGTTCATTTTTGGACTAGATCCGTTGAGTGAGAGGAAGTCATGACCTACAGTCATCCGCACGCCACGCCGGTCACCTGTACCGACGCGCTATCAGCAGTGCTGCTGTCAGACCTGGCTGAGGTACGCCTACTGCTGGAGCAGGCGAGCGCTGTAGCCGACGTCCGCTCCCTGCGCCCGCCGGTAGACCCCGACAACACTGGCCGGCGAGCGAGCGCCGGCCCCGGACGTCCCACCGAAGACACGGCCCTGGACGACGGGCGACGCCAAGTCGCCGATGAACTCCGAACGGCCGTGCACCACATGCGAGTTGCTGGCGCCCACATCCGCGGATGCAGGGCGGCACTTGATCGAGCCCTCTCGGTATGGGAGGGGGAGCCCTGGACCGAGGGGGAGCAGGATGCGGCAGCAGAGGACTCACGAGCTGGCTGCGACGGGGCATGTAGTGCTCACCGGTCCGATGGAGACGCTCCAGCAGCGCCGGGAGCTGGACCGAGCGGCGCGTGAACTCACCGTGGAGGTGGCGGACCGTCAGGCGCAGTGGCTCTGGGATGCTGACGGGCTGCTCGTGCTGGCCGGCTGGGAGGCGTCCACGGCCGCGCGCTGTGACGTCGCCTGCGCTGAGGACGCACACCTGCTGGTCCATTTCCTGCGTGACCCCCGAGTAGCGAAAACCGACTTGCGGAGCGCATAGCCCGCGGCCCCTGCCCTGATGGGTGGGGGCCGTTGCGTTTCCAGCCCACCCCGTCGTCGGCCGGGTCGACGGGGCGATGCCGCACACCCTCAGCCGCCGCATTTCATGTGACGCAGCTCACATCATCAAACCCAAACAGAGTCGGCTCAGCGCTCAGTAATCGCATTACCACCACCTAAGGAGCGCCCAGATGCAGGAATCGACGACCGTCATCACCGCGGATCTGGTCCAGTCCGCGCAGGCGGGGAACTCCGACGCCATGTGGCAGATCGTGAGCGCGCTGGAGCCGCAGCTCGCCAGCATCGTGGCGACTGTGATGGGCGAGTTCTACCGGGTGCCGCACCACATTCCGATGCGTGAGGACCTCATGCAGGAGGCTCGGGCTGCGCTCATCACCGTGGTGGCGGGGTACGACACCACCGGACCGGCGGCGCTGATGACCCGCGCGTACTGGCCCGTGGTGAATGCTGTGACGACAGCATGGCTGGCGTCCCGCACCGGCCCGAGCGTGTCGATGGCCTCGCTGCTGCGTATTCGTCGTGCACTCGGCAAGGCGCGCGGGGATCGCGAGTACGCGTTCGTGCTTGTGAACCAGCACTGCGAGGAGCAGAAGAAGGGCCGCATGAGCCGTGACCAGTTCGATCACGTGCTGGAGGCGTGGTGGTCGGTCACCGTGGACCTGGACGAGGTGCTGCCCGGCCACAGCACGACCACCATCGCGGACACCATCCCCGACACGTCGACCGCACGCGCTACGCACCTGGCGGAGGTTCGCGACCTGGCCGAGCAGGCGCTGACCAGCATCCTGCCGCGCCGCGCGCTGGTTTTGCGCGGCACCTACGGCGTCGGCATGCCGGAGATGACGGACGAAGAGTTGGCCGGCCACCTCGGCAACGTCGGCCCGTCCCGTGTCCGCGGTATCCGCCGTGAGGCACTGGCGCAGGCACGCACTGTGCTGGGCGCAGCTGCGTAAGGCGTTCATGTACCCCAACGGACCCACCTCCTGAAAGGACACCCCACGATGCGCTACCCCTCGCTCGACTCCTACGACATGGCCGGCGTCCGCGCCGACGAAGCGGCCGGCTACGCCGATGAGGACCGGACCGCGTGGGAGGAGTGGCGCGACGCCGTGGAGCTGGATGCGGCACTCGCACTGCAGTAGCTGCGAAAAACGCCTTTCGATACCCCATCCGATCTGCCCGAGGAGAGACCATGACCGACATCCGAGTCAGCGACCCCGACAGCCCCGGCGCCATGCTGCGGGTGGAGCGCTCCGTGGGCGCCAGCCGCCTGGCCTTCGTCAAGCCGTACGGGAGCTACCGGCGCGGGGTGCACCTGGACACTGCCGAAACCCGTCAGCTCCGTGACGAGCTGAACAAGCTGCTTGGAGAGTCGCCCGAGCCGGCCGACGGACCGTCGGAGTTGGTCGTCCCGCTCCGTGTCTCAGTGGTCCAGGACGAAGACGCCAACGACTTCGCGCGCCGCTCGGCTGCCGCAGAGAAGGCGCGGGAACTGCTGGCCGGCCACGTCGCGCCCGGCTCGTACGGCACCTCCCCGCAGGCCCTGATGCAGCTCGCTGGCTGGCTGCTGGGCGAAACCGACTGACACACCCCCGAAGGGCCCCTGCGAGTGGAGAGCGCAGGGGCCCTTTGTCGTTTCTGGAGGTACACATTGACCCACCGTGTGACCCGGGCCCCTGGCAAGGTGGTCCTCACGGGCCCGGATCGGGATGAGCTGACGCCCGCACAGGCACGCGCCCTTGCGCGGAGGCTGATCGACGCCGCGCGGGACGTCGACCGCCAGGCACCGATAGCGGGGGAGGGTTGGGGGCTGATGAAGCTGTGCTGATGCCTTGTGCCGTACGGCACAAGTCTGCTTCACTGAGGCATCGTCAGATTCCACCGATGCAAGGGAGAGCCTCGTGGAACCAATCGACCAGGCGTTGGCGGACGCGCGGGCCGAGAACACCCGCACCGACACGAAGGCCGGCGCGCTGCTGTCCGGTGGCGGGATCCTCGCTGCCGCGCTCGGCATCGTCACCGGCGGCGGGCACGGCGAGCCGGTGTCCGTGACCGTCGCTGCCGTCCTGCTGGCCGCCGCACTCGTCGCCTCCGCGCTCGTGATCCGGCCGCGACTGAGCGGCGCCGCGCGTGGGAGCTTCACCTACTGGGCGACGCTGGACCGTCGGGCCATCCGCAACGCCGTTGCGGAGGACCACCGGGACGAGCAGTTGGAGTTCATGTCCCAGCTCGTCGTGACGAAGATGTCGCAGCTCCGGATTGCCACCGACCTGACCGTGGCGGCCGTGGTGGCGCTGCTCGTCGCTGCCGCACTGGCGGCCTGAAGGTCCGCCACCCACATCAACCCGACCGAGGAGACCCGCATGGACCGCGACCACGTCATCGAGTTGACCACTCAGACCCTCGACGTCTATTACGACACCCTCGCCGACCCAGCCGACGTCGACACCGACGACCTTGCCGAGGCCATTGTCGGCGTGCTGGAGCGGGCCGGCCTGCTCGTGGCCGCAGACGCCGCCCGCGCGGTGCAGGAGGGCTGACCCATGGCTGACAAGCTCACCGCCGAGTTCGCCCGTCGCCAGATCGCCGGAGCCCGAGCCGACATGGCCCGCGAGACCGAGCGCGTCGCCGAGGCCGCCCGCCACATCCACGCCGACGCCCAGGCCGGCCGAGACGTGACCGGCGACCTGGAGCGGCTCATCCAGTACGCCACCTCCGCGCTCCACCGCGCCGCCCGACTCCGGGGTGCGGAAGAGACGGCTGCCTACCTGACCGCCACCGAGGAAGCCCCGCGATGACTGCCATGCCCATCAGCCCCGACGACATCCCGATCCGCAGCAGGGTCGGCCGTGTCATCCGCACCTCCCCGCTGACCGGCAAGTCGGTCGTCCTGGACGAAGACGACGCCGTTGCCGTGATCGTCCACTTCTGGCCATGGATCGAAGCCAGCGTCCGCGAACAGGTCGCGCAGGAGATCGAGGCCGAGGCGGAGAAGACCGCCGACGAGAACCCCGACGCTGGCCTGTACCTCGCCGCTCGCATCGCCCGCGACGGCTCGAAGCCCGCCACCGAGGAGACCCGGCGATGATCAAGCCCACCGGAACCTGCCCCACCTGCGGACGTCTGCGCGTCCCCCTCACCCCCACCGGCCGCGTCCAGGCGCACTACACGCCCGGTGCCCGCGGCACCAAGTGCAAGGGCGGCCGGCCCGCCACGACCCCCGAGGACCAGCGATGACCCAGCCCGTCCAGCCCCTCGACCTCGACACCATCCAGGCGCGCGCCGTCGAGCACGCCGAGCACCAGACCCGCATGGGCTGGTCGTGCTGCCGGTCCCACGCCAGCGCCGACGACGTGCCCACGCTGATCGCCCGCGTTCGGGAGTTGGAGGCCGTGCTGGGCGACCACCGCCAGGCCCTCCGCGAAAAGCACGCCGAGACCGCCCGCGCGCTGTCCTCCCTCACCCGAGGCGACCTGGAGGACGCCCGCGCCAGGCTCGCCTACCTCACCGCATTCGGCACCTCCGCCACCAGCACGCCCGACGACGCCTGCTGACGGCCCGCCACCCGTACACCGGCCGCGCCCAACACCATCTGACCCAGGAGTATCCATGCCCATCTTCCTTGCCGGCCTGATCCTCGGTGGCGTCAGTGGGGGCGGAACCTACCTCCTCACGGCCGACGGAAGCCTGTCCGCCGTCGTCGCCGGGTGCGTGGCGCTCGCGACCTGGCTCGGCATCGCCTGTGTGATCTTCATCGACGACTGACACTCGGAGGAAACATGACCTACCAGCCTGGCGCCGACGACCTCTGCACCGCCACCTACACCCCGTCGGCCACCGACGACCCCATGTCGTGCACGCTGGAACCGCACCCGATCAGCCCGTACCACGAGTCCGTGCGCGAGGACTACCCCGGATGCCCGTTGGTGTGGCGGGATGGCGTTCCGGGCTCGACCCTGCCGACCGCCCGGCTGGCGGAGGCGTGGGAGCTGGAGGAGGGGGACGTGATCAGCTACCGCGACCACCGGCTGACGGTGGGGGAGGTCATCAGGGACGGCACCGGCGTGGAGATCAGGACCGTCTCCGGGTCGCGGATCGTGGTGGAGTCGTCGCGTCAGTTCCTCGCGCAGCGGGTATAGGTGGTCGGCCGTCAATAGACCGGGCGTCGCTGGGAGTAGAGATTCCGGCGACGCCCGATTTTGTGCGCGCGTGGGACTTGTGCCGTACGGCACAAGTGTGTCATTGTTGGGTCCGTAAGGAACTTGCGGGGCTGAAGGCCGGACTCCGCATCGGTTGAAGGGAAGCGCGCGATGACGACACGCACACCGAAGACGGTACGCGCGGTGGACGAGGCCCCCGTCTGGGTTCGAGACGTCCTGTCCGCCCACCCGGGGCACAGCGTGGCTGAGTTGCTGGAGGGCGCCGGGCTCATGATCAGGGCTGCGGAATGGCTGTCGCGGGAGCCGTCCGTCCACTGGGCCGAGCCCGAGGACTTCGCCGCTGGGCTTGATGCCCTGGAGGGTGCGTTCTCTCACGGGGCGCAGATCATCGCTGCCATCGAACAGTTGACGGCGCAGCACCCCATGCGGAAGGAAGCGCGGCGTGCTGGCGACGCGGATCACGTCGGACTCTTCGTGAAGTACGCCCACGACGGTGCCGAGATCGCACAGCGAGGCCTTCGCCCGGCGCAGGCGGCCGTACGTAACTTGAGTAG
The DNA here is from genome assembly GCF_042734615.1 of Kitasatospora sp. NPDC059646. Taxonomy (NCBI): domain Bacteria; kingdom Bacillati; phylum Actinomycetota; class Actinomycetes; order Kitasatosporales; family Streptomycetaceae; genus Kitasatospora; species Kitasatospora sp. NPDC059646. The sequence goes on from NZ_JBHWDS010000011.1 coordinate 151,116, forward strand.
CGAACTGCCGTAGCAGCACCTGAGACGGGCAGCCAACATCCGTACACCTGGCCGGGCCCTGCGAGTAGAGAACGCGGGGCCCGGCCCCTTCACAGCACTGATGCACAGATCAGAGGAGAGATGACCCACACCCCCTGGCACATCCGCACTGCCCGCAAGCTCGGTCAGCCCGCCGTCCTGTACGCCGCCCTCGCGCTCAGCGCTCCCGGGGAGTTCAGCCTCGGCGTCATGGCCGGCTGGGACTGGCGCGTGGCGTGGCTCATGCCGGCCGTGCTGTCCCTGTACGCCGCGTGGTCCGCGCGCAACGCACGCGACTGGTCGGCAATCGTGCGCGAGCACCGCACGGCGGGCGACGCCACCCGTGAGAAGGACGCACGGCGCCAGCGTGGCAGTGCAATCCGCGGCGCACTGCTCGCACTCATCGTCGCCACGGCCGCGCAAATCACTGAGCACGTGCTGACGACAGGGGTCGTCGGTCCGCGCGCATGGGTGGTCGTCATCGTCTCCGCGGTGCCGCCGCTCGTCGCCGCGCACGTGCTGCACCTGGACGCACCGCCGACGGACGAGCCGGGGGACGCAGGGCCCGGCGACGACGGACCGGCCGATGCACCGGCGGTGCCCGGACCGGCGGTGCCGCCGAAGGTCGAGATCAACAAGTTGCCCTTGAAGCGGCTGATGTCGAACGTCCTGCAGACACCCGAACTGAAGATCACGTCGGAGCTGCTGTCGATTCCCGACGCCGCGAGGCGGCTTGGCATCCAGTCCAGCACCCTCTACCGTCGCCGAGACGCCGGCACACTGACCGTGCACGAGGGTCCGCGCGGTCGGCAGATGGTGCTGTGGAGCGACCTGCAGCCCGTCAACGCGCTGCCCTAGGGTGCCAGACCGCTGCGTTACGCTGCCCGTGACCGACTGCCCTGGAGGACTTCGTGCCCCGCCCTGTAATCACCCCCGAGGAAGCCGCGGAGCGGCTCGGCATCGCGGACGAGTTCCTGCCGGCCTTCCTCGCGGCCATCGATGCCTGGCGAACTCCGGAGGCCCGTGACACCGAGCTGGCCAAGCTGCGCCAGGACGCGGAGAAGGTCGATGAGATTCTGATCGACGCTGGCATCACCTACCCGCTGGGCGTCGCGGGGGTCCGCGATTTGGCGGGCGCCCTGGAACTGGCCCGCGAGGGTGACGACGCCTGACAACTGTACGGCCCGGTCGGCAACTTGCCGGCCGGGCTTTGGCATGTCCGGACACTTGTGCCGTACGACACAAGATGCAAGGATGACGCCACAAACGAAAGAACCCCGGCGACGCGCCAACGTCCCGGGGTATGGCACTAGGAGTGGGGACTCCGAATGCGTATCCATCGTACCGCGCACAAGTCGCGGTTCACCGTGCTGGGGAACGATCTGTTGCGCCGGCACGAACTCTCGTACTGCGCCCGCGGGCTGCTGGCTTACCTGCTCTCCCTCCCGGACGCCTCCAGGGAGGACGTGCGCACCCTTGCGGCGAAGTCCGTCGAAGGCCGCACGCGGATCGCCGCCGCCCTTCACGAGCTGGAGGCAGCCGGCCACTACGTCCGTCGGACCGACCGTGATCCGATCACTGGGCAGGTGCGGACCCGAGTGGACGTGTACGAGGTCCCGCAGACCGGCAAGTCGCGGCACACGCAACCGCCGCTTCCCGCATCCCCGGCCGCCGGTGGCCCCGGGCCCGGTCGTCCGGGTGTCGGGAAGGCGGGAGCGCCGTCCTTGACGGTAAGGACGCCAGCGAAGGACGTGATGAAAGACCGTCCCTCCGTCCCTCCGGTCGTCACCAAGGCTGACGACGAAGAGGGGCTGCTCGCCGAGTCCGACGCGATCGACCTTGCAGAGGCTCAGGCGGCGTTCTCCGCCCTTCTCGGAGGGCCGGACGGGGATTCGCCTGCACAGACCCCTGCACGGCCGTCAGAACCCGCCCAGAGCCTGCCTGAGGCGGCCCCGCGTCCGACGCGGACGAGCGAAGGTGTCGGCCTGCTGCTCGAGCTCGGCCAGCAGCGCCCGGAGTTGGCGCTGTCCGGCAAGCCGCTGACGGACCAGGGCGCCATGGTAGAGGGGCTGCTTGCCGCCGGCTGGCCGCGCGAGGTGCTGCTCTCGTCCCTGTCCGCGCCGCTTCCGGCCAAGATCTTCAAGACCGTCGCGGCAGTCCTGGCCGGCAGGATCGCCGCGTTCCCCGTCAACCCGCCGGCGGACCTGCAGACCGCGGAGCCGAAGAAGCCCGCCACGCCGCGGGTGGAGCGCTTCGAGTGCGACGACTGCCGTGCGCCCGGGCAGACCTACATCGGGTTGTGCCCGAAGTGCCGGGGCGTCGCCCCGCAGCCCGCCCGTACGGGCGTTGTGGTGCCCGGAGGTTGGCGGACCATGCTGGCGGAAACCCCTTGACCCGGCTCTACCCTGGAGGAATGGCAATGCCTACTGACCCTACGCTGCCCGTCGGGGCGCGGATCCAGCTGTACAGGGAGCGCGCGGGCAAGTCCCGCGCCGTCGTGGCCGGACTGATGGGCCGGTCCACGGAGTGGCTCAAGAGCATCGAGAATGGGCGCCGACTGCCGCCCCAGCTGCCGGTGTTGATGAAATTGGCGGAGCACATCGGGGTGACCGACCTGACGGACCTGGTCGGTGCCGTCCCCGGCATCCAGGCGCTGACGGCCGGCGCAGAGCACCCCGCACTCGCCGCTGTTCGTCGTGCGGTCGATGCGGCGCCGCTCGTGATGCCGTCAGGGCCGGCGCCCGACGTCCGCCAGGTGGCCGCTCGGGTGGCCCGCGCGTGGGCTCTGCGGGACGCCAGCGGTGCCCACCGCACGGCACTGGGCGGCGTCCTCCCGGACCTGATCGCAGCAGCGTCCGTCGCGGCGTCGCACCCGGAGTGCGCCGACCGTCGGCAGGCGGAAGCGCTGTACGCCTCGGTGCTGACCCTCGGTCAGATGTACGCGGCCTACCAGGGTGACGGCAATCTGGTGTGGCGGCTGGCTGAGCGCGCCCTCGCTACCGCCCGCGGGTCGGGCGACGTGGTGATCGTGGCTCAGGCCGCATGGTTCCTGGTGGAAGCGATGCGAGCCGCCGGCCAGTGGGACAGTGCGCACACCGTGGCGGAAGAGGCGCTACGGCTGCTGGACCCGGTCCGTGGTGACTCGCAGGAGCTGACCGGGGCGTGGGCGTCGATCGCCTTCCAAGAGGCTGCCACGTACGCCGTAGAGGGCAGCGCGGGGCAGGCGTGGCACTGGTTCGACCGGGCCGCGGAGGGTGCCGAGACGCTGCCGGCTGGCTACTGGCACTCGCCGACGTCCGTAGCTGGCCGGATCGTGCCGGTGCACGCGGTGACGGTCGCGGTCGAGCTGCGGCAGGTCGGTACTGCACTGCGCTGGGCAGATCGCATCTCGGCGGACGACCTTCCTGCGCGTCCCCGGCAAGGGCGGCACTTGATCGAAACTGCACGGGCCCATGCTCTTCGTGGCGAATCGCGTCAGGTGCTGGAGATGCTGACGGACGCCAATGCGGCGGCGCCGGAGACGCTCCGGTGGAATGGGTATGCCCGCGGCATGGCCCGCGACCTGCTGACCGGTCCACAGTCGATTCGATCGGACGCGCGGGATCTCGCACTGGCGATCGGTGTTGCCGCCTGAGGCGGATGGGGCGGAGATGGAAAGGGGGTACAACGTGTACCCCCTCACTCCCTATCCAGCGCGTACCGTCATGAATGTCAGGATTCGGGCGGAAGGGGCTGCTGTGGCTGCACGTACGTGCCCTTCGCGGGGAGTGTGGTCACCAGTCCTCGGTCACGAAGTTCCTTCACGGCGCGCCGGGCCGTGAGGTATGCGACGCCGTAGAGCGCGGCGATATCGCGTTCGCTCGGCAACATCGCCCCGGACTTGAGGCGGCCGGCCGTGATCTGCGCCGCGATGTCGTCCGCCACCTGCATGTAGACGTACACGGGGCGGGACGGGTCAACGGCGCCGGGACGGGGTGCTTCCACTCTTCCAGGGTTGCGCGTCGCCAAGCTATCCACGGGTATGGGTAGCTCTACATAGCTGCGTGAAGCAGTACATAGCAGTACCCTGAACAGCAGGAAACCCCCGCGGTCGTTGTGAGCGGCCCGGGGGTGTGGCCGACCGGAAGGGGTCGACATGGGCCAGGCTACTACTCGGCTGCCCGTCGGAGTGCTCTCGCACGAGGAAGCGGAAGCGCTCACACCGGCGCAGCTCCACGGAGAGCAGTGTCGGATGGGCACGGACTGCCCGCCGCCGTTCCAGCCCGCCGGACACGTCTACACCGCGCCGTCTGAGCCCGGGGCCCCGCTCGGCTGGGCGACGGTGCTGTGCCGGCTTCACGCGGCCGTGGAAGACCGCTTCGTCCCGCGCCTGATGGGGCCGGAGGACCCGTACCCGGGCCTGTGGGGCGTGTGGGACCGAGGGACGTGGGCTTTGGCCGGCGGGGAGGTCGACGCCTACACCACGAAGTCGTCGGCCATGGAGGCGCGGTGGCGGCTGCGAAACCTGAACCACCTCGACTGAGGCGCCGACGCGGGCAGTCCAGGTACCGGAACAGAGACTCGGAGAGGTCAGTGGGGGAGCGCAAGTTGTATCGGGTCGTGGGGATCGTCCGCGACCCGAACCGGGTAGAGAAGCACGTGACGACCGAGCTGTACGCGCGCGACGAGTCCGACGCCGGGCACAGAGGTGAACTCGCGCTGGAGAAGTCCAGCGGGCGCGGCGTGAGCGACGTCGGCGTGGAGGAGGTAGCCGAGCCACCGGAGCCCAAGACGCGGCGCTGGTGACCCCCTAGACGTCCTCCAGCCGTTCGCGGCGGGGGACTGAGCGAAGCCCCGGGAAGCGACACTTGGCGGTGTCTCCCGGGGCTTCGTGCTGTGCTGCCCACACTTCGACGACAGGCGCCCAGTTAGACTCACTACCGGTACCTGAACCGGTACCTAGGTGTTCCGTTACTGTTCGGCATGGTGATGGGCAATCTCGCCGCCACCTCGCACGGCGCCTGCACGGTCGTTCCCGCCCCCGCGTTCGACGCCGCCGCCACCCTCGCCGCGGTCGCCGCCGAGCGCTGCACCTCGCTGTACGGCGTGCCCACCATGTTCATCGCCGAACTCGCCGACCCGCGCTTCGACCGGTACGACCTGGGCAGCCTGCGCACCGGCATCATGGCCGGCGCGCCCTGCCCGATCGAGGTGATGAAGGACGTCATCGGCCGGATGGGCATGACCGAGGTGTCCATCTGCTACGGCATGACCGAGACCTCCCCGGTCTCCACCCAGACCCGCGCCGACGACTCGATCGAGCGCCGGGTCTCCACCGTCGGCCGGGTCGGGCCGCACCTGGAGGTGAAGGTCGTCGACCCGGTCACCGGCGAGACCGTGCCGCGCGGCGAGACCGGCGAACTCTGCACCCGCGGCTACTCGGTGATGCTCGGCTACTGGGGCGAGCCCGGGCAGACCGCGGAGGCGATCGACGCCGACGGCTGGATGCACACCGGCGACCTCGCCGTGATGGACGAGGACGGCTACCTGAGCATCACCGGCCGCAGCAAGGACATGGTGATCCGCGGCGGCGAGAACGTCTACCCCCGGGAGATCGAGGAGTTCCTGTACACGCACCCCGACGTGCTCGACGTCCAGGTGATCGGCGTCCCCGACGAGAAGTACGGCGAGGAGCTGATGGCCTGGGTCCGGATGCGCGAGGGCGCCCGCCCGCTCACCGCCGAAGCCGTACGGGAGTACTGCACCGGCCGGCTCGCCCGCTTCAAGATCCCGCGCTACGTGCACGTGGTCGACGACTTCCCGATGACCGTCACCGGCAAGATCCGCAAGGTCGAGATGCGCGAACGGGCGGCCCGGCTGCTGCACGGCTGACCACCCGTCAGGAGGCCCCCGGACGGCGGAGTCCCGGCCGGTCGCGGCGGGCGGACGGCGCCCGGGCGGAGAGGATCGGGGGGTGCCCGCCCTCGCCGTCCTGCTCGCCGTGCTCGGCGCCCTCTCCAACGCCGCCGGGACCGCCTTCCAGCGCAAGGCCGCCGCCGCGGTCGGCAGCGGCGGCGGCCTGCGCTTCCTGCTCACCCTGGCCCGCGACCCGGCCTGGCTGGCCGGCATCGCCGGGGTGGCCGGCGCGGCCCTGTTCCAGGCCCTGGCGCTCACCTTCGGGCCGCTGGCCCTGGTGCAGCCGGTGTTCGTGCTGGAGCTGCCGTTCGCCCTGCTGATCGCCGCGCCGCTGCTCAACCGCCGCCTCCCGGCGGCGGGTTGGGCCGGCGTCGGGGCGGTGGTCGGCGGGCTCGCGGTGTTCCTCGGCAGCGCCGCGCCGTCCGGGGCCACCGACCAGGCGCCGATGAGCCGCTGGCTGCCCGTGCTGGCCGGCTGCTCCGGCCTGATGGCCGCCGCCGTCCTCGCCTCCCGGCGCCGGCGCGCCCCGCTGTTCCGGGCGGCCGCGCTCGGCAGCGCCGCGGCCGTCGGCAACGCGCTGACCGCGGCCCTGCTGAAGTCCGCGACCGGTGCCTTCGCCGACCACGGACCGGGCGCGTTCTTCGCCGCCTGGCAGACCTACGGCTTCGCCCTCACCGGCATCGCCGCCGTCCTGCTGCTGGAGAACGCCCTGCAGGCCGGCCCGCTGGCCGCCTCGCAGCCCGCCCTCACCATCGGCGACGCCGGGGTCAGCCTGCTGCTCGGCGTGGTGCTCTTCGAGGAGACCGTCCGCACCGGCTGGTGGCTGCTGCCCGAACTGCTCGGGGCCGCCGCGGTGGTGGGCGGCGTGCTCGTCCTGGTGCGGGCCGTTCCGCACGTGCACGAGGTGGTCCGGTCGGCGAAGTGAACGGCTTCGCCGACCGGACCGGTTCGACCGGGGGCTCTCAGAAGATGAGCTTCCAGTCGTCGATGTAGCCCGAGTCGCCCTTGTACAGGTCCTGCGCCCGGAGCCGCCAGGTGCCGCTGGCGAGCTGCGCGGAGGCGTCCACGGTGTAGGTCTCGACGATGTTGTCCGCCGAGTCGCCCAGGTTGGCCTTCTTCAGCGAGTACACCGCGCCGTCGGGCCCGACCAGGTCGAGGACCACGTCACCGCGCCAGGTGTGCTTGACGTCCACGCCGACCTTCAGGTCGCTCGGCGCGTTGCCGTCCAGGCCGGTGACCGCGATGTCCGAGAAGACCGCCGCGCCCTTGTCCGGGATCGGCACGTCGGCGGGGTTCTCGACGATGGCCCGGGCGATCTTCCAGGTGAACGTCGCCGTGGCACGGCTGTTGTGCGAGGCCTGGGCCGTGACGGTGACCTGGTAGGTGCCCGGCGTGGTCGGCGTGCCGGTGACCTTGCCGGTGACCGGGTGCAGCTTCAGGCCGTCCGGCAGCCCCTCCGCGTGGAAGGTGAGCCGGCCCGGGTTGATGTCGGTGGCCTGGATCTGCAGCTCGACGGGCGTGTTGACCGCACTGATCTGCGCGGCCGGCGGCGTCAGCATGATGCCGTCGACGGACCGGGGGCCGACGTTGATGCCGGCCCAGGCGTTGGCGGTGTTCATGTACGTCACGCTGTTCGCGCCGTACAGGTCGGCGGCGGCCTGCAGGGTCGCGACGCGGGCCGCGGCGTAGTTGGTGGAGGAGGTCATGTAGGTGGTCAGCGCCCGGTACCAGATCTTGGCGGCGGCCTCCCGGCCGATGCCGGTGACGGGCAGGCCGTCGGCGGTCGGGGAGTCGTAGTTCACGCCGTTGACGGTCTTGGCACCGCTGCCCTCGGAGGCCAGGTAGAACCAGTGGTTGGCCGGGCCGGAGGAGTAGTGCACGTCGATCGAGCCGAGGTCGGCGGACCAACTGTCCCTGGACCGGCCGTCCTTGGAGGGCTTGTCCATGTAGCGCAGCGGGCTGCCGTCGCCCCGGATGTTGATCTTCTCGCCGACCAGGTAGTCGCCCTTGTCCTCGGGGTTGTTCGCCCAGAACTCGATGGCGGCGGCCATGATGTCGGAGGTGGCCTCGTTCAGGCCGCCGGACTCGCCGCTGTAGATCAGGTCGGCGGTGGCGGAGGTGACGCCGTGGGTCATCTCGTGCGCGCCGACGTCGATCGAGGTCAGCGGGTTGACGTTGCCCGTGCCGTCGCCGTAGGTCATGCAGAAGCAGCCGTCGTCCCAGAACGCGTTCACGTAGTTCTTGCTGTAGTGCACCCGGGTGTAGGCGCCGACGCCGTCGTCCTTGATGCCGTTGCGGCCGTGGACGGCCTTGTAGTAGTCCCAGGTGAGCTGGGCGCCGTAGGCGGCGTCCACCGCGGCCGTCTGCCGGTTGGCGACGGTGCCGTCGCCCCAGGTGTCGGTCGGGTTGGTGAACAGCGTCTTGGTGCTGGTGGTGCCGTTCAGGTCGTACGTGCTGTGGCCGCCGCGGGCGGGGTCGGTCATCGCGAAGCCGCCGCCCGCCGCCGGTGAGGTGCCGATGGTGACCTGGCCGGAGTACCGGCTGTTGCCGACGCCGGTCTCGATGCCCTGGTACTCGAAGATCTTCTTGCCGGTGTCGGCGTCGGTGATGACGTGCAACTCGGACGGCGTGCCGTCCTCCTGAGTGCCGGTCACGACCGTCTCCCAGGCCAGGCGCGGGGTGCCGGACGCGGCCCAGACCACCTGTCGGCCGTTCTCGGCGGCCGGGTCGGCGACCTTCGCGCCGTCGGCGCTGTCGAGGGCGAGGCCCTTCGCGGCCTCGGCGCTCTCCTTGGGCGTGGTGTCGACGGCGATGTTCGCCTCGGTGGCCTTGGTGACCCCCTTCGTGGAGCCGTCCGGGGCGGTGTGGACGACCAGGTCGCCGCCGAGGACCGGAAGTCCGGCGAAGGTCCGCTCGTAGCGGGTGTGCAGGCTGCCGTCCGCGTCCTTGGTGACCGCCTTGGCGATCAGCGCCTCCTCGGAGCCCAGGTTCAGCGCCCTGGCGGTCTCCGCCCGGTTCGCGTCGGCGGCGGCCAGCAACTCGCCGCGCTGCGAGGCCGAGAGCTCCACCGGCAGCGCCCCGGCGAAGGCCTGCACCTCGGCGGGGGCGGCGGCAGGGCTGTCCTCGGCGGCGGCGAGGCCGGCCGGCAGAGCAGCCGCGATCATCGCGGCGCCGGCCAGCAGCGCGCCCGCGGTGACGGACTTTCGGGAGGATCGAGTCACACGGAACTCCTTCTGCGACGGCCGGGTCTGGGCGGCCGGAGTCAGCCGGGCGGACTGGGGTGATGCCGCCCGGTAGAGCTGGTGGTTCGAGTGGGTGGAACGGTGCCCGACGTGCTCGCCGCGTCGCGGGGTGCGCGTGCGACTGCACGGGTGCCTGCGGCGATGGGACGGTACAGTGCCAGCTTTGACACCGGTCCGTCACCCACGCGGCGTCAACTTGGCCGAAATGCTTCGTCGTCGATGGATAAACCTCGGCATTACCAAAAAATGACGAAGGCCCGGGACACCACCGGTGCCCGGGCCGCCGTCGGGAACGGCCCGCCGGCGGCGGCCCGCCGCAGACGGCCGGGAGCCGGGGACGGCCCCACACCGTCCCCGGCTCCTCTTCCCGAACTCCCGGGCGGGCCCCCACGCCCGCCGGGAGCTGTTCCCGCGGCTTCCGGCCGACCCCCACGCCGGCCGGTGCACGGGACCGCTACTCGGCGGGCGTGATCAGCCCGTAGTGCCCGTCGTAGCGGTGGTACATGACGTTGCCCCGGCCGGTCGCGGCATCCGTGTAGAAGACGAACGGCACCCCGCCCAGGTCCAGCCGGGCCCGGGCCTGAGCCGCCGTCAGGCACGGCACGGCGAGCCGGCTGACCACCAGCCCCGGCACCGGGGCGGCCGGCCGGCCCGCCGAGGCGAGGCGGTAGCCGCCCGCCGTGCCCCGGTACACCAGGCTGTCGCAGCCGCTCTCCAGGTCGGTGAACAACTGGAAGTCGTAGTCCATCGCCTCCAGTTCGAACACCGCGTCCAGCGCGCTCAGCCGGGCCGGGCTGTAGCTGCGGTGCCGCACCAGCCGGCGGTCCTCCGGGGCCCGGTGGCGGCGCTGCGGGCGGTGCTCCGGATCCAGGCCGTCGGCCCAGCCCAGCGGAGTGCGGGCCGGCCGGCGGTGGTGGCGGAGCCGGGCGATCCGCGACGACAGGCGGTCCTGGAGCAGGTCGATCGCCTCGCGCATGGTGGCCGCCGCGACGTGCGCACGCAGCGGGCGTCCGTTGACGTCCACCGTGGCCTGGGCCAGCGAGGGCCGGGCCACCGCGTGGTTGGGCTCCTGCACCAACCGCACCCGCACCGCGAGCACCGGCTCCTCCAGCCGGTCCAGCACGGCCGCGACCTTCATCCGTGCGTAGTCGGGGGCGCCGGCCGAAACCTCGCCGCGCGTCTCCACCAGTACCTCGGCACTCCTACGGGTCTGCAGACGGTTCATCAGAACTCCTTTCCCGATGACCCCAGCCTCGCCGGTCGCGGCCGCCCGGCCGAGGGCCGAACGGTCCCCCTCCGGGAGCCGACGGGCCCTGCCCCGGCCGGGACCGTCGCCTCTGCTGACGGGACGTCAGTCCCCGCCCCGGCCGCTCCGGTCCTCCTTGCGGCGGGACTCGCGGCGGTGCGAGCGGACCCGCCACACCAGCAGCGCCGCGAGCACCGCCGCCGCGACCGCCAGCGCCAGCGAACGGCCCACCGTGCCCTCGACCCTGGAGTACGCGGAGCCCGCGAAGTAGCCGAGCAGGGTGAAGCCGACGCCCCAGATCAGCCCGCCGAGCGCGTTGTAGAGCAGGAACCGCCGGTACGGCATCCGCGACACCCCCGCCAGCGCCGGCATCAGCGCCCGGAAGAACGCGACGAACCGCCCCAGCAGCACGGCGACCGGGCCCCGACGGCGGATCAGGTCCCGGGCGCCCTCGATCCGGTCCGCGTGCCGGCGCATCGGCTTGGTGCCCAGCACCGCCGGCCCGAGCCGGCGCCCGACCTCGTAGCCCGTCGAATCGCCGAGGATCGCGGCGGCGACCACCACCAGGACCATCCAGCCGAGCTCCACCTTGCCCTGGTGGGCGAGCAGTCCGCCGAGCACGGCGGCGGTCTCGCCCGGCAGCACGAACCCGAAGAACAGCGCGTCCTCGGCGAACACCAGGGCGCCGACCACCGCGTACACCACCGGGCCGGACAGCCGGCTCAGCCAGTCGGTGACCGCGTGCACCGCCGACCACCTCGTTCCCGGCTCGCCCACCGTCCCGGCCCCACGGTAGCGCCCGGCCCGTCGGCGCCCGCAGAACCCGCGTCCCGGGGGGCGCGTCGCATGCCCCCGATGGGCGAAACTGGTGCGGTGACCGCGAGATCTATGGCCAAGGGCACCAACCTCCCGATCGACGTGCCCGCCGTGCACGCCGACCTCAGCTGGACGGCCGCACCCGGCGTCCCCGACGTCACCGCCGCCGCACTGCTGCTGACCGCCGACGGGACGGCCCGCGACGGCCGCGACCTGATCCGGCGTCACCGACCGCCGCACCGGGCCGGGGCGGTCCTGCACCGCGGCCGCACCGGCGGCGACGCCGGGACGTCCGTCGAGCGGATCGAGGCCGACCTCGCGGCGGTCGACGTCCGCGACGCCGCCGTGCAGCGCATCCTGCTGCTCGCCGCGATCGACGAGGACGGCATCTTCGGCCAGGTCCCCGACCTGACCCTGGTGGTGTCCGACGCCCGCACCGGCCTGCCGCTGGCCCGCTTCGCGATCGACGCGGGCCGGGAGACCGCCCTGATCGGCGGCGAGCTCTACCGCCGCGACGGCCGCTGGAAGTTCCGCGCCGTCGCCCAGGGGTGGGCCAACGGCCTGGACGGCCTGGCCGGCGCGTACGGCTTCGCGCTGCCGACCGGACCCGAGCCGGAACCGGAACCGGAGGTCGAACCGGTGCCCGCGGCCGCCGCCCAGGAGCCGGAGCCGGTGCCCGAGCCGCTGCCGGCCTTCGAGACCGGGAAGGTGCGCGGCCGGCCGGCCGCCCCTCAGCCCGCCCCCGCACCGGCGCCGGCCGCGCCGCCGGCCCCCGCACCGGCGCCCGCGGTGGCCGGCTTCGAGACCGAGCTGGTGCCCGGACCGCTGCGCGACCGCGGGCCCGAACCCACCCGCGAGCTGCACCTGAAGCCGAAGCCCGCCCCCGACCCGCTGCTGACGGCCACTCAGCCGATGGCGCCCCCGATCCCGCCCCCGCCGCCGGCCCTGCCGCCGCGGCCGGTGCGGACGCCGGAGCTCGCGGCGGCCGAGGAGCAGCTGCCGGTCGACATGCGCAAGCGGCTCTCGCTGCGCAAGCAGCAGGTCGCCGTCAGCCTGCAGAAGCACGGCGCGCAGGGCGTGGTGGCCCGGATCCTGCTGGTGCTGGACGCGTCCGGGTCGATGTCGGCGCTGTACGCGCGCGGCGTGGTCGCCGACGTGGTGGAGCGGATGGCCGCCGTCGCCGCCCAGTTGGACGACGACGGCACCATGCAGGCGTGGACGTTCGCCAGCCACCCGGCCCGGCTGCCCGACCTGAGCCTGCCGGGACTGCCGGACTGGCTGCGCCTGCACGTCCGGGCCGGCGAGCTGAGCATGGGCCTGTTCGGGCGCCGCCGCCGCAACCGCCGCCCGCAGCCGGACGGGCGGGTCGACATGAAGGCGGTCGGCATCCAGAACGAGGAGCAGAAGGTGATCGCCGAGGTGCGCGCCTTCGTCCGGGCGTTCCCGTCGCCGCTGCCCACCCTGGTGCTGTTCTTCTCCGACGGCGGCATCTACCGCAACGCGGAGATCGAGGCGGAGCTGCGGGCCGCCGTCGAGGAGCCGGTGTTCTGGCAGTTCGTCGGCCTCGGCCGCTCGAACTACGGCGTGCTGGAACACTTCGACCGGCTCCCGGGCCGGCGGGTCGACAACGTCGGCTTCTTCTCCGTGGACGACATCAGCGCGCTGCCCGACCCGGAGCTCTACGACCGCCTGCTGTCCGAGTTCCCGCAGTGGATCACCGCCGCCCGCCGGGCCGGCATCCTGCGCGCCTGACGCCGCGCCTGACGCCGCCTCAGCGTCCGGCCGGGGCGAGCGGCGCCAGGGGCCGGGTGGTGCGGTCGGTGACCGAGACGACGCCGTCCACGGCGGCGCAGAGCTCGCGCAGGGCCGCGGTGGGGCAGTGCGGGGCGGTGGTGCCGCTGAGGGTGACCTCGCCCTGGCTGACGTCGACGGTGATCAGGGAGGGGCTGGCGCCTTCGAGGGCGGTGAGCACGTCCTCGACGATCTCGCGGCGGATCGCGTGGTCGTCGCGGAGGAAGACCCGCAGCAGGTCGCCGCGGCTGACCGTGCCGATCAGGCGGCCGTCGGCGGGGGAGACCACCGGGAGCCGCTTGACGCGGCGTCGGGACATCAGGCGGGCGGCGGCGACCACCGTGCTGTCGGGCGTGGTGCAGACGGCGGGGGCGGTCATCAGGTCCGCGGCGGTGGTGCCGGTGCCGCGCAGGTGCACGGGCGCGGGCAGCAGGGACGCCGGGTCGTACTGGGCGAGCTGGGTGCGCAGCAGGTCCGCCTCGGAGACCACGCCGAGCGGCCGGTGGTCGGCGTCGACCACCGGCACGGCGGTGATGTCGTACTCGGCGAGCAGCGCGACGATCTCCCGGAAGCCCGTTCCGGGGCTGACGGTGACGACCTGCCGGGTCATCACCGTTCCGACGGTGCAGTGCCGCATCGGCCTTCGCCTCCTCGGTGCCGGGGGTGCTCCCAATCTGCCGACCGGGCGCCGTCCGGCGCGAGGGCCGGAGGTCCCGGACGGCGGGGCCGGTCGGCACGCCGCTCGGGGCGGGCCGGCAGCAGCCGCAGCCCGGAGACCCACTCGGGGCGGATCCGGACGGCCACCGCGGGCGGTCCGGACGCCGGGCCCGGGGGCACGGCGTCCGCGTGGCCGAGCACGGTGACGGTCCAGCCGCTGCCGTCGGCCGGGTCGACCTCGTCGGCCTGGAACGCGACCACGGAGCCGGCCACGGCGCGCAGCAGCTCCTCGTCGGGCCGGTCGACCAGCACGCTGCCGCCGTCCACCAGCCGGTAGCGGACGGGCTGGACGGCGGGCAGGGCGTTGCGGGTGTACACCAGCCGGCCCACGGAGTGACGGGCCATCAGGCGCAGGCACTGGACGGGGTCGAGGGAGACCGCATCGGGGGGAACGGCGGGTTCACGGGTCATGGAACGATCCTGCGCGGTCCCGCCCGCGCGGCGGGAGGGCCGTTGGTCGTTCCCGGACCGGTCGAGGGGCCCCGGAAACGGCCCGGGTCCTTCCCGGAAGGACCCGGGGAAGGCGCGTGCGGGCCGCGCAGGATACGAACAGGTCACGGTCATTAACTGTTCATAGAACTGTTTGTGTGTTCACCGACAGGCTGTCGGTCGGCCAGCTCCCTGCTACCCGACTGGAGTCACGAGTGAGCCCCTCCTCCTCCGCGCGCCGCCGCACCCTCACCGCCGGCGCCCTCGCGGCGAGCGCCGCGCTGCTCGTCGCCGCCGTGCAGTACGACACCGCCGCCGCCGCCCCGGGCCGCGACGCCGCGATAGCCCGGGCGGAGGCGAACGTCTCCCACCACGCGGACCTGTTCGGCTTCGGCCCCGGCCAGGGCCTGACGGTCAAGGACGTCATCATCGACAAGGACGGCGCCCAGCACGTCCGCTTCGACCGCACTTACCTCGGGCTGCCGGTGGTCGGCGGCGACCTGGTGGTCCACCAGGACGCCCGCGGCAAGCTCACCGACAGCTCCCGCGCCAAGGGCCACGACCCGGCGGTGAAGACCGTGGTGCCCGCCGTCCCCGCCCAGCACGGCGCGGCCGCCGCGCTCGGCCAGGCCCCCGGCATCACCGGCGCCACCGCCACCCCCGAACTGGTCGTCTGGGCGGCCGACGGCACCGCCCGCCTCGCCTGGCAGACCACCGTCAGCGGCGAGGGCAAGCAGGGCCAGCCGGCCGGCCGGGTCGTGGTCACCGACGCCACCACCGGCGAGGCGATCGAGAGTTGGGACTCCGAGCGGTCCGCCGCCGGCACCGGCCACTCCGAGTACACCGGCGACGTCCGGATCGACACCACCCAGCAGGCCGACGGCAGCTACGCGCTGATCGACCCGGTCCGCGGCCACACCACCAAGGACGCGCACAACCTGTCCTCCAGCAGCGTCAAGGCGAGCTCCGGCACGCTGTACACCGACGCCGACAACGTGTGGGGCGACGGCCGGAAGTTCTCCACCGACCGCGCCACCGCGGCCGTCGACGCCCACGCCAACACCGCCTGGACGTACGACTACTACAAGAACACCTTCGGCCGGAACGGCATCAAGAACGACGGCAAGGGCGCCACCGTCTTCGTGCACGTCGGCACCGACTGGGACAACGCCCAGTGGTCCGACGCCTGCTTCTGCATGATGACCGGCGACGGCAACGGCACCACCGACCCCGAGCAGGTCGACCTCGACACCATGGGCCACGAGATGACCCACGGCGTCACCAGCGCCACCGCCAACCTCCGCTACAGCGGCGAGTCCGGCGGCCTCAACGAGGCCACCAGCGACATCCTCGGCACCATGGTCGAGTGGTACGCCAACAACGCGGTGGACACCCCCGACTACCTGTTCAGCGACCAGTCCACCCCGCCGTGGCTGCGCCGCTTCGACAAGCCGTCGCTGGACGGCCGCTCGGCCGACTGCTGGAGCAAGAGCGTCGGCAAGCTGGACGTCCACTACTCCTCGGGCGTCGCCAACCACTTCTTCTACCTGGCCAGCGAGGGCAGCGGCGCCAAGACCGTCAACGGCACCGCCTACAACAGCCCGACCTGCAACGGCTCCACCGTCACCGGCATCGGCAACCAGAAGGTCGCGGCCGTCTGGTACCGGGCGCTGAGCGTCTACATGACCTCCACCACCACCTACTCCGGGGCCCGCACCGCCACCCTGAACGCCGCCCGCGACCTGTACGGCGCGAGCTCCGCCGAGTACGCGGCGATCGCCGCCGCGTGGAGCGCCGTCAGCGTCGCCTGACCGCACGGACGTACGGCTCACCGCCCCGGGGCCGATATCCTGGGGCGATGAGCGACGACCTGCCCCCGTGCCCGAACGAGACGGTGACGAGCGCGTGAACTCCGAGAACCCGCAGGCGCCGCCGGTGGCCAGCGTGCCGCTCTACCAGTTGAAGGCGGAGTTCTTCAAGACGCTCGGACACCCGGTGCGGATCCGGGTGCTGGAACTGCTCAGCACCCGGGACCACGCCGTCGCCGAGATGCTGCCCGAGGTCGGCGTCGAACCCGCCAATCTGTCCCAGCAGTTGGCGGTGCTGCGGCGGGCCAGGCTGGTGCACGCCCGCCGCGAGGGCTCCACCGTGGTGTACACGCTCGCCAGCGGCGAGGTCGCCGACCTGCTGCGGGTGGCCCGCGCCATCCTCGGCTCGCTGATCACCGACCAGGCCGGCCTGCTCGCCGACCTGCGGGCCGCCGAGCGCGGCTGACCGCCCGTCACCTCCCGCCGGCGGCCGGGGAGCCGCCCCGGCGGACACGCGGACCGCCGTCCCGGCGCGGGGACGGTCCGACCGGCCGGTAGAGTGGAGCCGTGCGACCGGCGGTGGGGCCCGCCGGACCCGAACCGCGGCGCAGCCGGCCGCCAACGGTCCCTGCTTGTACAGTGGCGCGCCCGGAACCGTCGGGCGCCGTGCGAGTAGGAGACGTGTACCCGTGGAGAGCCCGCAGCCGTCGACGGCGGTCGACCCCGTCGACCCCGACCTCGACCCGCGCCCGGTGCGGCGCGGTCCGGACCGCGAACTGGCGTCCGTGATCGCCGTGGTGGCCCTCGGCGGCGTGCTCGGCGCGTGCGCCCGGTACGCGATCGCCCTGGCCCACCCGCTGCCGGCGGACGGCTTCCCCTGGCCGACGCTGCTGATCAACGTGGCGGGCTGCGCGGTCATCGGGGTGTTCATGACGGTGCTCACCGAGGTCTGGCGCGCCCACCGGCTGGTCCGGCCGTTCTTCGGCACCGGCGTGCTCGGCGGCTTCACCACCTTCTCCACCTACGCGGTCGACGTCCAGCGGCTGATGGTGGCCGGCCGCGCCGCGGCGGCCCTCGGCTACCTGGCCGCCACCCTGCTCGCCGCGATGGCCGCGGTCTGGGCCGGCGCGACCGCCGCCCGCCTGGTGATCGGACGGAGGACGCGATGACCGGACGCCTGGAACGGGCGCTGCGGATGACGGTGCTGGTCGGCGAGGACGAGCGCTGGCACCACCGCCCGCTGTACGCCGAGATCGTGCACCGCGCGCACGCCGCCCGGCTGGCCGGGGCGAGCGTGTTCCGCGGCATCGAGGGCTTCGGCGGCTCCGCCCTGGTGCACACCTCCCGGCTGCTGTCGGTCGGCGACGACATGCCGGTGGCGGTCGTGGTGGTGGACCGCGAGGAGCGGATCCGCTCCTTCCTGCCGCAGCTGGACGAGCTGCTGGAGCGCTGCCTGGTGACGCTGGACGCGTGCGAGGTGCTGCGGCCCGCCGACGGCCCCGGGGAGGCGCGGTGAACTGGCTGCTGGTGATCCTCGGCGCGGCGGTCGGCGCACCGCTGCGCTACCTGACCGACCGGGCCGTGCAGGCCCGGCACGACACCGTCTTCCCGTGGGGGACCTTCGCCGTCAACGTGTCCGGCTCGCTGGTGCTCGGCCTGCTGACCGGCGCGGTCGCCGCCGGGGCCGCCTCCTCGCAGCTCCAACTGCTGCTCGGCACCGGCTTCTGCGGGGCGCTGACCACGTACTCCACGTTCTCCTACGAGACGCTGCGGCTGGCCGAGAGCGGGGCCGGGCTGTACGCCGTGATGAACGCGGCGGGCAGCGTGGTCGCCGGGCTCGGGTCCGCGTTCACCGGCTGGGCGGTCGCCCAGGCGCTGTGGGTGTGAGGCCGTGGCCCGAACCGGATCGGCCGCAAGGATGATCCGGCGGCGGTGCCGGAGGCGGACCCGGCAGGTGGGCGGGGTCGCCGCCGTCCGATGGGACGTGCCCGCACCGCCGTGATCCGGACAGAATCCCGACCCGGGGCCGGATCATCTTCCCGTGGCCACGGACCGCGAGTTAGCGTGACCCTGAGTTAGTTGCCCGAGGCACTCAACTGCCCGGGTCGCGCAGTCGCAGGCCCACCGCCGACGCCACCGCCGGCCCAGCTCCGGGAAGGGAGCACCAGATGGCCACCGTCGCCGAAACCTCCCCCACCAGCAACCACCCCGCCCCGCGCGGGAGCTGCCCGTTCGCCCCGCCGCCCGCCTACCAGCAGGCCCGGCGCGAAGAACCGATCAGCCGCATCGCCCTGTACGACGGCAACCCGGCCTGGCTGGTCACCCGGCACGAGGACGTCCGCGCGATCCTCGCCGACAACCGGTTCAGCTCCGACCCCGCCAACCCCGGCTTCCCGTTCCTCACCGAAGCCGCCCGACAGTTCGTCACCCTCAAACCCACCTTCATCCGGCTCGACGACCCCGAGCACGGCCGACTGCGCCGCATGCTCACCGGTGACTTCACCATGCGCAGGACCGCCACCCTGCGGCCCGAGATCCAGCGGATCACCGAGGACCTGATCGACCGGATGACCGACGGCCGCGAACAGGCCGACCTGGTCTCCGAGTTCGCGCTGCCGCTGCCGTCCCTGGTGATCTGCCTGCTGCTCGGCGTCCCCTACGAGGACCACGACTTCTTCCAGGAGTGCAGCCGCACCCTGCTGCACCGCGGGTCCACCACCGAGGCCGTCGTCGAGGCCAACCGCCGGCTCACCGAGTACCTCGACACGCTGACCGCGTCCAAGGCCGACAAGCCCGACGACGGCATCCTCAGCCGCCTGGTCGCCCGCGGCGAACTCGACATCGAGGACATCGGCGCGATGGGCCGGCTGCTGCTGATCGCCGGACACGAGACCACCGCCAACATGACCGCGCTGTCCGTGCTCGCCCTGCTGCGCAACCCCGCGCAACTCGCCCACCTGCGCGCCCACCCCGAAACCATGCCCGCCGCGGTCGAGGAACTCCTGCGCTACCTCTCCATCGTGCAGACCGGCCTGGTCCGGGTCGCCGTCGCCGACGCCGAGATCGGCGGCACCACGATCCGGGCCGGCGAGGGCGTCATCCTCCAGATCAACACCGCCAACTGGGACGAGGAGCGCTACCCCGGCGCCGACACCCTCGACCTCACCCGCGACACCCGCCAGCACCTCGCGTTCGGCTTCGGCGTCCACCAGTGCCTCGGCCAGCCGCTCGCCCGGCTCGAACTCGAGATCGCCCTGGAGACCCTGCTCCGCCGCCTGCCCGACCTCCGCCTCGCCGTGCCGTTCGAGGACGTCCCGTTCCGCGACGACATGCTGATCTACGGCGTCCACGAACTCCAGGTCGCCTGGTGACCGCCGCCCCGCCGACCCGAACCGGCGCCCCCGTGGAAGAAGGAACCGTGACCCTCACCGTCGACCAGGACCGCTGCTGCGGCGCCGGACAGTGCGTCAGGAACGCCCCCGAGGTGTTCGACCAGCGCGAGGAGGACGGCGTGGTCCTGCTGCTCGACGCCCGCCCGCCCGCCGAACTGCGCTCCGCCGTCGAGGACGCCGTCGCCGCCTGCCCGGCCGGAGCGATCCGCCTCACCGAGGACTGAACCGCCCCCGCTAGGCTGCCGAACCGTCCCGCCCGACCACGGGCGGGACGGTTCGACGCACCGAGGGGAACCCGTGGAACTCGCCCCGCGCGGCCTGCACGACCTGCGCGGGCAGGACGGCCCGCCGCTGACGCTCCGCTACGCACCGGACGCCGCCGTGGTGGTGGCCGGACTGCCCGGCAGCGGCAAGAGCACCCTGCTGCACCGCTGGGACGGCCGCGCCCCCGTCCTCGACCCGCGCGCCAGCCGCCTCGCCGCCCGGGCCGCGATGCCCGCGCGCGTCCCCTACCCCGTCTACCGGCCCGTCGTGCGCACCCTGCACCTGCTGCGCATCCGCGCCGCGCTGCGCCGCCCCGGGCCGCTCCTCGTCCACGACTGCGGCACCCGCCGCTGGATGCGCCGCGCCCTCGCGCACTGGGCCCGCCGCAACGGGCGCGAACTGCACGTGGTGCTGCTGGCGGTCCGGCCCGAGGAGGCGCTGTCCGGGCAGCACGCCCGGGGCCGCACCGCCGCCCCGCGCACCTTCCGCCGCCACGTCCGCGGGCTGGCCGCGCTGCTGGCGGCCGTCGACCGCGCGGGGCGGGCGGCGTTCCCCGGCACGGCGTCCGTGCTGCTCGCCGACGAGGCCTCGCGGGAGCGGCTGGCCGCCGTCCGCTTCGCCGCCCCGGACGGCGGGTCCGGGGCGGCGGGCGGCTGACGGGACGTCAGTGGCCGCGGGCGATCCACTCCTCCAGGTGCGGGGCCTCCGCGCCGACCGTCGTCGCATCGCCGTGGCCGGTGCGCACCACCGTCTCGCCCGGCAGCGACAGCAGCCGCTCGCGGATCGACTCGACGATGGTCGGGAAGTCGGAGAACGACCGCCCGGTGGCGCCCGGCCCGCCCGCGAACAGGGTGTCGCCGGTGAACACGGTGCCCAGCTCCGGCGCGTACAGGCTGACCGCGCCCGGGCTGTGGCCCGGCGTGTGCAGCACCGTCAGCACCGTGCCCGCCACGGTCAGCTGCTGGCCGTCGGCGAGCTCCGCGTCCGGCTCGCGGTCCGGGTGGGTCTGCCGCCACAGCACCTCGTCCGCCGGGTGCAGCAGGATCGGCGCGCCGGTGCGGGCGGCCAACTCCGGTGCGGCGTCGATGTGGTCGTTGTGCGCGTGGGTGGAGACGATCGCCAGCAGCGTCCGCCCCGCCACCGCGGCGGCGATCGCGTCCGCGTCGTGCGCGGCGTCGATCACCACCACCTCGTGGTCGTCGCCGACCAGCCACACGTTGTTGTCGACCTGCCAGGTGCCGCCGTCCAGGCTGAACTCGCCCGAGGTGACCAGCTGTTCGACCCGGGCCGCCATCAGAACACCACCACCGAGCGGAGCACCTCGCCGCGGTGCATCCGGCCGAACGCCTCCTCGACGCCGTCCAGCGCAATGGTCTCGCTGACGAACGCGTCCAGGTCGAGCCGGCCCTGCAGGTACAGGTCGATCAGCATCGGGAAGTCCCGCTCCGGCAGGCAGTCGCCGTACCAGGACGACTTCAGCGCGCCGCCGCGGCCGAACACGTCCAGCAGCGGCAGCTCCAGGGTCATCTCCGGCGTGGGCACGCCCACCAGGACCACGGTGCCCGCCAGGTCGCGGGCGTAGAACGCCTGCTTGTACGTCTCCGGGCGGCCCACGGCGTCGATCACCACGTCCGCGCCGTTGCCGCCGGTCAGCTCCCGGATCGCCTCCACCGGGTCGGTCTCCCGGGAGTTGACGGTGTGGGTCGCGCCCAGGCCCCGGGCCGTCACCAGCTTGCGGTCGTCCACGTCCACCGCGACGATCTTCGACGCGCCGGCCAGCCGGGCGCCCATCACGGCGGCGTTGCCGACACCGCCGCAGCCGATCACCGCGACGCTGTCGCCGCGGCCCACCCCGCCGGTGTTGATCGCCGCGCCCAGGCCCGCCATCACGCCGCAGCCCAGCAGGCCCGCCGCGGCCGGCGAGGCAGCCGGGTCGACCTTGGTGCACTGGCCCGCCGCGACCAGGGTCTTCTCGGCGAACGCGCCGATGCCCAGGGCCGGCGACAGCTCGGTGCCGTCCTCCAGCGTCATCCTCTGCTTCGCGTTGTGGGTGGCGAAGCAGTACTGCGGCCGGCCGCGCCGGCACGCCCGGCAACGGCCGCACACCGCACGCCAGTTCAGGATCACGAAATCACCGGGCACGACATTGTCGACGCCCTCGCCGACGGACTCCACCACGCCCGCCGCCTCGTGCCCCAGCAGGAACGGGAACTCGTCGTTGATCCCGCCCTCCCGGTAGTGCAGGTCCGTGTGGCACACCCCGCACGCCTGCACCCGCACCACCGCCTCGCCCGGCCCCGGATCGGGCACCACCACCGGCACCACCTCGACCGGTGCGCCCTTCGCCCGCGCGATCACACCCCGCACAACCTGAGCCATCACGAAACCCTTCTCCGAACCGGTGGCACCCGGACGCGGACGCGCCGGTGCCCGGACCCGTGCGACGCGCGGACCTGACGGCCCGTCGGCACACGCCGGTCCGCGGACGTTCCCGCAGCACAGAGCCACTTTCCTGCCCCCGGACCTGCCAGCAGCGTACCCACCGCGAGCGGCAGCCGGCGGCTCGTCAGGTACGGCAGGCCGATTCGGGACCGCGGGGCGGCCACGGGCGGCGCCGCCCCACGGAGGGCGGGGGACCCGCCGGCCGGTGCGCGGCGGCGCCCCCGAAGTCCCCCGCCCGGCGCGGCGACCGCGCCGCCGCGCGCTTCCCCCGGCGAACCCGGCCCGGCCCCGGGGGAGTTGCCCGGGCGCCGGGCCCGGCCGGGGTCCGCCGGTGAGCGGCGGCCGGCGGACCCCGCACGGGGCCGAGCTCGGCGGCGGGCGGAGCCGCGGCAGTCCGTGCCTTCTCGTCCCTCCCCCGTCCCGGGCGAGAAGGACACGGAGCCCCCGCTCTCCGGCCGGCGCCCGGTGGCGGGCCCGGCGCCACCGGACGCGTCCGGTGCTCGATCAGCTGGCGTAGACCATGCCGGCCCAGAGGCCGCCCTCGCTGACGCACTTGTAGTCCTTCACGTTGGACGCCGCCAGGAAGAACCCGGCACGGTCGTCGCAGGTCGGCTTGGCCCGGAAGTACTCGCCGGTGTGCTGCCAGGTGTACACGGCCTGGACGGTGGCCCCCGACGAGACCGGGGCGGGCGCGGCCGCCAGGGCCGGTGCGGCCGCGGTGCCCAGCGCGAGCGCGGCACCGACAGCGGTGGCCGCGAGAGCGTGACGAATACGCATGAACGCCTCCATGGGTGGGGTGACTCGGATCGGGCGGCCTGCGGGGCCGGGATCCCGCTGTCTCCCGCGGACCCCGGCCCCGCCGCCCTCGAGAACCATCCTGGCGGTGACAGGGACATGCTCCCAGTCCTTTCGGCCGCCGCCGAAACACCTCAGGTGAGGCCCACTTGAAGCATTCCGGCACCACCGGGACGATGGGCGCCGGAAAGGTGGGCAGCCGGACGGAACCCGGGAGACCTTCACGTGTTGCGCATCACGTTCACCCCGCAGGACCTCGCCCGGACCCGGATAGCGGCCACCTGGGGCCCGCTGGCGGAGACCCTCCACGCGGCGACGACCCTTCAACAGCCGCACGGCAGGGCGATGTTCGACGGATGGCGGCAGGACGCCCGCACCCGCGCGCCGGTCTCGGCCCGTGCGGCCTCGTCCCTCTTCCGGGAGACCATCGTCGACCTGTTCACCGTCACCGGCGCCGCGCCGTCCTTCGAGGAGGGGATCGAGGCGCTGCGGGCCGCACCGGCGGACCTCCTGCGCGCCGAACTCGAAGGGGCCGCCGAGGCCCGGGCCCGCTACTCGCGCCGCACCGCTCCCTGGCCGGGCCTGGCGTGGGGCGACGTCGCACACGACCGGGCGGACCGCGAGGAGTTGCTGGGGTTCCTCCGCGACGTCCACGGCACCGCCGTGGCCCCGCACTGGCAGCGGATCACGTCCCGCCTGCGGGCCGAACAGACCAGGCACGCGCTCAGGCTCGCCCAGGACGGGCCGGAGGCGATGCTCGCCGGACTCGCGCCGGAGTTCCGGTGGAAGCCGCCGGTGCTGGAGATCGGCAGGGGCGCTCTCGCGGGCACCGTCGAGCTGAAGGGCCGGGGCCTGCTCCTCGTCCCGTCGGCGTTCTGCCAGACCAGGCCGGGCACCTACACGGACGCCCTCGACGAGCAGGCGCCCGTCCTGCTCTTCCTCCCCGTCGTGCGCCGCCTCACCGACGCCGCCGCCCTGCTGACGACGTCCCGCCAGGGGATCGACAGCGCCCTGTCCGCGCTGCTGGGGCGCACCCGGGCCCGCACCCTGCACGCCGTCGGCGACGGTCCGTGCACCACGGGGCAGTTGGCCGAACGCATCCGCGCGTCCCAGCCCACCGCGAGCGAGCAGGCCGCGGTACTGCGCCGGGCCGGCCTGATCACCACCACCCGACGCGGCAGCGCCGTCCTGCACACGCTCGCCCCGCTCGGTGACGCGATGCTCAACGGCCACCACTTCCCGGCCTGACCGCCCGCTCCGCGCCCTCCCGGATCCGGGGCGTCGGCATCCGAGGGGCCGCCTTTTCGGACGGCCCCGAGCGGGCAGACGCGGGGGCGTACCCGTGACGACCCCGTTCGAAGAAGGCGGCGAACCTCATGAGCAGCCGACTGACCGCCCGGGAGCAGAGCCTCCTCGCGGACATCGAACGCCATCTGCGCCAGGAGGAGCCCGCGCTCGACCGCCGGCTCGCCCGCGCCCCCGGCCCCGCCACCCGGCTCGCCCACCGGCCCCGGCTGCTCGCCGCGGTGATCGCCGTGCTGAGCGTGCTCACCGCGGCGGGCTCGCTGTGGGCGGGCGCCGGCGGTCCGGCCCCGGGAGTGGCGCTGCCGGTGGCCGGGGTGTCGGCGCTGCTGTGCGGTCTGGCCCTGGCCCGGCTGGCCGCCCTGCACGCGGCCTGAGGGAGCGCCCGGCCTCAGAACGTGTCGCCGAGCGGGCCGCCGCCGCCCCGGTGGGTCTGGTCGAGGCCGGCGGTGTGCCGGCCGGTGTGGAAGACCGGCGCGTTCCTGATCTCCTGCCTGGTGCGGTTCACCCACACCGTCCGGTGGTCCGGGTCGATCCGCCGGACGGTGCCGGACGGGATCAGCACCTCGCGGCCGAAGATCCACGGGCCGGTGTCGACCACCAGGTGCGAGGGGTCGACCTCCGCGGTGTGCCGGTCGACCTTGCCGATCCGCCCGTCCTCGGCCTCCACCCGATAGCCCGTCAGGTCCGCGCCGGCGACGTTGCGCTCCTGCTCGATGCTCACGACGTCCTCCTCGTGGTAGGGAGTTCCGTGGCCCGCCTGCCCCCGTCGCGGCCCGGCATGCGCGTCGGGACGGTGCGCGGGGGAGCGGCGTACCGGCCCACCCCCAGGGCGCGTTCGAGGTCGTCGATCCGTTCCGCGACCTCGCCCGGCTCCGGGCGGACCCGCCCGTCCGGGCGGGCCAGCACCAGGGCGGCGACCGCCCGGCGCAGCAGCAGGAGCGGCACAGCGGCCGGCCACAGCGCGCCCGCACTCAGCGCGACGGCCTCGGCCTGCTGGCGCTCCTGCCGTTCGAACGCGCCCACGGTGTGCGCGCCGCCGGAGCCGGTGCGGCCCGCCAAGTACGCGGCCCGGCAGCGCCGGAACACCGAACGGGCCGTCAGGAACGCGCCCAGCGCGTAGCCGACCAGCACACCCAGACACAGCACAACCGTCACGGCGGACCGCCTCCTCGCTCGACCCGGGCCGCTCCTCACCCGGCCCGGCACCCGTATGCCCCGATCCGCCCGCTTCACCGCCCGCGAGCCGAGGAGCCGTCAGGTGACGCCCCGCCAGCCGTCGGAACAGGTCGTGCCCGACCTGCCGCGGCGGCCACCGGCGCACGGGCGCACCCCCCGTCACCTCCTGTCCCGCGCGTGCGGGCCCGTGCGGCACTCCCCGGCCACGGACGAGAGGAGATCGCAGCGCCTGCGTGCCCGCCGCCCGCCGGCCCGGTGCACCGACGCGGGGCCGCCCGCCGCCGACCCCGGCCGCGCCGCGTCCGCCGCCACCCGGCGTGCCGCGCGCCGCTGACGGCCCGTCACCCCTGGCCGCCTCGCCC